>SGZH01000026.1 GCA_004214175.1 Flavobacteriales bacterium | reverse complement strand
ATGCCCAAAGGGAATTGATGTTTATTTTGATAATGTTGGAGGACCTATTTTAGATGCGGCATTATCAAAATTAAGATTTAATGCGCGCGTGGTTATTTGTGGTGCTATCTCACAATACAATAACAAAAAGGATATCGTTGCTCCAAAAAATTATTTATCTCTATTGGTGAATAGAGCAACAATGCAAGGCATGGTAGTATTAGATTATGCCAACGAATATCAGGAAGCTGGTCTACAAATGGGAATGTGGATGATGGAAGGAAAAATTAAAAGTAGAGAAGATATTTATGAGGGATTAGAAAACTTTTATGAGACTTTTCTAAGATTATTTAATGGAAATAAAAAAGGAAAATTAGTATTAAAGATTAAATAAATAGCTTTTAAAAATAGATTTTTAGCTTTTGATTTTTATATAAATTTTAGTAAATTTTTTTTTTAAGTTTATTTAATTATTAAAAAAATAGTACTTTCGGTTTAAATAATCAAACAAAAACAACTATGACACTTTTTAAAAAAAGCCTTTTATACCTATTATTAATAGGTTTTGGTACCGCTGGTTTTGCACAAGAAAACACCGAGGAAGTTGCTTCAACAACTCCAGATTCGGAAGTAAAAATTGGAGCCAAGATAGGTTACAGTTTAGGCAATTTATCTAGTAAATCTGAAAACATTTACACCGAGGATTTTGAATCAATAACCGGAATTGATTTTGGTTTGGTCTTCGAGTTTAAATTAAGTGAACTAATATCGATGCAAACAGAGCTTAACTATACCCAAAGAGGTGGAGAAAGAAATGGTTTGCAGCCTATATTAAGTGATGAATTGACTGATCAACTAAATATGTTTTTTCCTTTTATAGGTCTACCACCAATTACAAATGAAAATCCTTTATACGCTACCTATGATAGTAAGTCTGAACTCAGTTATATCGAAGTTCCAGCTTTGGTTAAGTTTGGTTGGGGTAATAACGTTCGATTCTCTGTGGCTGTTGGTCCTTATGTAGGTGTTTTAATTAATGCCAATCAAGTTACTGATGGGACTAGTCAATTTTATTTGAATAGTGATGGTACCAATCCTATTTTTCTACCTGGACCAGATGGACTTCCTCCTTATACTGAATTACCTCCTACACCTGTCGGAGCAAGCACTGATATTAAGGACGATTTAAAAACAGTTAATTTTGGTGGAACTTTAGCAATTGGACTTAGTAAAAGTTTGAATGCTAGCAGTGAATTATTTTTTGATGCAAGAGCTTCCTATGGATTTAACTCCATACAAATTAATGATCAATATGGAGAAAGTAGTATTGGAGGAGTTATTTTTTCAATTGGCTACGCTCACAAACTTTAATATGTAGAATTTTCTTACAAGAAGCCTATATATTGATATAGGCTTTTTTTAGTAAAGTAGGTGCTATTTCCAGTATTTGAGTTTACTAGTATTACCAATACCTGTATTAAAAACATTTGTTGGATCTAATTCTTTATAAAAATTTATTAATACAGGTTTAGCAGAATATTCATGTCCGACATTATGTTCTGCTGGATATTCAGCACCTCTCTGATCAAAAATTTTCAAGAGTTTACTTTTTAGAGCTTTGGAATTGACATCTTTTTTAACGATATAGTTTTGATGGAATACATGACAAAATAAATGTCCATAATGAAGTTTTATCTCCAATTGATCTTCAATCTCGGTGGGTAAGTTTTCAAACCATTTTTTTTCATTTCTTGGAAATGCGACGTCAATAGACATCATTGGTCCAACTTCTTTTTGATGAATTGCATGATAACGTCCAATAGCACTTCCTGCTACAAACCGATGTAATACCGCTTTTTTTCCTTCTTTATCGGTGCATTCAAAAAAATCACCCTCGTATTTTTTAAAAAATTCTTCAAAATACTCTCTTGATTCATCAATTGCTTCATCTGCGGTTTCAATAATCCAATGATGCTCGTATAAATCACGAAACTCTTCCATACGGCGTGGTAAATGATTGGGCCATAATTTACTTAAAAATTGCATCAATCGGTCTGAAAATTTATCTGGCATAAACTTAAATCTTCCAGCGATAAGATCCACTTTACGTTTTAGGGCAAATAATTTGGGAATAAACCTAGTTCCTAGTTGATCAATTACTATAAAATTATCCTTACTGTATTTTTTGGTAGCATCGTAACAAGCGCGATGTAAATAATCTCCAGTTGTAGGAATATTCTTAAAATTAGAAAGTATATCACGACGCATTTTCCATAGAACATCTGGTTCATTGGTTCCAATATAAAATACTTTATTTTTTTTTGCAGCTGGATAAGTGTCAAGACGAACAGCAAATACCGCAACTTTCCCAGCGGAACCCGAAACACCATACAAACGTCTTTTATCTGCATTGAATCTAGCAGGGGTGTCCTGATCAATGGCTCTTAATCGTTTTTCATATTCATTATCAGAGGCTAATTTATCAGGAAATTGAACCTGATTTGAAGTGTAATTTTTTTCTTGTAAATTAGTTAATATCTCCTCAGGTGAACTACCAAGTTCGATACCTAAATCATTAATTAACTTAAGTTCTCCTTTATCATTTACTTGAGCATAAATGGATAGTTCCGTATAGGCTGGACCTCTTTGAATTAATGATCCTCCTGAATTATTACATACACCACCTACAATCGAAGCTCCAATGGATGTGGATCCAATCACTGAATGGGGCTCACGTCCAATAGGGGCTAATTTATTTTCAAGATCAAATAAGGTGCTTCCTGGTAATGCAATAATTTGTTTTCCCTCATCAATAAAATGAATGTCATTGATACGCATGGTATTAACGATCACTATGGGACGGTCATAATTAAAACCATACGGTGTAGAACCACCGGTTAATCCTGTATTCGCTGCTTGCATAATGACTATAAAGCCTGCATCAACACAAAGTTCTATAACTTTCCAGGATTCTAGTAAATTAGCTGGCTTAACAACCGCAAATGCTTCACCTATTCCGTATCGGTATCCTTTTCGGTGAGCATATTTACTTGATTCTGAAGTAAGAATATATTTTTCCCCAAGAATTTTTTTAAAATCTTGGAGCAACTTAGCTTTATCTAACTTAGATTTCAAGTTTATGTTAGTTTAATTAATTTTCTAAATTATAAGTATCTAAATTCTGTGATGAATTGCTAGCATCTTCACTAGGGAAAGGTAATGTTATTCCTAGCGTTTCAAGGATGCTTAAATCTTCTAATTGATATTCAACTATAGTATCGCTATAAATCATTCCAACACCATCTGCAAAATAATTGGTAGTTTTTATGACATCTTGAGGCTGTAAAATTGGAATTTCTAGAACGTTTCCAAGTACTTCAAATTCAGCAACAATTGATAGGTTAATATTTATTATTGAAGATAAAACACTTGAACTAGTAAAATTACCGTAACCATCTTCAAAAGTTTCTCCTTGAACTGTAGTAATCTCATAATTAAATTTTATAGGTATTTCCTCAATAATTTCTTGAATCTCACCTGAAATTTCACTCAATAAAGTACCGTTGTTTTCATTTAAATCATATATTATTAAATTCACAAGTTCAATTGAAATTTCGGGAAATCCTTCAATTGGAGGGGTCCCCAACTGACCGTTTAGCAATAATTCATAGTCATTCGTATTTAGTGAACTTTGGGAAAGTAGATTTGTCATAAAACCAGATAGGGGTTCTAAAGAATTAAACTGATAATGAATAGTAGTATCAATTACCTCCATTTCCGAAATAAACAGCGAATCCCTTGTATTTTCTTGATCTGAATTTTGATTGTCATAAACCCAATAAGAATTGACACTTAAGGGAAAATAGTCATAGGTCTCTGGAACCGAATCTATAATTTCGCTATCATCACTACTTGAGCAGGATATAAATAACAAAATCAAAAGTGTAAAGGTTATTTTCTTCATTTGATAAAATTTTATACGAATATAGTAAAATTGAACCAAGATTAGTGGATAAGAATTTAACTGGATTTTGGTTATTCTGATTTTAAAAATTACATTTGTTAAAAACCAATTTATGGCAGGTAATTCCTTTGGAACTCTTTTTAAACTGACAACATTTGGCGAATCTCATGGACTTGCTATTGGAGGAGTTATTGATGGTTGTCCTGCTGGACTTAAAATTGATTTTAAATCCTTAAAGCATGAAATGGTCCGAAGGATGCCAGGACAATCAAAAATCACTACACAAAGAAAAGAACCTGATGAGGTTAAGTTTTTATCAGGAATTTTTGAAGGTAAAACTACGGGAACACCATTGGCCTTTATCATCGAAAACACAAATCAAAAACCTAAGGATTATTCTCACATCAAAGATTTATATCGACCTTCCCATGCAGATTATACTTTCGAAAAAAAATTTGGAAATCGCGATTATAGGGGAGGTGGAAGAGCTTCAGCACGAGAGACCGCTTGCAGAGTAGTAGCAGGTGCAATAGCCAAACAACTCATAAAAGATATAAAAATCACTGCATTCGTTTCTTCTGTAGGTAATATATTTATTGATAAGCCATATCAGGAATTAGATTTCAATCAAATAGAAACTACAATTGTTCGTTGCCCAGATTTGAAAATTGCTGATAAAATGATTCAAAAAATTGAAGGAATTAAAAAAACAGGGGATACTTTAGGAGGTACTGTTATGTGTATCCTTCAAAATGTACCAGTTGGATTAGGAGAACCGGTGTTTGATAAACTTCACGCTCAATTAGGAAAAGCTATGTTGTCTATAAATGCTGTTAAAGGATTTGAATACGGTTCAGGTTTTTGTGCTACTTCTATGAAGGGAAGCGAACATAATGACCTTTTTAATAACGATGGATCTACAAAAACAAACCTATCTGGTGGAATTCAAGGTGGAATTAGTAATGGTATGGATATTTACTTTCGAGTAGCTTTTAAACCAGTTGCAACTTTAATTCAAAAACAAGAAACTTTAGATAACCAGGGTAATTTAGTAGAAATGAAAGGAAAGGGTAGACACGATCCCTGTGTAGTTCCTAGAGCTGTTCCAATAGTGGAAGCTATGGCGGCTTTAGTTTTAGCAGATTTTACATTAATTCATAAAACAAATAAAATTTAACCATATTAAATAAGCTTTCTGACTTTTCGGATATCAATATGAAAAAATTAGCACTACATTGGAAAATACTTTTAGGAATGGCTATTGGAGTTATAGCAGGTCTTTTTATGACTTTGGTAGATGGAGGTATGCAACTGGTTCAAGATTGGATCAAGCCTTTTGGTAAAATATTTATTAATTCTCTGAAGTTAATTGCAATTCCATTAATATTAGCAGCCCTTATAAAAGGAGTTTCCGATTTAAAGGACATCTCTAAATTATCTAAAATGGGTACCAGAACAATTATTATTTATGTAATGACTACCATTATTGCTGTTTCTATCGGGTTAATACTAGTTAATACCATTGGTCCTGGAAAAACAATTTCTGAACAAACAAGAAATGAAATGGTTGAGAATTACTCCGGAAGTACTCAAAAATATCAAGAGACTGCAATTAAACAAAAAGAATCTGGACCTCTGCAGGCACTTGAGGATTTAGTGCCTTCTAATATTTTTGAAGCTGCTACCAGCAATCGAAACATGCTACAAGTAATCTTTTTTGCAGTTTTTTTTGGTATTGGTCTTATAATGATACCAGAGGAGAATGGTGAGACTGTTAAGAAATTTTTTGATGGTTTTAATGAAATAATTTTGAAAATGGTAGATCTAATTATGTTAGCTGCTCCCTACGGTGTTTTTGCTTTACTAGCTTCTTTAGTAGTTGAGTCTCCCAGTGTTGACTTATTTAAGGCTTTGGGTTGGTATGCTATTACTGTAGTATTAGGCTTAGTAGTTATGATTATCATTTATATAATTATTGTGACACTTTACACAAAAAAGAAACCGAGTTTTTTTATAAATGGAATTTCTCCAGCACAATTATTAGCTTTTTCTACAAGTTCCAGTGCGGCAACCTTACCTGTAACAATGGAAAGAGTAACCGAGCATTTGGGGGTAGAGGAGGAGGTTGCTAGTTTTGTACTACCTATAGGAGCGACCATCAATATGGATGGGACTAGCTTATATCAAGCAGTAGCAGCAGTATTTATAGCACAAGCTTTTGGTATGGATTTATCTCTAGGTACACAGTTAGGAATTATAGCAACAGCTACTCTTGCATCCATTGGCTCCGCTGCTGTTCCAGGAGCAGGTATGGTTATGTTAGTTGGGGTTTTGGGTTATGCTGGTATCCCAGAAGCTGGGCTAGCATTGATCTTTGCTGTAGATAGACCTTTAGATATGTGTAGAACAACCGTAAATGTGACTGGTGATGCCATGGTATCCATGTTAGTAGCAAATTCTGTTGGAAAGCTAGGGAATCCAGCAATAAAGAATTGGGACGATAATAATGATTAATAGCTAGTAGTTTTAAAAAAACCAAAAACAGATTACTTTTTTCGGTTTTTACTATATAAACTAAAATTAATTTTTAGTATGGATATCCATTTGTGGAAAAGGTATTTCTATACCAGCTTTGTCCAATTCAATTTTACTAGTTTCTAAAAGTTCAAAATAAACATTCCAATATTCATCAGTATTCACCCATGATCTCATTAAAAAATTTACAGAACTGTCTCCAAGTTCACTAAGTACAATTAATGGTTCTGGATCTTTTAGTATTTTAGGATTTTCAGTCATTATTTTCAATAGTAACTCTTTAGTTTGCTTAATATCTGCATCATAGCTAACCCCCATTTTAACATCAACTCTTCTTACCTTTTCTGTAGAAAAATTAGTTATGTTACCATTTGAAATAGCACCATTTGGAATGATAATTTCTTTATTATCTGTTGAATTAAGTTTTGTTGTAAAGATTTCTATCTCTTTTACTGTTCCTGATTCCCCTTGAGCTTGAATGTAATCACCAATACGATAAGGTTTGAAAATCATTATTAAAATTCCCCCTGCAAAATTAGACAGAGAACCTTGTAAGGCTAATCCAATTGCTAAACCTGCAGCTGCCAAAATAGCTGCAAATGATGACGTTTCAACACCTAATTGTCCTAAAATAAGAATTATTAAAATTACCTTTAGAGAGCCTATGATTAAACTTGTTAGAAATTTTTCTAAACTTTCATCATACTTAAATTTATTCATTGCTTTTTGGAGTAAGCTTTTTATTTTTTTTATTATCCACGATCCAATAATCCATATAATTATTGCACCTAATAATTTTAATCCATACTCCGTTCCGTAATCAAAGAATAAAGTTTTCCATTTTTCAATATTAATTTTTCCCATTATATCCTTAGTTAATTTTTAATACAATCAAAGAAACGAACTTTAATAGTTTAATCAAAAAATTTGTTCTTTAATTCGTTGGATGGCACCATACAACTTTCCATTTTGCCAAACCATTTATAACGATTTTTTGCTATTAAATCATAAATAAAGTTTCGAATAAATACTGGAATGATAATAAAAATATAAAAAATAAAATAAGGAGCTCTTAAATCTTTTGCAATTAGAAGTGCAGCAGTAGACCTAGTGAATATTTTATCGCCATCGACAAGAATGATAGAGTTTATTTCATTTGTGTTTATATGGTGTCTATTTTGGACATTAATTCCATATTCACTTTGTAAAGGAGCAAACTTGAATATATTTCTTTTGTCATTTTTAATAATGAATTTGACGGAATTATTACAAAGATTACAAACACCATCAAAAAGGATGACTTTAGAATTTTCTTTTGAAATTGACATTATTTAAATTTTTTCTAATTTAGTTATGTTAACATTTGTTGTAAAAGATCCATAATTTACAAATGCTTTCTTCTTTTCTAATTTATCTATTGTTCCTATCGCATTTCCGTCCGTCATTCTTACTCTGTCTCCAACCTTAAGTTTTACAATAGATTTTAGGGGCATAGATTTTTTTTGACCAGCTTTTTCTGTTTTTTTCTTCTTTCTAATGAGAGCAACTTTTTTTTCTAATTCTTGTTTGATTTTCTGTTGCTGTTTCCTTTTTATTTTTTTATCTTTTTTTATTTTTGGTTCGTTTTTCTTTAGTTTACTATTCTCAACCATTACTATTTTAAAAAGTTCTTCCATTAATGGTTTTTTCTTTTTATTATTATGATAGTTTTTCGCAAGTGTGCTTATTTTTTTTCCTAAACTTATCAAACGTTGATTGGTATCGTAAAGTTCTTGATAACTTTCTAATTTATCTTGAATTCTAGTATTAGTTGCTTCTAATTGTTTGTTATTTATTCTTGCCTTTTGTTCTTCAGATTTCAGTGATTCAGAAGTTTTCCTTAGCTGTGTTCGTTCTTTTTGAAGATTTGCGATACTTTTATCAAAGCGTATTTTACCGCTTTCAATTTTCTTTTTTGCTTTGTTAATAAGATTAAATGGGATACCATTTTTTTGTGCAACTTCAAAGGTAAATGAACTTCCAGCTTCGCCCATATTTAAATGATACATCGGTAATAAAGTACTACTATTAAATTGCATATTAGCATTTGTTGCATGAGGTAATTCACTCGCTAATAATTTTAAATTTGCATAATGTGTCGTAATTACACCAAATGCTTTTCGTTCATAAAATACTTCTAAAAATATTTCTGCCAAAGCTCCTCCTAATTCAGGATCACTACCCGTACCAAATTCATCAATTAAAAACAAGGAATTCTCTTTGCATTTTTTTAAAAATTGATTCATTTTTTTTAGGCGATAACTATACGTACTTAATTGATTTTCTATCGATTGATTATCCCCAATATCAGTTAATATTTTTTCAAAAAAACAAAACTCACTCTGAGGGTCTAAAGGAACTAATATTCCACTTTGAACCATTAATTGGAGTAATCCAACGGTTTTTAGCGTAATACTCTTACCTCCAGCATTAGGTCCAGAAATAACAATTATTCTTTTATCCTCTTGCAGTAAAATAGTTTGAGGAAATGTTTTTTCTTTTATTTTTTTGTTTGTCAATAATAAAAGGGGGTGATAAGCATCTTTTAGAAATAACTTTCTTTTTTTAGTTAGCAATGGCATTACGCCGTCAATTTTTAAAGCAAACTTTGCTTTTGCATAAAATACATCGATTGCAATCAAATATTCTTGATAATTTTTCAGTGTTGATGCATTAGGACGAAGATATTCGGTTAAACTTTTTAGTATTTTTTTTATTTCTTCTTGTTCTTCGTAAAGTAGATTACTCAACTCGTTAGCATATTCTAGGGTTTTTTGAGGTTCCATATAAACAATACTACCGGTCTTGGATGTCCCTAATACCGTGCCATTAATTTTTTTCCGATACATGGCTTTAACAGCTAAAACTCGACGATTATCTACGATAGTTTCTCTAATTTCATCCAAATACTCTAGTTGATTGTATTGAGATAATGATTTATTAAAAGAGGAATTGATTTTGCTTTTTAATAACTTTAAACGTTTTCTAATCATTGAAAGCTCCTGAGAAGCATCGTCTCTCACAAAACCATACTTGTCGAGTACTTTTTTTATTTCTGTTGAAAAAGAAGCGAAGTAGGTAATTTTTTGAGAAAATGCGTTTAAGTGAATATAAAATGTTTCATACTTTTTAAAAAAAGAAATTAAAATATGAGTGGTTTCTGTAATGGATAAGATTTTTCTAAACCCTGAAATTTCTAAAGTGCTATTATCAATATTTAATAAAAATAATTCTCGTTCTATGGCCTCAAAACCGTGATTAGGCATTGTATTTTCTCCATTAAGTGAAGCTGAAAATTCCTTCACTCTTTCTAGTTCAGGTTTGATGGTTACTAACTTTTTAAAAGGTAATATTGATAAAACAGACCTTTGTCCCAGTTCCGTAACAGAAAATGATGCAATTTCTTCTAGAACTTCTGTAAATTCTAAACTTTCTAATGTTTTATGATCAATAGTAACCATTTATTCAATTTGATTTATAGATATACTGAAATAGTTAAAATAACCATTGTTAGGACTAATAACATTAGCACTAAGGGGCTTATAAAGCGGAGCCACTTATCATATCCCACATTCACAATTGCTAAGGATGCCAATATCAGCCCAGTAGGGTTTATAAAGGCAAAAAGTCCCATACCATATTGATATGCATTAACAATATATTCTCTTGCTACTCCTAATCCATCACCTAAGGGAGACATGATGGGCATTGTTAAAACCGCCATACCAGATGAAGAAGGGATAAAAAACGATAAGCCTCCATAGGTATACAGCATGGTATTAATAAAAAAACCTTTATTCATTCCATGGGTTAGGTTACTAGTATAGTAAAGTATAGTATCACTAATTAAACCATCTTCCATTAAAATTGTAATTCCTCTAGCTATCCCTATAATAAAGGCTACACCAAGTAGTTCAGTAGCGCCCTTGACAAAGGTATCTACAAAGATACGTTCCTTAATTCTAGCGATAAAACCGATTAAAATAGCACCGGCAAAAAATACGGAAGTCATTTCTAAAAACCACCAATCTAGTTTAGATACCCCATAAATCATGATAATAAAGCATAAAACGAATACTAATAAAATTAAACGTATTCTAAGATTAAGTTTGGATATGTTATTTGAAGTTATCATACTACCAAAAAGCTTTTCGATTTCTTCTTTTTGATCAAATATGATTGATTTAGTCGGGTCCTTTTTTACCTTTTGTGCATACCAAATAATATAACTAATACAAATTAAGAGTCCTAAAGCAAGCATTATAAAACGTCCGTTAATTCCTGCGGTCCAATTTATTCCAGCGGCATCTGATGCAATAATAGTACTAAAAGGATTTACTGTGGATGCCATGGTCCCCATAGCAGATCCTACATAGATAGAGGCTAATGGTACAATAGCGTCGTATTTAGCTGCTAAAAATACGGGAATCAATATGGGATAAAATGCAATAGTCTCTTCAGCCAATCCAAAGGTAGTTCCTCCAATAGCTATAAGCGTAGTAACTAAAATGATTAATACGTATTCTTTTCCTTTTAAAGTGGTAGCTAACCATGATATTCCAGCTTCAAAAGCTCCTGTGGAATTGACAATACCAATTAAACCTCCAATTATAAGAACCAATAAAATAATATCCGAAACTCCTATGATTCCATTGAGGGGTGATTTTATGAAGGCTATGATTCCTTGTGGACTTGCATCTAATTTATGATAAGTTCCTGGAATACTAATTGGCTTCCAGATATCACCACTCGTAAATTTTTCTATAGGTATTTCAATATTTAGTGAATCTAAAGTATTTTGATTTGCCTTTAATATTTTAGTGTTACCTAGGTGGTTACAATGAAAAGAATTGGTTTCTTTATTATATGATAATCGATCATATTGACCCGCAGGGATCAACCAAGTGAGTATTGCAACAAGACCAGCAATGATTAATAATATACTGTGAGCAGTGGGAAACGTTATTTTTTTATTAAATATCAATCAAGTTTTATTTTTTATTAAAATAATATAAGTTTTTATCTTTTTCTTATTAGTAATTTTGTTCAAAAGTAATAATAATGAATGTAAATATTGAAACAAGTTGGAACGAAGAATTAAAAGAGGAGTTTTCAAAAATTTATTTTCAAAATTTAACTCAATTTGTAAAGGATGAATATAAATCCCATAAATGTTTTCCCCCAGGAAAATTAATCTTTTCAGCTTTTAACAATACTCCTTTTCATGATGTCAAAGTAGTGATTATAGGACAAGATCCTTATCATGGAATAAATCAAGCTAACGGACTATGTTTCTCTGTTAATGAAGATGTATCACATCCTCCATCATTAAATAATATATTTAAAGAAATTGAATCTGACTTGTTAATTCCATATCCTAAGAATGGAAACCTAAAAAGATGGGCTAATCAAGGTGTTTTATTACTTAATGCTACATTGACTGTAAGATCAAGCGAAGCCGGTAGTCATCAAAATAAGGGTTGGGAAAAATTTACAGATACTGTTATTTCTATTTTATCAGAAAAAAAAGAAAACTTAGTGTTTTTATTATGGGGGGGGTATGCTAAAAAGAAGGGTAGCAAAATTAATTCAAATAAACATTTAGTTTTAAGTTGTGGACATCCTTCACCATTGAGTGCAAATAGGGGATATTGGTTTGGAAATAAACATTTCAGTTCTACTAATTATTATCTTACAAAAGTAGGAAAGCAAAAAATTAATTGGACCTAAATAATCTATTCGTCTTCTGGCATGTGAGACTCAGGATCATTTGAACTGTAGTGTAATAATAAATAATTTGCTATTAATAATGCTCCAATAATGATTAATGTTATTCTCATAGTCTTTTAGTTTATACTAAATAGATGTAATTTAAAAAAATGGTTGCGCTTTTTTTTAAAATAATTTCAAGAAACTGTTTATCAATAATTTAAGGCTAATAAGTCTTTTGTTATTGGTTCAAATTAACTAACAAGTCTGTCTAATGTATATAGAATTAAACTCTCAATTGTTTTGTCAGGGTTTTTACTGAATGTTCTATTTACTCTATTGGCAATAATTGCATTTAAAGAGATGGCCTTGTGTCCTAATAATCTTGATAAACCATATATGCTGGCTGTTTCCATTTCTAAATTTGATATCCGATAACCATTGTAATTAAAACTATTTATTTTATTATTTAATTCTGAATCTTTGATCGCTAGGCGCAAAACTCTTCCTTGAGGACCATAAAAACCACCAGCAGTTCCAATTACACCTCTAAAGGTTTGCTTACTTTCAAAAATTTTTTCTAGTTCTAGACTATTATTAATAATGATGGGTCTAGCTTTATTTGAATTCCAATTGGTATGTTTAATAAATGCATTTTCTATTTCATGATTAGAGATATCTTCTAATTCGTAGAAGTGAAGCATACCATTTAAATCTAGACCGTGCGTTCCTATAACAAAAGAATCAACAGGAATATCACTTTGTATTGAACCAGAGGTGCCAATTCTAATAATATTTAATGAATTTAATTTTTCTTTTATAGTTCTGGTAGTAAAGTCTATATTAGTTAGTGCATCTAATTCATTTAAAACAATATCAATGTTATCAGATCCAATTCCGGTAGAAATAACAGAAATTCTTTTCCCTTTGTAGGTACCGGTTTGTGTTTTAAATTCACGTTTTTGTGTTGAAAATTCAATGGTATCAAAATATTTGCTAATCTTTTCAACTCTATTTTGATCACCAACAAATAATAAAGTATCTGATATATCCCCAGGTTTTAAGTTAAGGTGATAAATACTTCCATCTGGATTTAATATTAGTTCTGATTCTTTTATTCTTATCATATTTTTGACTTATCCTCCAACTCTTTTTACTTTAAATCCTTTATTTTTTAGAAAGATCATGATATTATCACGATAATCACCTTGAATAATAATTTGATCATTTTTAAAGCTACCACCAACTCCCAATAATTTTTTAATTTCTTTAGTTAATAATTTAAAATCAGAGTTTGCTCCTATGTAACCTTCGATAATGGTAATAGGCTTACCCTTGCGTTTTTCATATTTACAAATTAGTGGGTCTTTTTGTAACCAAACAGGAGGAGTTCGTTTAATTTCTATTTCTTGAGATGGTTCATGATTCGGAAATAAGTCTTTAAGTTGATCTTTTAAATTCATTTTATCAAACCGATTTCTCTTAGACGTTGATTTAAAAAATCACCTGCCGTAATATCTTCAAAACCTTTGGGGTGGTTTTTGTTAATACATTCCTCAAGGCAATTTAGACTCATATCGCTTCTTGGGTGTAAGAAAAAAGGAATTGAATACCTTGGTTTTCCCCATTCCGCTTTAGGAGGATTTACAACTCTATGAATAGTAGATCTTAATTTATTATTAGTATGTCTTTCGAGCATATCGCCAACATTGATTACTAAATTTCCTACTTCTGGTTTTGCTTCTATCCATTGACCATCTTTTCGCAGTACTTGTAAACCTCCAGAAGAAGCACCCATAAGTAAAGTAATTAAGTTGATATCTCCATGAGCACCTGCTCTTACTGCACCTTTAGGTTCAGTCTGAATAGGTGGGTAGTGAATTGGACGTAAAATACTATTTCCATTTGCAACCCATTTATCATAATAAAATTCATCTATACCAATATATAGCGATAAAGCCCTTAATACGTATACGCCAGTTTTTTCAAGTAGTTGATAAGCTTCTAATCCAACTTTATTAAAAGAGGGCAGTTCATTTACTAAAACATTATCTGGATATTCCTCATTAAGATTTGCATCCTCTGAAACCTCTTGCCCAAAATGCCAAAATTCTTTTAAGTCTCCTTCTTTTTTGCCTTTAGCATGTTCTTTACCAAAAGAGATATATCCACGTTGACCGCCTAACCCTGCAATTTCATATTTTTTTTTTGTTTCTGTAGGTAATGCAAAAAACTTTTTGACTTGATCGTACAGTTGTTCCATTAATTCATCACTTAAAAAATGATTTTTAACAGAGGCAAAACCTATTTCAGAATAGGCTGTACCGATTTCATGCACAAACTTTTGTTTTCTTATTGGATCTTCTGATAAAAAGTCAGAAAGATCTACGCTTGGTATATTTTTCATTTGTAAAAAATTTGAATTACAAATATACCAATTTCGCTTTAGAATATAATTGATAAATAATGAAAAGAAATAGCTTGTTACATTAGGTTTTTTTCTACTTTTGATTTGTAAATATTAAAAAATGAAACCTGAAAAAGTAACAAATATTCACTTCAATTACGATCGTAGTAATTTAGATGATAATACGTTATTGCGCCTTTATAAAATGATGCTTAAACCTCGCTTAATTGAGGAAAAAATGTTGATTTTACTTCGTCAAGGAAAAATTTCAAAATGGTTCAGTGGTATAGGTCAAGAAGCAATATCTGTTGGTTTAACAGCTGTTTTAGATAAGGATGAATATATTTTGCCAATGCACAGAAATTTGGGTGTTTTTACAGGTAGGAATATTCCTTTGGAACGTCTTTTTTCGCAATGGCAGGGTAAAGCCAATGGTTTTACAAAAGGAAGAGATCGAAGTTTTCACTTTGGCACACAAGAATACCATATAATAGGAATGATATCTCATTTAGGACCACAATTTGGAGTTGCAGATGGAATAGCCCTTGCGAATAAACTTAAAAATAATAATAAGGTTTGTGCAGTTTTTACAGGTGATGGAGGTACTAGTGAAGGGGATATACATGAAGCTCTCAATGTAGCGTCTGTTTGGGAGCTACCGGTTCTTTTTTGTATTGAAAATAATGGTTATGGTTTGTCTACTCCAACTTCACAACAATTTAATTGTAAAAACTTATCTGATCGAGCTCATGGATATGGAATGGAATCTCATATTATTGACGGAAATAATATTTTAGAAGTATATATAAAATTAAATGAATTAGTGGCAGATGTTCGTAATAATCCACGGCCTGTAATGCTCGAATTTAAAACTTTTAGGTTACGAGGTCACGAAGAAGCTAGTGGTACTAAGTATGTTCCAAATGATTTGTTAGAATCTTGGGGCTTAAAAGATCCCATTTTAAATTATGCAGCTTTTCTCGAAACCCAAGGTGTTTTAACAAATGAAATTGATACAGCTATTAAAGCTTCTATTATGAAAGAGATTAATGATGGATTGGATATTGCTTTTGCTGAACCTGATATAGATTCGACTATAGTTAATGAATTAAATGATGTTTTTCACCCATTTGAATATAAGGATATTAAGAAAAATAACGAATCTAATAATCTACGTCTAGTTGATGCAATTTCTGAAGGTTTAAAACAATCAATGCAGCGACATAATAATTTAGTTTTAATGGGGCAGGATATCGCTGAATATGGAGGTGTATTTAAGATAACAGAGGGGTTTTTAGAGGAATTTGGTGAGGATAGAGTAAGAAACACCCCAATTTGTGAATCTGCAATTGTCTCGGCAGCTATGGGATTATCAATTAATGGT
Organism: Flavobacteriales bacterium; assembly: GCA_004214175.1. Lineage (GTDB taxonomy): Bacteria > Bacteroidota > Bacteroidia > Flavobacteriales > Flavobacteriaceae > Marifrigoribacter. The sequence continues at coordinate 5,195 of SGZH01000026.1, read as the reverse complement.
TATAAAGCAATCATGGAAATGCAATTTTCTGATTTTGTGACTTCAGGGTTTAATCCAATAGTCAATTTGCTTGCTAAATCAAATTATAGATGGAATCAAAGAGCAGATGTAGTTATCCGAATGCCTTGTGGTGCAGGAGTGGGAGCGGGGCCTTTTCACAGTCAAACCAATGAGGCTTGGTTTACTCACACACCAGGACTAAAAGTAGTATATCCTGCTTTTCCATATGATGCAAAAGGACTTTTAGCAACTTGTATTGAGGATCCAAATCCTGTCTTGTTTTTTGAGCATAAAGCACTATATCGTAGTATTCGACAAGATGTTCCAACTAACTATTATACCCTACCTTTAGGTAATGCTTCTTTAGTAAAAGAGGGCAATGACGTATCAGTTATCACCTATGGTGCTGGAGTCCATTGGGCTTTAGATACCCTAAAAGATTTAAAGCATCTATCTGTTGATTTAATAGATTTAAGATCACTAGCACCTTTAGACACAGAGACTATTTACAATTCTGTAAACAAAACAGGTAAAGTTATGATTCTTCAAGAAGATTCCATGTTTGGAGGTATTGCCTCAGATATAGCTGCAATGATTATGGAAAATTGTTTTGAAAAATTAGATGCTCCAGTTAAGCGACTTGCAAGTTTAGATACCCCCATTCCATTTGCCGCAAATTTAGAAGCTGATTATTTGCCAAAAAATAAATTTAAAAACGATTTGTTAGAATTATTAGCTTACTAATATTTTACCTTTTATAAAAATAAAACCAAATAGGCTAGCTGTAAAACTAACAGCTGTTGGTGAACGTAACGTAAAAAACGGGCATCCATGGATTTTTACGAATAGTATCCAAAAAATTAATAAAGAAGCCTCCTCAGGAGATATAGCAATTATATTTGGACGCGATAAAAATAATGTTATTGGAGTTGGGCTCTATGATTCTATGTCTCCAATTTGTATTAAAATGTTACATCACGGTGGGGGAGTATCAATAGACTCTAATTTCTTTTTAAATAAAATAAATGAAGCATATAAAATACGAGCCCCTTTACTTAAAACAAATACAAATAGTTATCGTTTTTTATTTGGAGAAAATGATGGCTTTCCAGGTTTAATAGCTGATGTTTACCATAAAGTTATAGTGATAAAGTTGTATTCAAGTATTTGGTATCCGTATTTACAAAAAATAACGGAGCATTTACTAACTATAAGTGATGCAATGACAGCTGTACTGCGGTTAAGTCGCTCACTTCAACAATTAAAAGATTGCTACAACATTGAAGATGGACAGGTTATTTATGGAACATTAACAGATGCTAATATTCCTTTTATTGAACATGGAGTCCATTTTTTAGCAAATGTAATTAAAGGTCATAAAACGGGATATTTTTTAGATCATCGTGAAAATCGAAAACAGGTTGGCTTATTATCTAAGAATAAGAAGGTGTTAGATGTCTTTTCGTATGCAGGTGGATTTTCTGTACATGCCCTAGCTAATCAAGCAAAAGAAGTAACTAGTATTGACATAAGCAAACAAGCTTTAAGATTAGCAGTACAAAATGGAAAGCTGAATAATTTTACAGGAAATCATAAGACTCTAGTTGGTGATGCTTTTAAAATTTTACAAAATTTCATTTCAAAAAAAACAACCTTTGATGTTGTAATTATAGATCCTCCGTCTTTTGCAAAAAATAAAAATGAAATTGAAATTGCAAAGAAGAAATATAAACAATTAGCTTTATTAGGAGCTAACTTAGTGTCGAGAAAGGGATTGTTGGTCTTGGCATCTTGTTCTTCAAGAGTTATAGCCAGTGAATTTTTAGCAATTAATAAAGAAGTTTTAGATAAATATTCTCGTAATTATTTAATAGTAAAAACTACTGAGCATGATATAGACCATCCAATCAATTTTAGGGAAGGAGCCTATTTAAAGACTGGCTATTACCGTTTTTTAGATTAGTTTTTTTGAGATACCTTTATTGTTAGTATCGATACAATAAGTATAGATAGAAAAGAACAAATTGAAAATCCAATGAAAATAGGAAGCGCAGTCAACGTAACAAATTTTCCAATTACAATACTTATGGGAACTGCCATTAGCGTTGAAATAAAGCCGGTAATTGCAGCACCAATACCCGCAATATGTCCAACAGGTTCCATTGCTATAGCTCTTAAATTTCCAAACAAAAACCCCAAACAGAAAAATTGAAGTGAAAAAAATAACAGAATAACCTTAATTGGTGGATTCACTGAATTAAAAAACAAAATAGTATAACAAATGGATATGATAAAAAAACCAATAAGAGACACATGGATCATTTTTTTCATACCATATTTTACTACAAAAATACCATTTAATAAAATCGCACCTCCTGAAGCAGTTGCAAGCCCAGCAAATATATATGGAAATGCTTCTTTTAATCCATATTGCTGTTGAAATATTTGTTGAGAAGTACTTAAATAAACCATAAACGACCCCGTAATAAAACCTGAAATTAGTGTATAAGCAATAGTTGTTTTGTAGCGTATTAATTCTAAAAACCCATCAGAGAATAAGTTAATTCTAAAAGCAATACGATTTTTACGATCTAGAGTTTCTGCTTGACGTTTCCAAAACCAAAAAGCAATAAGTAGACAAAATATGATCTGAAAAATAAAAATAGCTTCCCAATTAAAATAATCTAATATAAATTTACCTATTGCTGGTGCAATGATTGGAACTAATAAAAAAATAACTATTACGAATGACATTATTTTTGCCATATAATCTCCTGAATATAGATCTCTAATAATTGCTACACTAATAGTACGAGGGGCAGAGAGACCAAAACCTTGTAAAATTCGACCTAAGACCATTAATTCTAATGAACTGGAATAAACACATATAAAACTGGCTAAAATAAAGATACCAAAACCCACAAAAACCATTGGCTTTCTACCTAAGCTATCCGACAGAGGACCAAAAATTAGTGGACCAACACCCAAGCCAATGAAAATCATTGTTATGAGTAATTGATGATCAGAATTTTCTTGTGTATCTAAGGAATTACCAATAATATCTAATGCTGGTAATAAGGCATCAATAGCAAGAGCTACCACAGACATTAAAAATGCCATTAGGGCTATAAATTCAAATTTGGTAACTTTTGGTGTTTGCATACGAACAAAAATAATATATTTATTAAAAGAGGATGGGATATATCAAAATAACCTATTTGACATAATATTAATTATAGAACAAATATTCATTGTAGTAAAATGGGGTTTAACGTTTAGTGTTAGTAATCGATTCAATAACAGCTAAGGCGGCTCTTTCACCAGAAATCATTGCAGCGTTTAATGAACCATTAAGCTGCTCATCGCCTGCCAGGTAAATTGTTGGTAGTATTTGCGTCTCTGATGGTTGCATTTCATACTGAAGCTTATTTAAATCAGGTAGCGCCTTTTTAATATTGTAAAATTTTAAAAATTTAGCTTTATAAATTCCAAAAATTTCAATGAGTTCTTTTTTAACCGCTTCAATAAGAACTGAATCACTAAGTTGATGTTTTTTAATTATTGTAACTGAAAGTAAATAATTTTCAGTGTGGTCTATTTTTTTTGAATAATAAATATTATTAATCAATGATTTTGTAATTGATGATAAACCAATTAAATTTTTTGTTATAACTCGTTCAGATGTTAAAAAATATAAAGTTTGACAAGATTTCCATTTAATTAAATTACTCGATAAATTAGAAATAAGCGAGTTAGCTCCAGATGTAATTATGGTATAATCACTTTTAATAGTAACGGAATTTTGGAGTTTAATTTCATTTGTTTTTACTGACTTTACTATTGTATTAAAATTAAATTGAGTATTATTTAATTTACTTTTTAATTGATTGGGAATTGCTACAATACCCTTCTTTGGAATGGCTGCTTTACCTTCTCCAAACATTTTATAAACAAATTCAAACATTCTGCTCGAGGTACTTAATTCATCTTCGAGATAAATACCTCCAAAAAATGGTTTAAAAAAACCATCAATTATTTGATCAGAAAAACCAATTTTTTTCAAATATTCTAAGGTTGTGAATTCTGGTTCTTCGAAAATTTCAGAAATCTTTTTTTCTTTTAATCGATTTGTTAATTTTAATATTTTGAATTTATCAGATAGCGTTCCTATGGGTGCCAAAATTGTTGGAAATAATAATGATAAATCTCTTAAAGGATCCCCTATGGTAATTTTTTTCTTATTTTTAAATAGCATTGCTCCTGGCAAAAACTCTTGTAATTCTAATGATTTGTATTCAAGATATTTTTGAGCAAATGGATAAGCAGTCAAAAGTACCTGAAAACCATGATCTAAATTTATATTTGAGATACAATCTGTTTTTACCCTTCCTCCTATTTGGTCTGTAGATTCTAGTATAATTGGATGATATCCGTAATTTTCTAATACAGTAGCTGCAATAAGGCCACTTACGCCAGCGCCGATAATATGAATTTTTTGTGTTTTATGATTCACTATTAATTATAATTTCTTATTCAAAAATAAATATAAATGTTTAATAAGAACTAGTATTTGTTAAACATTTATTATTTTTGTAATGTTTATGAAAAATAAATTTCCTGATAATATAGTCTACAACGAAGACATACAAAAGTATGATTCATCTATAAAGCCCTACCCCACCGATTTGTCTGCCCCATTAATTACAGTTAACGACACCGTGGCATGGAAAAATCGTAGCATTCATAAAGTAAATCAAAAGTTAAAAGCAACTTATTTAGAGCTCAAAAATCAATACGATACTATGCTTAAAGAATATGAAGTGAATAAACTTCTATTCAATGCGAAATTTAATTTTGAGCCTATTGTTGGCGAGGTTTATCATCTATACAAGAGAGCAAATAATGATTATTTTCTCTCTATTATAGCACCCAATCAATGTCAGTTTAACTGGCAGGGAAGTTATTATTTAAATACCGATCAAATATGGTCTAAAGTCTCTAGTAAAAATGATTAAAAAAAGGATGTTAAATGAAAGGGAATTGGACCGTGTTATTGAAATGGCATGGGAAGATCGTACCCCTTTTGAAGCTATTTTTTATCAATTTAACCTAACAGAAAAAGAGGTAATTATTACGATGCGTACTAACTTGAAAACTTCAAGTTTTAAACGTTGGCGTAAACGAGTAAATAGTGG
>SGZH01000025.1 GCA_004214175.1 Flavobacteriales bacterium | reverse complement strand
GCTTTTTTAATATTCATTTTATCGACTCCAAAGTAAGATCCCATGGTTATAGCAGCAGCAATATTGTTAAAATTATAATGACCTATTAAATGACTTTGAATTGTCAAGCCTTCAAATGATAATCGTAATTCGCTCGAAGAATCAATAAGTTGTGGAGCACAATCTTGCGATTCATCTCCAAATGTAAATTTTATTATATGTTCAGAATTTTTCTTCTGATTTTTATCATTATTATTGACAAATACGGTCTTGTTTGCTGCTCTAAGGTATTGGTACAATTCTGATTTTGATTTAATCACGCCTTCTAAACTTCCAAAACCCTCAATATGGGCTTTCCCAAAATTTGTAATATACCCATAATCAGGTTTTGTTATCCCACACAATAATTCGATCTCTCCAGGATGATTTGCTCCCATTTCCACAATACCTAATTCGGTACTTTTATCCATATTTAATAATGTAAGAGGGACTCCAATATGATTATTAAAATTTCCAATGGTAGCAACCGTTTTAAATTTTTTTGATAAAACTACATTTACAAGTTCTTTGGTAGTAGTTTTCCCATTACTTCCAGTAAGTGCTATAATAGGAATATTAAGATAAACCCTATGGTAGGTAGCTAATTCTTGAAGGGCCTTTAAAACATTAGGAACTAGAATTGAATGATCATTTATGTATTTTTCTTCATCTATAATTACCTTATAGGCTCCTTTATTAATAGCATCTTGAGCAAATTCATTTCCATTAAAATGAGCTCCCTTAAGAGCAAAAAAAATAGAATCATTTGCAATGTTTCTAGTGTCAGTACTTATTCCAGAAGACTTTAAAAAATGATAATGTATTTCTTCAATTTTCATACAATTAAAGGTACAAAAAAACCTCTTCATTTATTGAAGAGGTTTTTTCTTATTTATTTTTATTTAATTCCTTGGTCTTTTTCCTTCTTTGGATTTTGATCCAAGCCTTGACATAGCACATCTAAAACCTATATAATCAGTGGCCATATCTTCTGGAAAATACCTTCGCTGAGCAGGGTCCAACCAATAATCTCTATCTCTCCAAGAACCTCCTTTATATACACGTGATTCATCACTAATTAATGAAGTCCTAGTAGTAGATTTGTCGTATTGACGCTCTGATCTTTGATGGACTGGAGAATTATACATTATATTGCTTTTATCTTCATCTTCATCATCGCCAAATGTTTGAAAGTATCTAGTAGATTTTTTATCACCATCACGATAATTCCTGTTATCACTTTTTGAGAAATTTGTTCTTAAATATGTCTCATTATCATCTACTGGAATTTGGTAAATTTCACCTGGTAAATTTTTGGCAATAAGTTTTCCATTATTTAAAGTGTCATAAACAATGGAATCTGCAGTTACAATTTTTACTCTTCCATCGTCCCCAATAAAGTCTTTTGTGTATTGATTTCCACGGTAATAATTAAAATCACTAAATTCATCGTCAACTATTGGTCTGTATACATCAGCTACCCATTCTGCAACATTTCCTGCCATATCATATAATCCATAACCATTAGGGTCATACGATTTTACTTCAGCAGTAATATCTGCTCCATCGTCACTCCAACCTGCAATTCCTCCGTAATCACCATCACCTTGTTTGAAATTTGCTAATTGATCTCCTTTGGATTTTCTTTTTCCTGAACGAGTATATTGACCCTCCCAAGGATATTTTTTTCTACCTCTATAAACGTTGTAATTTCTTATACCAACGAGTCCCAGTGCAGCATACTCCCATTCTGCTTCTGTAGGCAATCTGTAAGCGGGTAATAAAATACCGTCTTTCCTTTGAATATAAATATCGGTGCTGTCTTTGTTTCTTTTTATTCTTGATTGAGTAGATTTTGATTGTCGCGTAATTGAATCGTTACCACCGTAACTTAGGGTAGGTGAGTTTAAATAAGTTTGTGTATTAAATGTCTCACCAGCATCTAAACCATACTTTGCATCCCTTACAATGAATCCATTTTCTTCCAATAATAGTTCGTTCACTCGATCAGTTCTCCAATTGCTAAACTCTACTGCTTGTTTCCAATTTACACCGACGACTGGATAATCAGCAAAGGCTGGATGTCTGAGATAATTATTAGTCATTACTTCAGCATAACCAAGCCTGTTTCTCCAAACTAGAGTGTCTGGAATAGCTCCATTGTATATATTTTTATAATTATCTTCGGAGGGGGGGAATAATTTTTTTAACCAGTCTAAATATTCAGAATACATTAAATTAGTAACTTCCGTCTCATCCATGTAAAAAGATTGAACATGTTGTTGAGTTGGAGAATTATTCCAATCGTGCATTGGATCGTCTTGTACTTTACCCATTGTAAAAGTACCACCTTCAATGAAAACAAGTCCTGGGCCAGTTTCTTGCTCCTTTGCTTCTGCATTGTATTGGAAGCCTCCTTCTTTGGCATTCATTTTCCATCCAGTAGCTCTTGAGCTATCTTTATAGTTTCTTCCTTTGTTACAACTTACTATTAATAAAGAAGTAATCAATAAAATAAGCAACTTTGGTGCTAAATTGTTTTTAAAGTTCATAGTTTTCAGTTATGAAAAAATTGGATTGCAATATAGTAATTAACGATAATAATTCAATAATATTTTAAATATTAAAACAATATGTATTTTTTATTACCAATACTGCAAACGCATATTTTTTTTAAATATTATAAGATAAAGAGTTTTTCTAATTATAATTTTTTAGTAATACTAACTTTATATTTGTTACGTTACTTATTAATATGAAAAAATTTATACTTTGTTTTACTATCATATTTTTTCCAATTACTTTAATCGGTCAAGATAAATTCATTGAAATTAATTGGAATGATACTAATGAGAGTAAATGGAGGTCACCTTCACCAAAAAATACTGTAAATGATAAAAATTCAGAAGTATTAATTCGTTTACTGATAAATCAAGATATGAATTTTTTCAAACAATGGGAAGATATTAATTATGTAGATGAAAATTCATTAGAAATATCAAACATCATATATGAAACCCTTTCTAATAATGAACTAAAAATTATTAATAAAAAACTACTCATAGATAAACATATTTCTGAATTAAAAAGTGGAAAGGCTAGAGATAAATTTTATACGTCAATTCATATAAATCCAATAATCAAGATTAATGGAGTTCCTAAAAAAATTATTTCCTTTAAAATTTCATATAAATATCGTAATCAAAATAGACCACTGAAAACGATTCCTATTTCAAATTCAGTTTTAGCCTCAGGAGATTGGTATAAATTTAAAGTTGATAAAACAGGTGTCTACAGGATAAACAAAAGTTTTTTAAGTAGCATTGGTATGAATCTTGACAATTTGGACCCTCGCACTATTAAAATATTTGGAAATGGTGGTAAGGCTCTTCCATTTAAAAATACAGATAATAATGAATTTGATTTAATAGAAAATTCTATACAGCTAGTAGGAGAAGAGGATGGAAGTTTTGATAATAATGATTTTATATTATTTTATGGTGTTGGCACAAAAGGATTTCAAGGAGATAATTTTGATACAAATATCAATCCCTACAGTGACGAATCATACTACTTTATAACCTCTGGTGGTGGTTTAGGAAATAGAATTCAACAAATGTTGGAACCCTCGGGTGAGGCAACAACCATTATTGATAAGTACAATAATTATCAATTTTTTGAAAGTGATGAACTTAATCCTGCCAAGGTAGGTCGGAGATGGCTTAGTAATCGCTTTGACATAGAAAGTGAACAAGCTTTTACATTAAATTTTCCAAATTTAGTTTCTGGAGAATTTATGAATGTAAAGGTAAAAGTTGCTTCTGCTTCTGAAACTAGCACTTCAATGGCGATTTCTATTAATGGAACAAGTTTAGATCCTTTAATTTTCACCCCTATAGATGATCCCGTATTGTTGGATTCAAAACAATTTATTGGAGAGGTTCCTTCGGGTAATGAAAATATAGTTTTTAATTTGATATATAATAATGGAGGGAATCCTTCAAGTATAGGGTATTTAGATTATATAAGTGCTGAAGCACTAGTTTTGCTTAAAGGAGATAATAAACAAATGCCTTTTAGATGGAATCAAGCAAGTACAACTTCAGGAATTGGAGAGTATCAAATAAATAATGCTTCACAATTTTCTCAAGTATGGGATATCACAGATCCAAATATGATAGTTTCAAAAACAAATGGAGGTAATTCGTTATTCTCATTTAAGACAAATCTCGGAGAACCTAGACACTATGTTGCTGTAAATCCATCCAATTATTACGAACCTATAAAAATTAATCAATCCTACGTTCCTAATCAGAATTTAAAGGGAACTATTTTTAATGACGAGTCTGGAAATTTTAAGGATATAGATTATTTAATTGTCACTCCTTCATCTCTATTACAAGCAGCAACAAAACTTGCTGATCACAGATATCAAATGGATGGAATTAACATAAAAGTCGTTACATTAAATCATATCTATGAAGAATTTAGTTCGGGTAAACAAGATATAGCAGCAATCAGAAATTTTGTAAAATATATATATGATAACGCATCTTCAGAGGATAACCGAATAAAATATTTATGTTTATTCGGAGATACATCCTACGATTATAAGGATCGTATATCGAACAATAATAATATGGTTCCAACATACCATACGCTTTTTAGTAACAGTACTTTTTCTTCATTCATGTCGGATGATTTCTATGGAAATATGGATCCAGAGGAAGGACTAATGTTGTCTACTGAAAAATTAGATATTGCTGTAGGAAGAATATTAGCAGATGATCTTCTATTAGCTAATGATATGGTTGATAAAATTATAAAGTACAACTCAAAAGAATCTTATGGTAATTGGCGTAACGATTTTGTTTTGGTCTCGGATGATGTTGACGAATTTTGGGAGTTCAACTCTTTACAAAAAAATCTAGATAGGCTTGGGGATGAGGTTTCCATAAGGAAGCCAACAATTAATGTAAAAAAACTTCATTCGGATTCTTTTCAACAAATTGCTTCTGCAGGAGGAGATCGTTATCCAGATGTCAATAATGAATTTCAAAATGCCGTGGAAACGGGTGCACTAATAATAAATTATCTTGGTCATGGAGGTGAGGATGGATTGGCTTCTGAATTTATTTTTACAAAAGAAACAGCACAAAATTTAAGAAATAATTATAAATTTTCTTGCATTGTTACTGTTACCTGCGAATTCACCAAATTTGATAATCCTCAGCGAATAACAGCAGGAGAACTCTCTTATTGGAATAAGGATGGGGGTGCAATTGCTTTAGTTACTACCACCAGATCTATTTCTACCATAACTGCCATTGATTTTAATGATCTCCTAGCACCAGAATTATTTGGATATGAGACAGATATTCCAAATACTCCAGCAGAAGCAGTTCGAATTGCAAAAAATAGTGTGGCGAGTCAAAATCGAAGGGTAGTGTTTTTTGTTGGAGATCCTTCAATGCGATTAGCTTTTCCCAGACAAAAAATTGAATTAATTACCCTAAATGATATACCGATTACAGAATCAACAGAGGCTCTAAGAGCTTTAGATAAGGTTAAATTAGGTGGAGAAGTTCAAGATAACAATGGAAATGTTTTAGAAGATTATAATGGAATCCTTGAGGTTAAGTTATTTGATAAAAATAGAGACAGAAGTACCCTTGGTAATGACGGTGTTACTAATGAATCTGGTGAATTGTTAATAATGGATTTTACAACTTTAGGTGGAGTTTTGTTCAATGGAAAAGCAACAGTTTCTAATGGAGTTTTTGAAATTGATTTTATCATGCCAAGAGATACTCAAATACCTTTAGGTGCTGGACGTATAAGCTTCTATTCTCAAAGAGACAATTCATTAAATAATCAAACCGGATATAATTCAACTGTTAGGATTGGAGGTTTAAATGAAGATGCTCCAGAAGACAATCAAGGTCCTTTAATCAATCTTTTTATGAACGATGAAAACTTTGTATCAGGGGGTATTACTAATGATTCACCAATTTTAATTGCAAAGCTATCAGACGAAAATGGAATAAATACAGCTAGTGGGATAGGTCATGATATGATTGCTATTATTGATGGAGATGAATCCAATCCGTTTATTATTAACGATTATTACCAAGCGGATGTTGATGATTACTCAAATGGTACTGCCTCATTTACACTAAGAGACTTGGAAGAAGGATTACACACTTTAACCTTTAAAGCTTGGGATGTTTATAATAATTCTTCTACCTCTGAGATTCAATTTGTGGTAGCTGGAAATGATGATTTAAAAATTACCAACGTTTTAAATTATCCAAATCCTTTTGTCAACTACACAGAGTTTTGGTTCAATCATAATCGCCCCTTTGAACCCTTAGAAGTTCAGATTCAAGTGTTTACTGTTACGGGTAAAGTAATATGGACAAATAACCAAATCATTACTACCGATGGATTTTTGTCAAGAGATATTATTTGGGATGGAAAAGATGATTTTGGAGAATCTATAGCCAAAGGAGTCTATGTTTACAAACTCACGGTAAATTCATTATTAACTAACAAACGAGTCGAAAAATATGAAAAACTCGTTATTCTATAAAATTAAATTATATTTGCACAAAATTTAACCAAATGAAAAAAGTATTAATTTTTACCTTGTTATTTTATTTTACAAATAACATATTTGCTCAAAATGTAGTTACTACGATTACACCCAACTCTAATGATTCAAGAGTGATTACAACTGGAGTCCCTTTTTTACTCATTGGTGCAGACCCAAGAGCTGCCGGTCTAGCAGACATGGGTGTTGCAACTTCTGCTGATGCATTTTCACAACAATGGAATCCTTCTAAAGCCGCTTTTGCTTTATCCAAACAAGGAATAGGAGTAACCTATACCCCTTATCTTGGTAAACTTGTAAATGATGTATTTTTAGGTAATATAAGCTATTATAATAGAATAAATGAACAAAGTGCTGTAGGAGCAAGTTTTAGATATTTTAGTAGTGGAGAGATTGAATTAAGAGAAACTGTTGATCAAGAGCCACTCATTGTAAAACCAAATGAAATGTTATTTGATCTTACCTATTCTTTGAGAGTAAGCGAGCGTATTGCGCTGGCAGTAACTGGAAGATATATACGATCTGATTTAAAATTACAAACCGCTATAGAAGATGCTAACGCAGCGAGCACTTTTGCGGTCGATATATCATCTTATTATCAAAGTGAAGAAATACCAATGAATAGTTTTGATGGGCGATGGAGAGCAGGTATTAATATCTCCAATTTAGGGGCTAAACTAAAATATGATGAGACAGGTCAAGAAAGTTTTCTACCCACAAATCTTGCTCTAGGTGCAGGGTTTGATTTTATATTGGATCAATACAATACCGTTGGTGTTACTGCACAATTCAATAAATTATTAGTACCAACGCCACCAATTTATGGGACCGAGAGAACCTTTGAAGATCTAGATGGTGATGGAGTTTATGATCCAAATGTAGATACCATAATAAGCGAAACTAATGGAGTTATTTACAAGGGCCAAGATCCAAATGTCAACTTTTTTAAGGGGGTGTTTCAATCATTTGGTGATGCGCCAAATGGATTTAGTGAAGAGCTCAATGAGTTAACATGGGCATTAGGAGCAGAATACTGGTATAGAGATGTTTTCGCTCTTAGAGCAGGATATTTTAACGAAAATGAAACAAAAGGAGCTAGAAAGTTCTTTTCGTTAGGAGCTGGATTTAAATACACCACCATTAATATTGATATTTCATATTTAATTTCCACTTCAAAAGTAATTAGTCCATTAGAGGGCACCCTTCGTTTTGGTCTAACATTTAACTTTGGTGATGAGTATGACGAATACTAGATTCTTGTGAAAAATATAAAAATCGAAATAAATTTAGAAGTATTTGAAAATGTTTCGAAATTACCTGTTTCGGTTCAAAAATTAATGGATAAGGCGCATAAAGCTCGAGATATAGCTTATGCGCCTTATTCTTCTTTTAAGGTAGGTGCAGCTTTGCAATTAAACTCAGGTGAGATTATTACAGGTAACAATCAAGAAAATGCTGCCTATCCCTCCGGTCTTTGTGCAGAAAGAGTTGCTATATTTTATGCTGGATCTCAATATCCAGAGGCTACAGTACATTCTATGGCTATTTCTGCAAAATCACTCAATAGTAAAACAACCAAAGCGGTCCCTCCATGTGGTGCTTGTAGGCAAGTCTTGGCAGAGTATGAAGTGAAACAAAACTCTTTAATCGAAATATATTTTATGGGAGAATCGGGTAAGGTCTTAAAATCCAGCTCCGTAAAAGATTTATTACCCTTGATTTTTGATAGTACTTTTTTATAATCTTGTAATCCTACTTAATTTTTTTACAGATTTTTTATTTTTCACCTAAAGATTAATTTTATTGATTTTTTTATTTATAAATTCTTTTAAGAATTATAATTTTGTAGATGCTAATAATATAGTATTTTTGTTTGCTATATTTAAAATTGCCTAATTTTATAATAGTAAAACATTATGAAAAAAATTACAAAAAAAACATATCTTGATTGGTATGAAAATATGTACTTCTGGAGAAAATTTGAAGACAAACTTGCTCAGGTTTATATCAAACAAAAAGTAAGAGGATTTCTTCATTTATATAACGGTCAAGAAGCAATCCTAGCAGGAGCACTCCATGTAATGGATCTTAGCAAAGACAAAATGATTACTGCCTACAGAAATCATGTACAACCCATTGGTATGGGGGTAGATCCAAAAAAAGTTATGGCAGAGTTGTATGGAAAAGGTACAGGAACCTCTTCTGGTCTAGGTGGTTCAATGCATATATTTTCTAAAGAACATAAATTTTATGGAGGGCACGGTATTGTTGGAGGACAAATTCCTTTAGGTGCTGGTCTTGCATTTGCTGATAAGTATTTTAATAGAGGCGGTGTGACATTAACATTCATGGGTGATGGAGCAATGCGTCAAGGTTCGCTTCATGAAACCATGAATTTAGCGATGTTATGGAATTTACCTGTTGTTTTTTGTGTTGAAAATAACGGTTATGCCATGGGTACATCAGTTGAAAGAACGGCTAATCATTCAGAAATTTGGAAAATGGGATTGGCTTATGATATGCCTTGTAAACCTGTCGATGGAATGAAGCCTGAAGTAGTAGCTGAAGCTCTTGATGAAGCTATAAAAAGAGCAAGAAGTGGAAATGGACCTACATTTTTAGAAATTAGAACGTATCGTTACAGAGGCCATTCAATGAGTGATGCACAACATTATCGAACTAAAAAAGAAGTTGCAGACAAACAAGAAGAAGATCCTATTAGCTATATTAAAAGTATCCTTTTAGATAAGAAATATGCAACAGAAGAACAAATAAAGGAAATTGATCAAAAAGTAAAAAAATTAGTTGCTGAATGTGAGCAATTCGCTGAAGATTCTCCTTATCCTGATAAAAATTTAATGTACGATGTTGTTTACGAGCAAGAAGATTACCCCTTTTTATCACATAAAATTTAAATTTATATGGCAGAAGTTATAAATATGCCGCGTTTAAGCGATACAATGGAGGAAGGAACCGTAGCTAAATGGCTTTTTGACGTGGGTGAAAAAGTTTCGGAAGGAGATATCTTAGCCGAAATTGAAACCGATAAAGCAACAATGGAGTTTGAATCTTTTAACGAAGGGACGTTGCTTCATATTGGTGTTCAAGAGGGAGAGACCGCCCCAGTTGACGTGTTATTAGCTATTATAGGCGATCCAGGAGAGGATATTTCTGGTCTTATCAACGCGGACAGTTTAACTGTTACTAAAGTAGATGATTCACAAGAATCATTACCTACCTCAGAACTTATAAGTACAGAATCAATAGATAGTTCTCAAATAGTGATTCCAAATGGAGTTGAAGTGATAACGATGCCGCGCTTAAGTGATACTATGGAAGAAGGTACTGTTGCTACTTGGAATAAAAAAGAAGGAGATACTATTGTAGAAGGCGATATACTTGCTGAAATAGAGACTGATAAAGCAACAATGGAGTTCGAATCTTTCTATTCTGGAGTCTTGTTAGAGATAGGAGTAAAAGAGGGAGAAACAGCATTGGTAGATTCAGTATTGGCGATAATTGGTCCTAAAGGTACCGATGTTTCTGGCTTATTAGAAAATTATTCTTCAAAAGATAAAAGCCCCTCTACACAAGCTGAAAAACAAATAGATATTCCCGTTGTTGAAGAAGTGAAAATTGAAACGTCAAAAACAACAGTAGCTTTAAGTGATTCAACTTCAAATCAAAGAATATTTATTTCACCACTTGCAAAGAAATTGGCTAAAGATAAAGGGATTGACTTATTACGACTAAAAGGAAGCGGAGAACAAGGAAGAATTATAAAGCGCGATATTGAAAATTACCAACCTGTTTCGTCTGTTTCTGCATCCTACATTCCTGTAGGACAAGAAAGTTTTGAAAAGGTAAAAAATTCTCAAATGCGAAAGGTTATTGCCAAACGTCTTGGAGAGTCAAAATTCATGGCTCCCCATTATTATTTGACTATCGAGTTAAATATGGACAGTGCAATCTCAGCTAGAGCAGCTATTAATTCAGATCCAAATGTTAAAATTTCTTACAACGATATGGTGGTAAAAGCCAGTGCGATGGCATTACGTAAACATCCAAAAGTTAATTCTCACTGGACAGATACCTCAACGTTAATCGCAAAACATATTCATATTGGAGTTGCGGTAGCAGTAGATGATGGTTTATTAGTACCTGTTTTAAAATTTGCTGATCAAATGACCTACAGCCAAATTGGAACCCATGTAAAAGAATTAGCGACTAAGGCAAGAAATAAAAAATTAACACCGGAGGAAATGGAAGGTAGTACCTTTACAGTGTCTAATTTAGGAATGTTTGGAATAAAAGAATTTACTTCCATTATAAATCAACCAAACTCAGCAATACTCTCAGTTGGAGCTATTGTCCAAAAACCAATTGTAAAAGAAGGACAAATAGTTGTTGGTAATACAATGACTGTTACTCTTGCTTGTGACCATAGAACTGTAGATGGTGCTACCGGAGCATCTTTTTTGCAAACTTTTAGAAAATATGTTGAAAACCCTGTAACCATGTTTGTGTAAATGAAAAATGTTGTTATCACAGGAACCAGTAGAGGAATAGGTTACGAACTTGTAAAGCTTTTTACAGACGCAGGCTTTAATGTTTTGGCTTTATCACGTAACGTTGCACCAATATCAAATATGAACCTCAGTGGTTGTACCATATTTCCTTTTGATATAACAGATTCAAACGATATTCAATCTGCTTCCAAGTTTGTAGCAGAAAATTGGAAAGAAGTAGATATTTTAATTAACAATTCCGGAGCCCTTTTAAACAAACCATTTGCTGAGACCTCTATAGATGAATTTAAAAGTATTTATGACGTAAATGTTTTTGGTTTGGCTGCGCTAACCAAAGCAATGCTTCCTTTTATGAACAAGGAGAGCCATGTTGTCAATATTAGTAGTATGGGAGGAATTCAGGGGAGTATGAAATTTCCTGGTTTAAGCGTTTACAGTAGTAGTAAGGGAGCTTTAATTACGCTTACAGAGCTGTTGGCAGAAGAGTATAAAGATAAAGGGCCTTCATTTAATGTGTTGGCATTGGGTGCCGTTCAAACTGAAATGCTTGAAGAAGCTTTTCCTGGATATAAGGCTAGTATTTCTGCAATACAAATGGCTAAATATATTATGCAGTTTTCAATTAATGGACAACAATTATATAATGGAAAAGTCCTACAAGTCTCTAATTCTACCCCTTAATGTGACTAATGTTAAAAATACTTGGAAAATATATTCCCCAAGCTTCAATAGCTTCTGTTTTTCAATTAATTACAGTACATAATATTCATCTTAAAATTGTGAATGAAAGAGTTACCCGACACGGTGATTACAGAAAAATGTCTAATGGGCAACATCAAATTACAGTAAACTCCAACCTAAATAATTTTCGCTTTTTAATTACACTAATTCATGAAATAGCTCATTTAATAGCTTTTAAAAAATATGGAAATTCAATTAAACCTCATGGGATTGAATGGAAAAGAACTTTTCAACAATTAATGTTACCCTACCTAAGACCAGAAATATTTCCAAATAACTTATTACCCTTTTTAGCGATTCATTTTAAAAACCCAAAAGCTAGTAGTGATACTGATACAAACTTATCGTTAGCCCTTAAAGAATATGACGCTCCCAACGATAAAAATTATGTATTTGAAATACCTTTAGGTAGCAGATTTAGGATTTATAACGGGAAGATTTTTAAAAGGGGACAAAGACGAGTTAAACGTTTTGAGTGTATTGAAATCACTACGGGTAAAGTATATTTATTTAATCCAAATGCTGAGGTTGAATTACTTTAGGTTATAAAAAAAGGTTTTTTTAAAATAAAATATTATTTTTAGTCATATTAAATATAAAATATTCCTAAATTAAAAATTAAGGATAATGATAAATACTTGTGATGCAGGAAAATAAAAAAATAGAAGATTCTAATGAAATTTATGAAGAACAACAATTTGATCAAATAAAAGAATCTGCTTGGCAAGGATTAAAGCTTTTCTTTAAAGAACTTTTGGATCTAAGAGAAGAAACCGATCAAGAAACTACCATAGAGAGTGTTAAAAAAGATATTTCTATAAAAGGACATAATGCCTGGATATTAATTTTTTCCATATTTGTGGCTTCGATAGGGCTAAACGTAAGTAGTACAGCTGTTGTTATTGGTGCCATGTTAATTTCTCCATTGATGGGACCTATTGTTGGCCTAGGCTTGTCCGTAGCAATCAATGACGTAGAAACCCTAAAAAAGTCATTAATCAATTTAGGTGTTATGGTCGCTTTGAGTGTAATCACTGCATATCTATATTTTTTAATATCTCCCCTTACCAAAGAGACTCCAGAGTTACTAGCTAGAACCTATCCTACAATATTAGATGTATTGATAGCTATTTTTGGTGGACTAGCCTTAATTGTTGCTAAAACAAAAAAGGGAACTATGGCGAGTGTAATATTTGGAGTAGCTATAGCCACAGCATTGATGCCTCCACTATGTACTGTTGGATATGGTTTAGCAATTGGGAATATTAATTATGCCGGTGGAGCTATCTATTTATTTTCAATTAATGCTGTTTTTATAGCTTTAACTACTTTTTTAATTGCAAAAATTTTACGATTCCCAATGGTAAAATATGCCAATTCAAAACGAAGAAAAAGAATAGCTCAAATTGCGACAAGTATTGCAATTATTGTAATAGTACCTAGTGTTATATTATTTTTAAACCTTCTAAAAGTTCAGGTTTTTGAGAATAAAGCAAAACAATTCATTGCGACCAGTGTCAAACACAAAGGGGCTGTTATTTTAAAATCTAATCAAGATTATGATTCTAATAAAATTGAAGTTTATTTAATTGGCAGATTGGTTCCTGAGACAGTTATAGAGCTTTGGAGAGATGAGTTAAAGGAAAATTCTAATTTAACTAATACAAAACTCGAAATTTTTCAAGCTGCTGATCAAAGTGGTGATATGGCACAGGAATTATCTGGAAAATTAAAGTTTGACATATTGGATGAGCTTTATGAAAAGAATGAACAATTACTAAAAGATAAAGAAGCTAAAATTAAATTTTTAGAGGACAAGCTTACCAGTATTAAAGTGAAGGAACTACCTTTTGATGATATTAGCAAGGAAGTTAAGATGAATTACAGCGAAATTCAATCAATTAGTTATTATAATAAAGTAACCACTAATTTCGAAACAACAGATACAATTCCGGTTTTCTCAATCATATGGGATACTAAGTACTCAAAAATGAGTAGAAAAAAAGATATGAAAAGCTTGAATATATGGTTGAAATATAAACTAAAGTTAGATACTTTACTTATTATAGATTAAAAAAGGCTGTCTTAGACAGCCTTTTTTAATTGTAAGATATTATTTATTATTTTTTTATAAATTTATAACTAACTTTTCTATTTTCCACTTCCAGTTGAACAAAATAGATCCCACTAGAAAGCGATTCCACATTTATACTATTATTTGATGAAATGGTAGTATTAAGAATTATTTTTCCGTTTGAGTCTATAACTCTTACAGTAGTTCCTTCAATATTGTTTTTTGAAAAGTTTAGTATTGAAGTTGTAGGATTTGGATATAAATTTACTTGTTCAAATTCAAAGTCGCTTCCTCCTAAATTTTCTCCTTCAACAAAAATATGCTGCGTATTTATATCAACGTTTTCAATAAAATCAACAGTTCCTGAAGGCCATTCTATTAATACAGATTCAATCTCTGTACTAGTTCCTATTCCAAAATGAGCAATCAATGAGCTCATGTGACTATAACCAGTACCCGAACGAATCTCTCTTATTTGTGAACCCCAATCACCATTAATAGTAATTTTTGCTCCTATACCGTGTGAATTACTTTCAACTCCTTCTAAAACAAATTTTACCCAGTTATTAGTTCCACCATCATTCATCCAAAGATTTCCACTTCTTCCAACATCAAGATAACCATCACCGTTAAAATCTCCTACGGCTCCTTCATCAAAAGGCAAATCAAAACCTGTAAAAGTCATATCACCATTATTCATATATAACTCTCTAGCCATTTCTGATAATATATCAATATAGCCATCATTATTAAAATCAGCCCCATGATTTTCCCAGGCTCCAAGATCTGTAGGGTTGATACCAGTAGATTCTATAATATCGTTAAAACCTCCATTTCCATCATTTTCATAAAAACGATTTGCATCACTATGATTTACACAAAAAGCATCGAAATCACCATCATTATCAAAATCTTGCCAAACGGTTGCCCAAGATTGTTCGTTATCTGCTATACCAAGAGATTCAGCAACTTCAGTATAAGTTCCGTCGCCATTATTTCTGTACATAGCATTTGTTCTCTCTGGATCACCAGGTGAGGATCCTTGACGACATTTTGTTAAATGCATATCAGTGTCTCCATCATTATCATAATCTACCCATAAGGAGGCATAATTTCCAGCAAGATCAAGAGTCTGTATTAAATCAAAATCTAAAACCATATTTTGATTCCCATCATTTCTGTAGGCATGATTTCCGTCAACGTCATGACATATAAATGCATCTAAATCACCATCATTATCAATATCTACGAAGTTAGTTCTTTGTGAGAAAATGTATAGATCTGAGAAAAGCTGTTCTGTAAAAGCAGTTCCATCATCATTTGCAAATAAAAAGGAAGCTCTCTGCCCATTACCTAACAAAAGATCAGTATATCCATTTCCGTCAATATCGGCAGCAGCAGCACTCCAATCAGGAATCCACTGAATAGGCATTCCAATAAATACAGATTCGAAACTTCCATCTTCCTGCTGGTAATCAATACCGACTCCATTTCCTGAGACTCTAACAAAATCGTCTAAATAATCACCATTCATATCAACAGTAATCGAAGTGTTACTTTCATAATCTCCAATCAGGTCATTTCTGTTGGTAAACGATACCTGTGCAATTATTGAAGAAGTACTTATAATAACAAAAATTAAAAGTAAGTTTTTTTTCATTTTTTTCATTTTTTTTAAATTTTCATCTAAAATAAGATATTTATTTGGATGTGAACTGATAGTAATTTAAAATTAATGTTCATTTAATTGAATATTTCTTATTTTTTTAAATAAATCAGAAGAATATACAAAATCAGTTACATCTTTATTATCGGTTTTAAATATTTCAATATTAGACCCTTGCCAAACTAATTTGCCATCTTTTAAAAAAACAATGTTTTCACCTATTTCCATAACTGAATTCATATCGTGAGTAACAACAACAGTTGTAATATTATTCTCTCTGGTTATTTCTTGAATTAATTGATCTATTAAGGTTGCTGTTTTCGGATCTAAACCGGAGTTAGGCTCATCACAAAAAAGATATTTTGGATTATTTACAATAGCTCTGGCTATTGAAACTCTTTTTTTCATTCCACCTGATATCTCGGAAGGAAATTTTTTATTAATATTTTTTAAATCAACTCGTTCCAATACTTCATTGACTCTCAAGAGCATTTCAGGTTTTTCTTTATTTGAAAACATTCGTAATGGAAACATTATATTTTCTTCAATATTCATAGAATCAAATAAAGCACCTCCCTGAAATAACATTCCGGTTTCTTCTCGTAAAACTCTGTGTGCTTCAGAATCCATTTTACTTATAGCCTTATCCTCAAATAATATCTCACCCAAGTTTGGTTTAAACAACCCTACCATACATTTTAACATCACTGTTTTTCCGCTACCACTTCTTCCTATGACTAGATTAGTTTTTCCTTTTTCAAAAGTTGTAGAAACTCCTTTTAAAACTTCATCCTCTCCGAAACTCTTTCTTATTTCAGTTACTTTTATCATTAGCTTAATAGTAATTGTGTAACAATATAATTAGTTAAAATTATAATGATACTTGTCCAAACAAACGAGTTTGTACTAGCTTTCCCAACTTCTAGTGCTCCACCTCGCATATAATATCCTTGCCATGAAGGTACAGTAGCTAAAATAATTGCGAAAAGAAATGTTTTTATAAAAGCGTATGCTAGATGAAATGGGTAAAAAGAATCTTGCAGTCCAATTGTAAAATCAGTAGCGGTTGTAAACCCTCCATAAACCCCAGCTAAAAACCCACCAAATATTCCTAAAAACATTGCTATCGCTATTATAAATGGGTAAAAAAACATGGCAATTAACTTTGGAAAAACTAAATAATTTAAGGAATTAATACCCATCACCTCCAAAGCATCAATTTGCTCTGTAACTCTCATTGATCCAATACTCGAAGTAATAAAAGAGCCAACTTTTCCAGCCATAATTATAGACATAAATGTTGGTGCAAATTCTAAAATAATAGATTGTCTAGTAGCAAACCCTATCAAAGACTTTGGGATAAGAGGGTTTTCAAGGTTTAGAGCAGTTTGAATAGAAATTACACCTCCTACAAAAAAAGAGATAAAAGCGACAATTCCTAAAGATTTGATGATTAAGTCATCAATTTCTTTTAAAATCAATTCTTTCATAACCGATTTTTTAGTAGGACTACTAAATACTTTTTTTAGCATTAAAAAATAGGACCCAATATCATGTATGTACTTAATTGGTTTTTTCACTTATGCTAAAATATTAAATTAAAAGGGAATGATTTAATTTTTATTATTTTTAAAAAATAAGAATTTCATTTTATCATAAATGGCCGTATTCTCGTAGATGCTCCCAAAAAGTCCGGCACCAGGTCCTGAAGCAAAAACAGGAACCATGGTAGCTGAATGACCAGTAGTTGAAAATACAGGTTTAATTTTATTGTAGTTACCATTATCTTGTCCAAGTGTAAAACCACCAGTTTCATGATCAGCTGTTACGATAACCAATGTTTCTTTATTTGATTCTGCAAAGTCCAATACGGCTCCTATGGTGTTGTCAAAATCAATTAATTCGCTTATCAAATAGTCCGCATCATTATCGTGACCACCCCAATCTATTTGGGCACCTTCAATCATTAAAAAAAAACCATTTTCATTGTTAGATAAATATTCTAAAGCGAGTGTTGTAGCATCCGATAAAAAAGTTCCTCTTCCCTCTAACATTTTTGGTAATCCCTTTGGTGCTAGCAAATACCCTTGTTTTTTTGAGAAGTCAATTTTCATCTCAGTTGGTAAAGAGTTTAAATTAATTATAAAATTCTTTTCTTCTAATTCCAAAATAAGATCTCTATTATCATCACGATTGTTAAAGTAGTCACTGCCACCTCCAGCAAAAAAATCAATTTCAGAATTTACTAATTGAGAAGCAATGTCTTCAGCCATACTTCTTTTTTTTGTATGGGTATAAAAAGCAGCAGGAGTAGCATGGGTAATAGATGAAGTTGAAATAATTCCTGTTGAAATTCCAATATTTGATACCTCCTCTACGATATTTTTAACTGCTAGGGTATCTGTATTAACCCCTAATGCTCCATTATATGTTTTAATTCCGCTTGCAAAAGCTGTTGATGACGATGCTGAATCAGTTATTAATTCGCTAGCAGAGGAAGTTTTAATAAGACCAATAACAGGAAAACGTTCAAAATTTGATTTACTATTATGATAGAACTGACTGGCAGAAACTTGACTTAGCCCCATACCATCACCAACTAGTAAAATTATATTTTTAGTTTTTATTGCCGATTTTTTTTTGCCAATAAGTGTTACTTCTTTTTTAGTATTACATGATACTAGGATGCTTGCACAACAAATTAGAAAAAAAATAGATTTAAAACAGAATTTCATATAATAAATTATAAATCAAAAATACATATAAACTGTCTATTAAAAACGTACAGGTATTAAATATATTTGATTCCTTTTAATGGAATAGTTTTTTTTTAATTCCCTTCCATCGATAGCTTCGAATAAAAGTACCTTCTTCAACAGATACAATGAAAGGAACTTTATTTATTAAAGCTTTCAAATAACCAATACATGAGTTTCTAAAAAAATAAAAGCTTTTCTTTTTAAGTGCTAATTTTATTGTCGCTATAAAAAATAATAAAAATCCATATCTCATTTTATAAAAAGCTTCTGCTTGCTTATATTTAGCTTGTTTAGAATAATTAACTGCGGTAGATTTTAAATGTTTAACTTTTAAATTTTCATCAGTAGCAATCGACCATCCATGATATCTAGCAAGTAGCTCATCAACTGTATCCCAGCCCATAGTGTTTTTCAAACCTCCAATATCCATAAAACATTTTTTACGATAGGCTTTTAGAGCTCCTCTAATATGATCTTTATTCGTTAGAGTCTCTAAAATCCAATTGTTATTTTTTTTTATATAACAAAACCCTCCAGCCATGCCAACATTAGCGTCTTTTTTAAAAATTTTAATAATTTTTTCAAAATAACTTAAAGGAAAAATAAGATCGGCATCAAGTTTACAGATAATATCATATGATTTATCCACCAGATCAAAACCTTTGTAAAAAGCATTTATAACTTTACTCCCAGGTAAATGTTTATTTGATGAGATTTGTTCTACAGATACAATGTGTGGAAATTTAGTTGTAAAAGAATCAATAATTTTTTGTGTACCATCTGTTGAATTATCATTAACGATAATTATTTTATGGATAGGAAACGTTTGATTAATAAGAGAATCAAGTGTTTTACCAATATTTTCTTCCTCATTATAAGCTGGTATAATAATATTTATTCTCATATTATGTATCAATTTACAAATCTTATAACTTATAAAAATACCTTTATTGATATTTTCTTTCTGCATACACCAAGTAAAATCTTGGAGTAAACTTTCTAAAAATAGGTCTTATGCCAATTTTTTTAACTGGATTTGAAAATTTTACATGGTCTATAATTTTCCACCCAGATTTTTCCAAAAGCCAGTCAAATTGCCAGTCTTCAAATTCGTGGTAATGACTATCCCATTTATCTTTACTATTTCTATATGCTTTAGAAAACCAAAGGCTTAAAGGAACTGAAGCTATTAGTTTATTAGTTTTTATATCAGTTAAAACTTTAAATGGAGCCACCATATGTTCAAAAATTTGAAAAGCAGTTACTACATCAAAATCATTTTTTTTCACAATGGAGGTGTCTAGGTCCAAGTCTTGCCCTTTGGTGTTTGTAACATTGAAACCTTTATTTATTAAGATCTCTGAAAATGGATTGAGTACCCCTAAATCTAATATAGATTCGTTTTTAGTAACGTGTTTTTTTAGAAAATCTAAAGTAATTTGATATCGCTTATGTGGAAAACTATTTTCGTACAAGATTTAAAAGATAGTATTAAACTTGATAAATTATAGCATTAATATTCATGCCTGCACCAACACTGGCAAAGATTATATGATCTCCTTTATTTATTGAATGGTTTTCTAGTTCTCCTTTAAGAATCAAATCGTATAAAGTAGGTACGGTTGCTACACTGGAATTTCCTAGTTTATTAATAGACATAGGCATAATATTTTCTGGCATGTCTGTTTCATATAATTTATAGAATCTTTCAATGATAGCCTCATCCATTTTTTCATTAGCTTGATGAATTAATATTTTTTTTATGTTAGAAATATCAACTTTTGATTTGTCCAAACAATTTTTCATGGCAAGTGGGACGTTGGTTAGAGCAAATTCGTAGATTTTTCTTCCTAACATTTTAATGTATTTTGTATTCTTAGTGTCATCAGGATTGAAAGATTCGCCAAAATAAATATAGTTAGCCTCCTCTATGGCATAAGTTGCAGATTCGTGAGCAAGTATACCGCCTTCAAAGCTATCAGTTTTTTCTAATACAACAGCTGCTGCTCCATCGCTAAAAATCATTGAGTCTCGGTCGCTTCGATCCGTAACTCTTGAAAGTGTTTCAGTCCCTACTACTAGACATTTATTAGCAATTCCTGCTTTGATAAAAGCATTTGCTTGAATCATTCCCTCAACCCATCCAGGGCATCCAAATAAAATATCGTAGGCTACACAACTTGGATTTTTTATTTTGACTTTTTGCTTTATCCTTGAAGCAATACTTGGAACTGCATCACTTTGTTTTGAATCATGAGCGATATCTCCGTAATTATGAGCTACAATTATATAGTCTAGTTCTTCAGCATTTATTTTAGAATTTTGAATTGCTTTTTCTGATGCAATAGCTCCAATATCTGAATTATTTAGATGATCTTTTGCATAACGTCTTTCAGAGATACCTGTTATATGTTTAAACTTTTTAATGATAATTTCATTATCTACCTTATAATGCTGACCATCTTCAGTATAAAAATTATTATTTAAAAATGAATTATTAGGAACCTCTTGTTGGGGAATATAGCTGCCAACACCAGTAATTTTTATAGCCATAAGCAACTAGTTTTCTTGTGATTGGTAAAAATAGAAAAGCTTTTTATAAGAAAAGCTTTTTATTTGATAATTTTTTAATTAAATCGTAACTAATTAATCAACCATAAATTCTTCAATAGGAGTACAAGTACAAATTAAATTACGATCTCCATAGGCGTCGTCTACTCTTCTCACAGTTGGCCAAAATTTGTTTTCTTTTACATACGGCAAAGGAAAGGCAGCTTTTTCTCTAGAATAAGGGAAATTCCAGTCATTCCTAGTAAGCATTTCCAGCGTATGTGGTGAATTCTTTAGTGCATTATTGGGTTGATCTAATTTTACTTGATCAATTTCTTTTCTTATTGAAATCATAGCATTACAAAAACGATCTAATTCTTCTAAGCTTTCACTCTCTGTG
>SGZH01000024.1 GCA_004214175.1 Flavobacteriales bacterium | reverse complement strand
TGAAGAATTCACAAATAATATTCCTGTATTGATGGGCTTAATTTCGGTTTGGTATAATAATTTCTATCATTGTGAAACGGAGGCTGTAATTCCTTACAATCAATATTTAGAAAAATTTGTTCCATACCTTCAACAAGCTGTTATGGAAAGTAATGGTAAAGAAATTGATAGAAATGGAACCCCTGTAAATTACCAGACTGGTGCAATTGTTTGGGGTAATGTTGGTACTAATTCTCAACATGCTTTTTTTCAATTACTACATCAAGGTACTAAAACGATACCTATAGATTTTATTGGCTTTAAAGAATCGCTCCATGGCAATCACTACCAGCATAAATTATTGATGGCTAATTTCTATGGTCAATCAGAATCTTTATTGGAAGGAACTTACCAACAAAATATAAGTAATATTTATAAAACATTCAAGGGAAACAAACCATCAAATTCATTACTTATAAATCAGTTAACACCAAAAAACCTAGGAAGTTTAATTGCTCTTTATGAACATAAGCTTTTTGTTCAAGGTGTAATTTGGAATATTTTTAGTTATGATCAATGGGGGGTAGAATTGGGTAAAAAAATTGCCAATAAAATATTAAATTCCTAAAAAGATATTATTTATTCTTATTAATTTTTATTTTTGTTCAATATCTAAAAAAATATAGTATGAAAATAAAATCATTATTATTATTATTAAGTTTTCTTTTATCATTTGGACTTTTAGCTCAAACCGAAGAAGAAAAACAACAAATTATCTCGCAGTATGATTTAGATAAACTTCGTCAACTTGAGACTGAAACAATAAATAAACAAGCATTAAATTATCAGAAAGCACTTGAAAAAGCTGAACAGCTTGGTTGGAAAAAAAAGATTTATTATCCAAATGGAAGCCTTGCAATCCTTGTTGGTATTAAAGAAAATGGTAAGCCAAAATATATAATTACAACTAACAGAGAAGGAGCGATTACTACCCGGACTAACAAAGTTCATTCTGGTGGTGATTCTGGACTTGATTTAAATGGAGAAGATATGATTCTTGGTGTTTGGGAAGTTGGTGATGCTAATCTCAATCATCCTTTGTTAGAAAATCGAGTTACTCAAATGGATAACACATCTGGAACAAGTAGTCATGCAACACATGTTTGTGGTACCATGATTGGATCGGCATCTCCAAATGGTGGAGCAACAAAAGGGATGGCTCCCATGGCAGAAATTATTTCTTATACTGCACAATCAGATTCAGGAGAAATGATAGCAGCAGCAGCAGATGGTTTATTGGTATCTAATCATTCCTACGGAATGAATATTGATAATGCTGCTTTATGGGAATTAGGATTTTATAGTGGTGATGCAAGAGGTGTTGATAATATAACCTATAATGCACCTTATTATACCTCAGTTTGGTCAGCGGGGAATGATCGTCAATCTGGAGTTAATACTGGTGATAGTGGTTACGATTATCTTACTGATAGTGGTACTTCTAAAAATGGTATTACTGTTGCTGCTGTTTTTGAGGTATTAAATTATACGGGACCTAGTAGTGTAAATATGTCCTCATTTAGCAGTTGGGGACCAACAGATGATGGTAGAATAAAACCAGATATTTCGGCAAAAGGAGTTAATATGTATTCTTCTGTAGGAGGGAGTGGCTATGCTAATTATAGCGGTACCTCGATGTCTGCACCCAATACTTCAGGGAGTTTAATTCTATTACAACAACATTATAATAATTTAAATGAAACTTTTATGCTAAGCTCCACATTAAGAGGTTTAGCTTTACACACAGCTGATGAGGCGGGTACCACTCCAGGTCCAGATTATCGATTTGGTTGGGGTTTATTAAATATAGAGAGAGCAGCTGAGGTTATTACTAATAATGGAAATTCTTCTACGATTATAGAAGAAACAATAGAAACCGATGAAGTATTTACTTATTCTGTTCAATCTGATGGGACTAATGACTTAATGGTTTCAATTACTTGGGCGGATCCACCAGGTAATATTTTACCATCTGGAGTTGAAGATGATCCTACTCCTTCATTAATGAATGATTTAGATTTGAGGGTGTCTAAAGATGGAGGAACCACTTTTTTTCCATGGAAATTAGATGTTGCTAATTTTTCTGCCGCAGCTACTACAGGTGATAATTTGGTTGATAATATTGAAAAGATAGAAATACCAAATGCCTCTGGTGAATATATTATTCAAGTATCCCACAAGGGAAGTTCTTTAATAGACGGAAAACAAGAATTTTCTTTAATAGCTACTGGAATCGATAACGAGGAGTTTACTATTTCTTCTCATCAAGGAATATTAGAAACTTGTAGTTCATCTGATAGTGCTGATTTTAATGTTGATTTAGCATTTAGTGACGGTTTTTCTGATACCATAGATTTTACAGTTTCTGGTTTACCATCTGGTACTTCTGGAAGTTTTTCATCTACTTCATTAAATGAGGAAGGAACTACTGTACTAAGTGTAAGTGGTTTAGAAAATTTATCACCAGGTGATTATCCATTTACAGTTGTTGGCTCTGGTAGTACTGAATCCATAAATCTATATTTAATTTTAAGAGTTTTAGATACAGATGTTTCTAACGTAGGATTGATTTTTCCGCCCGATGGTGCTGAAAACCAACCGGTAGTTATTCTTTTTCGATGGGAAGATGGAGATGAATCTATATCTAGTTATGATTTTGAATTAAGTAGATTTCCAGATTTTTCTAATATTGAATTTTCTGCCAATGTTATCATACCGGAGTATTTAGCTTTAGGTGTTACAGAAGGAGCTACTTATTACTGGAGAGTAAAACCTTATACCCCTTGTGCTTCAGGAAATTTCTCTGAAGTCTATACGTTTACCGTAGATGGTATTTTGGGTATAAATGAACAATCTATCGAAGGATTAGTAATGTATCCTAATCCAACTAAAGATGTATTGAATTTATTCGCAAATACTCCAATAACAGAGGTGAAAATAGTGAATATTTTAGGCCAAGTTTTACTTGTTAAAAACTCGAATACATCAATTTCTAAAATCGATGTTTCATCATTAGCTATAGGGAACTACTTTATTTCTATAACCTCTGGAAATACTACCAAAGTATTACAGTTTTTGAAAAACTAATTATTATAAATTAGGATCAAAAAAACCTTTATCATTGATAAAGGTTTTTTTGATTACGATAAAATTACTATCTTAATACTTTCAATAACTCCCTTATTTTAAAAGTTTCTAGAACCATTGCAGATTTAGAAGGCTCTGAAAATATTTTAAGTCAACATATTTCAGAGGCCATTCAGTATCGAAGTTTGGATCGAGAGGGTTGGTTAGGTTAATGGTCTTTTTATGATATTCCTAAAAGTAAGGTTTATTCTAGGAGTATTAATTTTTTTAGTAGGAGGAAGCCTATGTAACCAGTGAGTTTGTGTTTCATCTTTCATCACTAGTAAACTTCCATGTTCCAGATAAATTTCTACTTTTTGTTTCGATTCCTTATGTTTGAATGCAAACTTTCTTTCTGCTCCTAAAGTTACAGATGCAATTGCACCATTTTTTTTTAAATCTTTTTCGCCATCACTATGCCAACCCATTCCTTCTTCACCGGTGTGGTAAAGATTACATAAGCAGGAATTATACTGTTCTTTGGTAGTTTCTTCAATGATATTTTTTAGTTCTAATAATTCTTGGGTCCAAGGTGTAGCTTGTTTGGTTATTTTAGAATAGGTGTAACTAAAGGCTTCGTTTGCATACCAAGCTACCTTCCGCTTAGTTACTAACTTTTTTCCAAACATCATTGCTTCATCATGTTCCCATTGAATACCCTTTCGTAATGACTGATAATAATAGTCAGCTTGCTCTTGATTTAAAATTTTACCAAAATAATTGACGGTACCATCCAATGGTAATAAGTTTCGTTTGGATTCATATTCTAAATCAAATAATTTCATAAGCATTTTTAATTGATTATTAATTCAATCTAACCGCAGGCGCTCCATATAGGATCTTTTGGTAGGGGAGCAGTTAAAATAATTTTTTCACTTTTTATAGGGTGTATAAAAGATAATTTTCTCGAGTGTAAATGAATACCTCCGTTTGAATTACTTCTGTCAAAGCCATATTTTAAATCTCCCTTTATTGGCGAACCAATTTTAGATAGTTGGGTTCGAATTTGGTGATGCCTTCCTGTTTTTAAATTGATTTCTAGTAGCGTATAGTGATCTAGATGTTTAATAATATGATATTCTAAAATAGCTTTTTTGCTATCAGGAATTTCATTTTTATGAGCGTAGGATTTATTCTGCCTAGAATTTCTTTTTAGATAATGAATTAATTTACCTGATGTTTTAGCTGGCTTTTTTTTTACAATAGCCCAATAGGTTTTTTCGGTTTTTCTTTCTGAAAATAATTTATTAAGTCTTGTTAGGGCCTTACTAGTTCTTGCAAATATTACAATTCCGCTTGTAGGTCTGTCCAACCGGTGAACTACTCCTAGGTATACCTTACCGGGCTTATTGTATTTTTCAGCTATGTATTGTTTGACAACTTCAGAAAGGGGAGTATCTCCTGTTTGGTCTCCTTGTATAATATCACCAACTCTTTTATTAATTGCGATGATATGATTGTCTTCATAGATAACTTGAAGGTTTTCTTTATTTGATATAATTTTTAGAGACAATTGCTGTATTTGTGTTATCAATATTGTTCTTTTTCACTAGGAAAATCTCCACTTTTAACATCATTTTTATACTGTTTGAATGCATTGGTCATTTCTGTGAACATATTTAAATACCTTCTCAAAAATCTTGGGTTAAATTCGTGTGTCATACCCAACATATCATGAGTTACTAAAACTTGACCATCTACACTACTACCTGCACCAATACCTATGATTGGAATTTGAAGGCTTTTAGCAACTTCTTCAGCCAGTTTTGCAGGTACTTTCTCTAATACAATTGCAAAACAGCCAAGCCTTTCAAGTAATAAAGCGTCTTTTTTTAATTGTTTGGCTTCTTCTTCTTCTTTTGCTCTTACAGTATAGGTTCCAAATTTATAAATTGACTGTGGGGTAAGACCTAAGTGACCCATTACGGGTATTCCCGCGTTTAAAATTCTTTTTACAGAATCTTTTATTTCCTTTCCTCCTTCTAATTTAACAGCATGTCCACCACTTTCTTTCATGATTCTAATAGCGGATCTTAAAGCTTTTTTTGGATCACTTTGATATGCTCCAAATGGCAAATCGACTACAACTAAACTTCTATCAATTGCTCTTACTACTGAAGAGGCATGGTATATCATTTCGTTTAATGTGATGGGTAAGGTGGTTTCGTGACCAGCCATTACATTCGATGCAGAATCACCCACCAAGATTACATCTATTCCAGCATTATCTAAAATTTTAGCCATCGTGTAATCGTAAGCTGTTAGCATGGATATTTTTTCATTATTACTTTTCATATCTACCAATGTCTTGGTAGTTATTCGTTTGTATTCTTTTTTAGCAGTACTCATAATTTTTAAATTGATTGGTAAATGTACTAATTTTGGAGCTTAATTTTTAATATATTCTGATGTGAGGTCTTTATAGTATCAATTTACACCTAATTGTCATAAAATTTTAAGTACAAGTAAAATAAACATCATTTTTTTAAATTAAAATTCTTTAAAAAATGGAAATATTCCATAATTAAAATGGAAATATTCCATATTTTTGATTCATGGAAATATTCTCTTCAGGAAAGCTTAGTAAAATAAAAAATAAGGGGGCTTTAGGATTGTCTAAACAAAGCGGTTTTCCAAGTCCAGCGACACATTATACAGAACCAAGTATTGATTTACATAAAGAGTTAATTATTAATCGAGATGCTACTTTTTATGTAAGAATAGATGGAGACGAACTTTCAAATTACAATATTTGGGACAAAGATGTATTATTAATAGATCGATCTTTAGCTCCAAAAAAAAATGATTTAGTTTTAGTAGTTACAGACGGAGAATTTAAAGTAATTAGATTTCCTGAAGCTTTTTTAGAAACTGAATTTATTTTATGGGGTTTAATTAGTTATATCATTCATTACGCCAGATGATTGCCTTAGTAGACTGTAACAGTTTTTATGCTACTTGCGAACAAGTTTTTCGACCAGATTTATGGGGAAAACCTGTGGTGGTATTAAGTAATAATGATGGTTGTGTAATTGCTGCGAATAAAGAAGCTAAAGCAATTTCTGGAATTCCGATGTTTGAACCTGTTTTTAAGATTAAAAAACTACTAATAGAAAATAATGTAACTTTTTTTTCTTCTAATTATACACTCTATGGCGAAATGTCTCAACGTGTTATGAATATTCTTAGTTCTTTTTCTCCAGAAGTTGAAATTTATAGTATTGATGAAGCTTTTTTAAACCTGTCTGGAATGAAATATTTTTCTATGAACTGTTATGGACATCAAATTAAGGATACTATTTTCCAACATACAGGATTGCCAGTAGGAGTGGGTATAGCACCTACGAAGGTATTGGCAAAATTGGCTAATAAAATTTCTAAGAAGCGAGTTTCAGAAAACAAGGGTGTTTTTGTTATTGATTCCGAAGAAAAAAGAATTGAAGCGTTAAAATGGGCAGATATTAATACGGTATGGGGAATCGGAAGTAAGCATTCGAAACGTTTGAAAAATATAGGTATCTTAAATGCTTACGAGTTTACAAAACTTCCAAAGGAATGGGTTCGAAAAAATATGACAGTTGTAGGCCTTCGTATTTGGAACGAATTACAAGGAAAATCAACTATTGAATTTAAAACCATACCTCAACCAAAAAAAGGAATTGGTACTGCAAAATCTTTTGGAAAAAAAATAGAAGATTTAGGAATGATCCAAGAAGCTTGTTCCTCTTATATTAGCGAGGTAAGTGAGTTACTTCGAAATCAAAAATCTTGTGCAACTTACCTTCAGGTTTTTTTACATACGAATTATTTTAGTAATCATGACCAACAGTATTCGAAGAGTATTACCGTAACCTTAGGTATTCCTACTAACAATACTTTTATTTTAATTTCTGAAGCAAAAAAAGCATTAAATATTATTTACAAACCAGGTTATCGTTTTAAAAAGGTAGGGGTTTGTTTAAGTGGAATTATTCCTAGCAACTACGTACAGGGTAATTTATTTACACCAACTCCTCGTTGGGAGAAAAATGAATTGATGTATGTTTTTGACAAAATTAATAGAAAATACGGTAAGTCTACTTTATTCTCAGGCTTAGTAGGAACAAGAGCTAAAGAATGGGAATTAGTTAAGGAAGACCGGAGTCCTCGTTATACCACCCAATGGAAAGAGCTGTTAAAATTTAAAACAACTAACAATTAATTTGACTGACTTTTTAAGAATAAATCTGCCACCCTGTCATATCAAATCTACTGGCATAAAGATTGCCATATACAAATGTCTCAAGTATTTTTTGAGATTTAAAATAGATAAATAAAAATATAATTTATAGTTATGAGTAAAATAATAGGAATCGATTTAGGAACAACCAACTCTTGTGTGGCTGTAATGGAAGGTAGTGAGCCAACCGTAATTCCTAATGCTGAAGGAAAAAGAACAACGCCTTCAGTTATTGCATTTGTTGAAGATAGTGAAATTAAGGTTGGTGATTCTGCAAAAAGACAAGCAGTAACCAACCCCACAAAGACTATTTCTTCGATTAAAAGATTTATGGGAAATACATTTACAGAATCTGATAAAGAGGCAAAGCGTGCTGCTTATAAAGTAGTAAAAGGAGATAACGATACTGCTCGTGTAGATATTGATGGAAGAATGTATACTCCACAAGAGCTTTCTGCTATGATTCTTCAGAAAATGAAAAAAACAGCGGAAGATTATTTAGGACAGAGTGTTTCGGAGGCAGTAATTACTGTGCCAGCATATTTTAATGATAGTCAGCGTCACGCAACTAAAGAAGCCGGTGAAATTGCTGGATTAAAAGTTAGAAGAATTATTAATGAACCAACAGCAGCAGCTTTAGCCTATGGAATGGATAAAAAAGGTACCGACCAAAAAATTGTAGTATTTGATTTTGGTGGCGGAACACATGATGTATCTATTCTTGAGTTAGGTGATGGAGTGTTCGAAGTATTATCTACTGACGGAGATACTCATTTAGGAGGAGATGATGTTGATCAAAAAATCATCAACTGGTTGGCAGAAGAGTTTAAAGGAGATGAAGACATTGATTTGCGGGAAGATCCAATGGCACTACAACGTTTAAAAGAAGCAGCGGAAAAGGCAAAAATTGAATTATCTGCATCCACACAAACAGAAATAAACTTACCTTATGTTACTGCTACAGCTAGTGGTCCTAAACACCTGGTAAGATCATTAACAAAATCAAAGTTTGAACAATTAATCGATGACTTGGTAAAAAGAACCATCGCACCTTGTGAAAAAGCTTTAAAGGATGCTGGAATTTCAAAAAGTGATATTGATGAAATAATTTTGGTAGGTGGATCTACTCGTATTCCTGCTGTTCAAGAAGCAGTAGAAAAATTCTTTGGTAAAAAACCAAATAAAGGAGTAAATCCAGATGAGGTAGTTGCTTTAGGAGCTGCTATTCAAGGTGGTGTCTTAACAGGAGATGTAAAAGATGTATTGTTATTAGACGTAACCCCACTTTCTTTAGGAATTGAAACTATGGGAGGAGTTATGACTCACTTAATTGAATCTAACACAACCATACCAACTAAGAAATCGCAAATATTTTCGACTGCTGCTGATAATCAACCAAGTGTTGAAATTCACGTAATGCAAGGAGAACGTCCGATGGCAGCTGATAATAAAACAATCGGTCGTTTCCATTTGGATGGAATTCCTCCAGCACAAAGAGGAACACCACAGATTGAAGTAACTTTTGATATCGATGCTAATGGAATCATTAAAGTAAGTGCTACGGATAAAGCCACAGGTAAATCTCAAGATATTCGAATTGAAGCATCTTCAGGTTTAACTGATGAGGAAGTACAAAAAATGAAACAAGATGCAGAAGCAAATGCTGAAGCGGATAAGTTAGTTAAAGAAAAAGCAGACAAGCTGAATGAAGCGGATGCTATGATCTTTCAAACTGAAAAACAGTTGAATGAATTTGGAGATAAAATATCAGAAGACAACAAGAAACCAGTAGAGGAAGCATTAGAAGAATTGAAAAAAGCTTACGAAACTAAAGAAGTTGAAACTATTCAACCTGCACTAGATAAGATTAATGAGGCTTGGAAAGCTGCATCTGAAGAGATGTATAAAGCACAAGCTGAAGCACAACAAGCTGGTGCTCCTGCTGGAGAGGCTGGAGCCCAAGATGGAGCGGCAGAGGAAAATAGTGATGTTGAAGATGTAGATTTCGAAGAAGTTAAATAAAAAGAAATCATTTACAATAATAAAAAAAAGCGACTTTTCAGTCGCTTTTTTTTATTGGGAGCAAGAATTCTCTTTAGAAATTTTCATAATAATTTTACTATTTATTTCATGAATTCCATCGAAAACTTCAATTTTTAAAAGATCCCCGAATAAATGATTTCCTTTTAAAGTTTCTTTAGTTATTCTAGCATCATTTATATATGGGTCTTTATTTCCATAGGTATACCAAATTTTACTAGTCTTTTTTAAATGTGAAAATCCTTCAGGTTCTAATTCTACAGGTATACCTCCTGAATGTAATATTAAATGATTGCAATTAATTTTTCTAGATGCAACCCATCTTGTAGCTATTGAAACTCCTTGTGAATATCCTAAAATAATTAAATTTTTAGGTGTTAAATTTATCTCTGTTTTATATACTTTATCAATATATTCCATTATGTTTTTAGTTTCTTCAAGAGTATCTACTTTTGTTAACCAAGAGGCACCAACATGTTTGAAATCTTTTCCCTGGTAGTATTTAGAGGGAGCTTGAGGGGCAATAATATAATTTTCTTCGGGATTTACTTTCGAAAAATATTTAATAAAATATTTGCTTAAATACCCTAAACCATGAAAAACAATCCAAACATTTTTTGTTTTTTGCGTATAGTTATTTAAAACTGAATAGGTATTCGAAGATGAATAGATTACTCTTTTTTCGGATGTCATTAATAATACGTTTTGTATTTTTACAAAAGTAATTGAATTCTATGGAAAATAATAAAAAACAGATTTTAGCAGCTTGTAATGCTATCTGTAAAGATACATTAATGGAAACTCTAGACATTGAGTTTATTGAACTTACGGATGAGGTTTTAACAGCAAAAATGCCAGTAAATAAAAGAGTTCATCAACCCGATGGAGTATTACATGGAGGGGCTTCAGTTGCATTGGCAGAGAGCATTGGAAGTGCAGCTGCTTTTGTTTTTCTTGGGAATAATAATATTACTGTTCGAGGCTTAGAAATATCTGCAAATCATGTTAAGAGTATAAAAGAAGGTTATGTTTTTGCTAAAGCAATCGCTTTACATAAGGGAAGAACAACTCAACTTTGGCAAATTAGAATTGAAAATGAATATGGAGACTTAATTTCATTGGTTAAATTAACTACTATCACACTACACAAATAATTATTAATTGGATAATTTAAACGTATTAAAAAAAATTGAGCAACAATATGAAAACAATTTACCTTTTGTTCTCTATTCATACCCTAAAAAAGAAAGTGTAAATTTTATTTTACAAAAAGATAATTTAGTATATGATACTGGATCTTCATTTAAAAAATATTTTCTTTTTTCACCTTTTAATGATAAAAATAAAAATATTTGTATTCCTTTAGAAAAAAGCAATTATTTTCAAACAATATATTTAAAAAATAATTTTGAGGCAAATGAAATTAAAGCTTCAGAGCACGTTAATGATAAAAATGGTTATTTAAAATTAGTTGAAGATACCATTCAGGAAATAAAATCTAACAAAGCCACAAAAATTGTAGTTTCTAGAAAAAAGATAGTTAAATTAAAAAAATTTGATCTGCTTAAATTGATCGAAAGAGTATTAAATTTATATCCAAAAGCTTTCCGATATGTATGGTATCATCCAATTACGGGATTATGGTGTGGTGCCTCTCCTGAAGTACTATTAAGAACAGACGGAGATTTTTTTAAAACAATGGCACTCGCAGGAACCCAAAAACATATTGATAATAAAATTATTAAATGGAATTTAAAAGAAAAAAAAGAACAACAAGTTGTTGTTGATTCTTTACTTAAAAGATTAAAAAAAATCACCTCTATCGTTAATATTTCAGATACTTATAACCATAAAGCAGGTTCTCTTATTCATTTAAGAACAGATATCACTGGAACAATTAAAAGAGGAAAAATTGGATTAAAAACTCTCATGTCTATTTTGCATCCAACACCTGCAGTTTGTGGATCACCAAAAAATTACGCAAAAACCTTTATTTTAGAAAATGAGAACTACGAACGTGAATTTTATACTGGATATTTAGGATCTGTTAATGAGCCTACTAATGAATCTATATTATTTGTCAATTTACGGTGTATGAAGATAGAGAATAATACAGTTAATCTTTATGTTGGATGTGGAATTACTAAGGATTCTAATCCATTAAAGGAATGGGAGGAGACATCCCATAAATCACAAACAATGCTCCAAGTAATCTCATCTATGTTATAAAGTTTTATTCTTTTACTATTTGTATTTTTACACCAATGAAGTATTCATCGAAAAAATTATCACAATTAATTACTCAATTATGTTTAACAAGAGGTATAGAAAGTATTATTATTTCTCCCGGATCTAGAAACGCACCGCTAACTATTGGTTTCTCAGAAAATAAAAATTTTACTTGTTTCAGTATTGTAGACGAACGATGTGCTGCTTTTTTTGCTTTAGGTATTGCTCAACAGCATCATAAACCAACAGTTTTAGTTTGTTCTTCAGGAACTGCATTGTTAAATTACTATCCTGCAATATCAGAAGCATTTTATAGTGATATCCCTCTAGTAGTAATATCTGCTGATAGACCTACTAGTTTAATTGATATTGGTGACGGTCAGACAATTAAACAAGAGAATATTTTTGAAAGCCATATTTTAGAGAGTTGTAATTGTATTGAAGGAGATGATTATATTAATTTTAACCAAATAATAATTTCTTCAGCCCTAAATACTGCAATTACCAAGAGTGGCCCAGTTCATATAAATGTTCCATTTTCAGAACCTCTATATAATACCAGTGATTCGTTATCTATTGAATTAATAAGTGACGTTAAAGTAAATCGAAATTATACTTTTACAGAGGATTTGTTCTCTTTTGCAAAAAAATGGAATAATGCAAAGAAAAAATTAATACTAATAGGTGTTCATTTTCATGAAAGATTGGAGGCCCCATTTTTAGATTTTTTAGCAAAAGACGGGAGTGTGCTAATTTTAACTGAAACCACCTCCAACCTACATCATAAAAATATTATAAACTCCATAGACCAATTAATTACCCCTTTTGATAATTTTGATATTGAAAAGTTTCAACCAGAAATTCTTTTAACATTCGGAGGAATGGTAATTTCAAAAAAAATAAAAGCTTTATTAAGAAAAAATAAACCTCAAGAACATTGGCATATCGATAGTAAAAAAGCTTTAGATACTTACTTTTGTTTATCACATCACTTTAAAACAAACCCCAATACTTTTTTTAAACAATTTTTACCATTAACAATTGATTTGAGTAGTGAATATCAATCTTATTTTATTGATAAAAGAAACGATAGAAGAAAAAAACATATGGCTTATATCGATCAAATTGTTTTTTCAGATTTGTATGTTTTTTCAAAACTGATTGGCTCATTACCTACTAATATTAATTTACAGTTAAGCAATAGTTCCACCATTAGATACACTCAGCTTTTTAATTTTAAAGAGGATATAGATGTATTTTGTAATAGGGGTACTAGCGGAATCGATGGTAGCACTTCAACTGCTATTGGTGCAGCTGTTGCAGGTGAAAAAGAAACAGTATTTATTACAGGTGATTTAAGTTTCTTATACGACAGTAATGCACTTTGGAATAATTATATTCCTTTAAATTTTAAAATTATTATCATAAATAATGGTGGTGGTGGAATTTTTCGAATATTGCCTGGAGAAAAAAATACTCCAAACTTTGAAAGATTTATTGAGACCAAGCACGACCTTTCAGCTGAATATTTATGTAAAATGTTTGATATTAAGTATTTTGTTGCAAAAACCAAAAAGGAATTAGAGGATTCGTTACCATTTTTCTATAGTACACAAAATAAACCTCATTTATTAGAAATTTTCACTCCTAGTTCCTTAAATGATCAAGTGCTTTTGGATTATTTTGAATATTTAAAATAATTTCATAATCTGTTTAAATTTATATTGGTAATAGGGTTTATATTTGTGAGATGTTTGAAATAGGAAAATATACAACTTTAAAAATTTTAAGAGAAACAGAACCAGGCCTATATCTTGGTAACGATAGTGAATCTGAAGAAGTTATTTTACTCCCTCATAAATATAAACCAGAATTTTTTGAAATAGGTGATGAATTGAAAGTTTTTATATACCTTGACTATGAAGAGCGCCCTATTGCAACGACACTTGAGCCTTTCGTTCAGCTTCAAAGCTTTGGTTTTTTACGATGTGCGGATGTAACTAAGCACGGTGCATTTATGGACTGGGGTCTCGAAAAGCATCTATTTGTTTCATTTAAAGAACAAGCTAGACCAATGAAAGTAAACAATTGGTATATTGTTTATTTATATCTGGACGAACAAACAAATCGACTTGCTGGATCAAGTAAAACCAATCAGTTTTTACAAAATGATCGTATTACGGTAAAAACTTATGATGAGGTAGAAATTTTAGTAACTCATTTAACTGATAAAGGTGCTAATGTAATTATAAATGGGCAACACAAAGGTCTCATTTATCTAGAAGATATATTTGAAGATTTAAGAACAGGTGATCGCTTAAAAGCATATATAAAAAAAATAAGAGATGATCATAAAATAGATGTCGTCCTCCAAAAACAAGGTTATCAAAGTATTGAGCCTAACGCTCAATATATTTTGGAAGAACTCAAAATAGCTGGAGGATTTTTATCATTAAATGACAAATCTTCGCCAGAGACAATAAAAGAATTACTTGGCTTAAGTAAAAAAAGTTTCAAGAAAGCAATAGGTAGTCTATATAAAGATCGTTTAATCCTTTTAAAAGATGATGGGATAGAATTAGTTTAATTTTATTATATAAATAATTTTAAGTCATATTTTTTTTGTATTATAAAACTCCTATTTTCGTAAATATATCAAAGCATTTACCTAGGTGAATTTTAAAAATAAAACATTATGGATAACTGGTGCTTCCTCGGGAATAGGAAGAGCTTTCGCCATCGAATTATCCAAAAAAAAATGTCAATTAATTCTTTCTGGCAGAAATAAAGATTCGTTAGACCAAGTATCAAAAATATGTAAAGTAAATGGTAGTAAAACCCTTGTGATTCCCTTTGATCTAGGTGATGAGCATAGTATAAACCATGCTACTCATACAGTCATCGATAAAAATTTAAATATTCATGGATTGTATCATTTTGGAGGCATTAGTCAACGCTCTCTTGCAAGTGAAACCAAGTTGATCGTTGATCGTAAGATATTTGAAGTTAATTTTTTTGGAACTATTGCTCTTACTAAAAAAATATTACCAATTTTATTAAAAAATGAAAAGGCACAAATAGGGGTAACAACTAGCATAGTTGGTAAATTTGGATTTCCATACCGGTCATCCTATTCTGCCACTAAACATGCTTTACATGGTTTTTTTGAAAGTTTAAGGACTGAAAATAAAGATAATGGTTTGATAATATCAATGATTATTCCTGGAAGAATTAAAACTAATATTTCAAAAAATGCTATCGACCAAGATGGAAATTCATATAATAAAATGGATCCAGGCCAAGATAAAGGTAAAACGGCTGAAAGCACCGTAAAAATAATTGTCAATAAATTAGAAAAAGATAAAAAAGAAATTTTAGTGGGAGGCAAGGAAATAATAATGGTTTATGTTCGTAGATTTTTTCCTAGCTTTTATTATTATTTATCAAATAAAATAAAGCCTTTTTAAAAAGAAACTATGAAAATTAACGGAATACAACAACTTGGAGTAGGAGTTATAGATATTGAGGAAGCTTGGAATTGGTATCGTAGATTTTTCTCTATGGATATTCTTATGTTTGATGAAGAGGCAGTTGCAGAGCTTATGTTAGCTCATACTGATGGGCAACCTAGAAAAAGACATGCTATTTTAGCTTTAAACCTTGAGGGGGGTGGTGGTTTTGAAATTTGGAAACATACAGGTAAAAGTCCAACTCCTATTGATTTTGAAATTCAATTAGGTGATTTAGGAATTAATATTGGAGTTTTAAAATGTCAGGATGCAGAAATTGCATATCAAAAATATGCAACTGCTGGTTTAAATTTATTAGGTGAAATCTCAATTGACCCCATTGGTAATAAGCATTTTTTTTTAAAAGATATTTATAATAATATTTGGGAGATTAAAGAACATTCTGAGGTGTTTAAAAAAGAAAAAGCTGTTAATGGAGGTGTTTTAGGATCTATAATAGGAGTTTGCAGTATCGATGAAAGCTTAGTAGTTTATCGAGATATTTTAGGATATGACGAAGTTATTTATGATCAAACAAGAGTTTTTAATGATTACAAATCTATTCCTGGAGGCGATAAAGAGTTTCGTAGAGTTTTATTGAGGCATTCTGACGTTAAAGATGGAGCTTTTAGTAAACTTTTTGGAAAATCTGAGATAGAATTGGTACAAGTTTTAAATAGAGAACAAAAAGAGATTTATAAGGGTCGCATATGGGGAGATCCTGGATTTATTCATTTATGTTTCGATATCAACGATATGGATGCTTTAAGGGATAAAGCAAATCAATTAGGATTTCCTTTTACTGTTGATAGTGCAAAAGCTATGGATAGCTTTGATATGGGTGACGCTGGAGGAAATTTCGCCTATATTCAAGCACCAGAGGGTACATTAATCGAATTTGTAGAAACTCACAAAATACCTCTCATTAAAAAAATAGGTTGGAACATCGACTTCCGTAAACGTGGTAATCATCCATTACCACGATGGATACTAAGTTTATTTAAATTTAAAAGAGTAAAATAAAATCGTATTAGTTTTTTACTAAAAGATTCGACAATGCACTATCTAATTTTTTATATTTAAAATTAAATCCAATTGCGATTAATTTATCAGCCGCTATTTGATTTCCATTGGTTAAAGTGTCAGAGAGTTTCCCAAATGCAAAATTTAATAAAATAGTGGGAACTTTAACTCTTATTACTCGCTTATCTAGTAATTCAGCAATTTTTGTATTTAACTCTAAATATGACGTATAAGCTATTGGGGCAACGGCATTATAAGGACCTATATATTTTTTGTTGTTAATTGAATTGCTAATTATAGCAATCAGATCGTCTATATGTATCCAAGGAAACGATTGTTTTCCTGTTCCAATTAATGGTAATATTCCAAATTTTATGGGTAGTTTAATTTTTTCTAAAGCACCTTGAAATTTAGTTAATACAATTCCTGTCCTTATTAGAACTGTACGAATATTTAATTCATTAAAACGTAGAGCTTCTTTTTCCCAATCAAAGCAAAGTTTAGCTAGAAAATCAATTCCACACCTATCGTCTTCTTTAAAAATAAGAGACGATTTTTTTGTGCCATAATAACCTACAGCAGAAGAACTTATAAAAAAATCAA
This sequence comes from Flavobacteriales bacterium, assembly GCA_004214175.1. GTDB lineage: Bacteria > Bacteroidota > Bacteroidia > Flavobacteriales > Flavobacteriaceae > Marifrigoribacter. The sequence continues at coordinate 4,592 of SGZH01000024.1, read as the reverse complement.
TTAAAATACTATTTTTCTTTACGGTTTCGAAAAGAAATCTTGTTGAAAGAATGCGACTGTCATAAAGAATTCTTTTTCTTTTACTTGTCCATTTACCATTAGCAATATTGGCACCTGTTAAATTAATAATTCCAGACACCTCTTTAAAAGCATTAAGATCGATATAATTATTCTTAATGTCCCATAAAAAAATATTATATTCTTTACTTTTCTTCCTACTTAGTAGGTTAACTGTAACGCCTTGTTTGAGTAATTGATTCTTTAAATGGGATCCAATTAGACCTGTTCCTCCAACTACTAGTATTTTCAATTTTCAACTATTTTTTGTTGATTTAATTTTTTAAGGATGTTTCTGGGAATCCCATCTTTATGCAAGGTGATACTGATAGTTTTTAAACGTATATAGGCATCACTAAAGTATACATAGCCTCCATATTTTGTTGTTTTTTTATCAGAACCCCAACTGTTTTTAACTTTATAATAATTATTACCTTTTTGGTCTTTAACTTTACCTGTAATATGCATAAGGTGATCATCAGTAGTATTATAATTTTCAAATTCTTGTTGACGATATTCTTGGGTAATTTCTTTTTCAGGATAAATACTTCGAAGTGCTTCTAGATTATTTGATTCTTTTTCAGGAACAACAGCTATTCCATTCTTTGATGAAAAGGTTTTTTCACTAACATCACAATCTATTGCAATAGTATAACCTTCCTTTAGAGCGCTATCTATAGTATGAATGAGTTCTTCTATAGGTAGGTTAAAAAAACTACCATTACTAAAATTATCAGGAATATTTAAAATAAAATTGCTGTAGAAAGGCTCATGACTGAACGAGGTAATATTAATATAGTCCTCTGTATGGATACTATAAGCCTCTGCAAATTGTTGCGGAGTATATTTTTTGTTATTATAATAAAATTCAGTAATGTTTTCGCCAAGATACACATCTAAAATAGAATTAAAAGCTTTTTTCCATTTTGGATCTAATGATCTTCCTGGATTTTTGATATAAGTATCTAGCATTGAAGATAAGATAGATACCATTTCTGAATGATTGTGTACTGTCTTGTCACCCATTAGACCGCTAAACACCTCAACAGGTACTAGACCATAATCTCTAATACTATTTAATACGTCGTGTACTAAACCACCTTCGCTGAATTGGGCTTTACCCTGTCTATAAATATAATTAGTTGCTTTTATTGGATACGTATTTCTTACATTATACATTTCAGAAATATCGACATACTCACCTGTAAGTCTAATAATTTCTGACTCTATAAATGAAGAAGTTGAAAAACTCCAACAAGTCCCAGTATTTCCTTGACTAATTACAGGTGTAGTATCAATGTTAATTAGCTCGGTAAACTCATAGTTTTCTTGAGCGTTTCCCAACAGGTTACTTAATATTACACCAAAATATAAAAGTGTTTTTTTCATTATTTTATTTGTTGATTTTAAACATAGTTAACGGACCATCGTTGTTTGTAACTAGTATTACCTTATGATCATTTACATCAATTATTTCTGAATCCTTAGAATCTCCATGAATAATAATTCCAGTTGTAGGGTTATTTAAAACCTCAAAGCTATTGTTAGTGTTATTATATTTTAGTACAGTACCAATTGAGGCATCATAACGAGTAGTTTCTACTTCGGTTGCATATAGATTTCCAATAGCAATTATTTCAGGATTTTGATCTTGATCTATGTCGGTATTTAAAAAGTCCATGATTGGCGAAAACTGAGCTTGTCTTGGCAATGCTACTTCTTTGAAATTTCCATTTCCTTCATTTAGTAAACATATGCTACTAAGAGTTTTGACTTGATAATGCAAGGCATTGGCTAGTTTGTCTTCACCCATAATATCTTGAAGATTGGCTTCTGCAAAAGAGATGAAGTTTTTAAATTTTTCTGCGATAAAAGGCATTTGTTCTGAGGAACACTGTCTTCCTCTCATAGGGACTAATTCTCCCTTATAATCTTTTGAAAAAACAATATCAAAAGTCCCGTTTTTATCAAAATCATCACAAAAAAGGTGTAAAGGTTTTTTAGAACTTGCTTTAAATTTAGAATTGAGACCTAGATTTCCAAACAAGTAGTCTTCATCACCATCATTATCTAAATCTACTGCTTCGACACTAAACCATATACCTTCGGTATCCTCTAATATATCTAACTTGGCAAGTTCAAAATAACCATTATTATTATTATTATATATTTTAATGGGACTCCACTCAGCGGTTACAATTAGGTCTTTATCTCCATCCATATCGTAATCTGAAAATATTGCATCTGTAACCAATCCAGCTGTTAATAAATCTGGAGCTAGTCGTACTGTTTGATCAGTAAATATTCCATTGTCATTGATTAAAAGCTGCGACTTAGGTGAGTATGGATATTTGTCGGGAATTACTCGAGCTCCAATAAACAAATCTAAATCTCCATCGTTATCTATATCGTTCGCAATTACTGTTTGGTTACTGGTATTGTTTTTTGGGATATTAGTAGATTTTGAAAATTTTCCATCACCATCATTATTGTAAAGCCTGTCTTGGTATTTAGAATTATTTTCGTCAAAGGCAGCACCCCCGCTGGTTATGTATAAATCACTGTCCCCATCTTGATCATAATCAAAAAATAAAACTCCTAAATCTTCAAAAGCTTTATCAAACTCCCAAATAGAATTCGTATCGAGGTTAAATTTACCATTTTTTGATTGAATATAGAGTTCTCCAGCTTGTCCTGCAGCGCCTCCTACATAAAAATCGGTTAGACCATCATTATTAACATCAGCTTTGTCTATAAAGGGTCCATTTTGTGATTGAGAGTAGGGAAGAAGAACTTGTTTTTTAAAATCATTAATCTCGTCTTCGGCATGCACGAAGGTTATTTGATAATTATCAGAAGCTATTTTTTCAGTAAAAATATTTTGAGGCGCGGAGATTTTAGAGTTTAATTTATAAGCCTTCCCATACCCAATTTCATATTCTTTATTGACTTCAAGATTATCAAAAGTTGAAATCGATCTGTCAGGCCATTCAATAATCATTTTAGGTATTCTTTGTGCTTCTCCAATCCCTAAAACTATTTTGTAACCCATGGATGAAAGGTATCCTCTCGCAGGATAGTGTTCGTGATAAACAATATGATCTTCAAATGGTAATGAAATTTTTGTTCCAATTCCAAAAGGATTTTTATCGGGTCCTTTTAAATTAATAACAATTGTGTTTCCAATTGATTTTTCTTCACTTTTATTTTCAAATATAGCAGCAGGAGCATCCATGTTATTCAAAACTAAATCCAAATCTCCATCATTATCTAAATCTGCGTAAGCAGCTCCGTTTGAATTAAATTCTGTAAAATCAATCCAATTTTTTGAAACGTTTTTAAAATGTTCTTCGCCTTCATTTTTATAAATTTCATTAGGAGTGATAACAGAAGTTACCACTTCTAAATATTCATCTAACGTTAGTTTCCTATTAATTGTTTTTTCCTTTGCATAAACTTTTTCCTTGATGTCATTATCGTTTAAATTTTCTTTAATACCATTAGTAATAAACAAATCTTTATTACCATCTAAATCTATATCAAAAAATAGAGGAGCCCAACTCCAATCTGTTTTGTCAATTCCAGCATATTGGCCAATATCACTAAATGAAGCATCTCCATTATTAATTTGTAAGGTATTTAACATGTACTGATGATGAAACCCAGAACTAACAAGTGTGTTAAATTTCTTTGAATCCATTGAAGCCATAAAAACTTTAGATTTGACATGATCGTTGGGTGTCATATCTGTAACATAGATGTCTAAATTTCCGTCATTATTTACGTCAGTAACCTCACTTCCCATACTGAAGTAGGTAATATGTTTCAAATTAGGTTCAGTTTTATTAGTAAATGTTTTGTTGCCATTATTTAGGTATAATAAATCCGGATGCATATAATCAGAACAAATGTAGAGATCAGGGAAACCATCTTTGTTAAAATCTCCTACACTGACACTATTTTTATATCCAAAATTATATAAGTTAGCAGCTTTAGTTTTTTCCACAAATTTTCCATCGATATTTTCATAAAAACAGTCGGTTATCAGAATCCCTTTATTAACCTCTGCTGCTAACTTTTTTAAGTTTTTAGCTTTTCCATTTCTTTTTTCAGTAGGAGGATGGTTGGCAAGGTATAGGTCTAAATCACCATCTAAATCATAATCAAAAAAAGCAGATTGTACACTGAACTCTGTGCTGTTTAATCCATATTTTACCGCTTCCTCTCTGAAGGTTCCATCCCCATTATTTATAAACAATCTATTTCTTAAATATTTTTCTTCACTGTAAGGCCCTGCCTTACAAACATAGATATCTAAAAAGCCGTCGGCATTGATATCGACCATATTTACGCCAAATGACCAGCCGTAATTTTCTTTTGCAATTCCAGATTTTTCCGTTACATCCTCGAATTTAAAATCACCTATGTTAAAATAAATTTTATCTTTTGATCCATTTCCAGCTAAATAAATATCAGGTAAACCATCATTATTTAAATCACCTAAAGCGACTCCACCGCCATTATAAATTTGTGGA
>SGZH01000023.1 GCA_004214175.1 Flavobacteriales bacterium | reverse complement strand
GCAAAATAATCAATACCAACTGCAGCCTTTCCAAACTTATAATTTAAATTGGCAGTAATCGGCAAAGAAGCATCCATTTCAAAACGTTTATTGGGGCTTAAATAATAGGCGCCAATGATAGGGGTAGTAAAAATTCCAAAAAATTCAGTGGAGGCGTACAACCCAAAACGGAACTTAAAATATTCGCTTTTTTTGAGTTTTGCAATGGCATAGACTCCAAAATTAAAATCTGCTCCAGAAATAGTTTTATAATCGGAAGCCATTTTAGGTAGTAAAACAAAAGTGCTACTCCATTTTTCAGTGTAGGTCGTTGCAAGCCCAACTTTTAGCAATGTATTGTATAAAGTTGTCGATTGATTGTATTCAGGAGATAACCACAAGTTTTGAGAACTCAAATCGATACCGGTTAATAAAGCATGCTTAGAGTTTAATTCTACAGGGATCGTCACAACCGCATTATAGGTGTTAATAGAGGTGCTTTGGTTAGTATCTTTAAATTTCGCTTCAGAAGTATTGCTATATCCTATCTTTAAAATATCTACATATTCCTGTGCCAATAATGGTAAAGGGAAAAACAATAAATAGAAAATGAATTGTTTCAAAATAAAAAGATTAAAAATTTAGGTCTAAGCTACTGAAAAGAAATTAAATTTGAAATTTAATTAAAATGAGTCAAGATTTAGTTATATTAATATTTATATAGAAGATGATGTAAATGTTGTAGAGTCAGTAGAAATTAGATTGGTGCGATAAAAACCAACCATCATTTACTATTAAAGCTCTAAGGTTAATTTCATAGAGCTTTTTTAGTCGCTTAATTTTAAGGTAATAAGCATTGTCTTATCTTAACTATTTATTAAATTCGCAGCGTTCTTTTTAGTTAAAAAACAATTTGCAAAAGCAAAAAATAATGAGTACAAAATTTAGAACATATAAAGGCTTAAACCTTCCAGAAATAGGAGAAAACATTCTTAAATTTTGGGAAGAGGAAAAGGTCTTTGAAAAAAGTATCACCTCCAGAGAAGGAAACACTCCCTATGTTTTTTTTGAAGGACCGCCATCGGCCAATGGATTGCCAGGAGTACATCATGTTTTAGCACGTACTATTAAAGACATTTTTCCTCGTTATAAAACCATGAAAGGATTCCAAGTAAAGCGAAAAGCTGGTTGGGATACTCATGGCTTACCAATTGAATTGGGGGTAGAAAAAGAATTGGGTATTACCAAAGAAGATATCGGGAAAACCATCTCGGTTGAAGATTATAATGCAGCCTGTCGTAAAGCAGTTATGCGGTATACTGATATTTGGAATAACCTCACCCAACGAATTGGCTATTGGGTAAATATGGAAGATCCCTATGTGACCTATGAGTCAAAATACATGGAAACGGTTTGGTGGCTATTAAAAGAAATATACAATAAAGGATTGTTATATAAAGGCTATACCATACAGCCATATTCGCCAAAAGCAGGAACAGGTCTTAGTTCTCATGAATTAAATCAACCGGGTACCTATCAAGATGTTACCGATACAACCGTAGTGGCTCAATTTAAAGCTATTAAGAATTCAATGCCTCCTATACTGAAAGATACAGAAGGAGATATTTATTTTCTTGCCTGGACAACTACCCCATGGACGCTACCTTCAAATACAGCCTTAACGGTAGGTAAAAAAATTGACTATGTTCTTATAAAAACATTCAATCAATATACCTTCGAGGAATCACAAGTAATTTTAGCTAAAAATTTAATAGACAAACAATTTTCAGGGAAGTTTGAAAAAGTAAACTCAGTAGATGAAGTAAATTCCTATGAAAAAGGGGCTAAAAGTATTCCTTATCTAATTCTAAAAGAATTTAAAGGTGTTGAGCTTTTGGAAACCCGTTATGAACAATTAATGAATTTTTCATTACCAAACGATCATCCAGAAAACGCATTTAGAGTCATTGCTGGAGATTTTGTAACTACAGAAGACGGAACAGGAATTGTTCATACTGCTCCTACATTTGGAGCCGATGATGCGATGGTAGCTAAACTAGCCCAGCCGGAAGTTCCTCCGATGTTAGTAAAAGATGAAAATGATAAGTTAGTTCCTTTGGTAAATTTACAGGGAAAATTTAGACCAGAAATGGGAGATTATGCTGGCAAGTATGTAAAAAATGAATACTACCCACCAGGAGAAGCGCCTGAGAAATCCATAGATGTTGAAATTGCAATTCAATTAAAAACAGAAAATAAGGCTTTCAAAGTAGAAAAATATACTCATAGTTATCCAAATTGTTGGCGAACCGATAAGCCTATTTTATATTATCCATTAGATTCTTGGTTTATTAAAGTTACCGATTTTAAAGACCGTATGTTTGAGTTAAATTTAGGAATCAACTGGAAACCTAAAGCTACTGGAGAAGGGCGATTTGGTAATTGGTTAGCCAATGCCAATGATTGGAATTTATCTAGATCTCGATACTGGGGAATTCCCTTGCCTATTTGGCGTTCAGAGGATGGAAAAGAAGAAATAGCCATTGGATCTATAGAAGAATTAAAAAATGAAATGAAAAAAGCCGTGGCTGCTGGTTTCATGCAAAAAGATATTTTTGATGATTTTATAGCTGGGGATTTTTCTGAAAAAAATTACGCAAAAGTAGATTTACATAAAAATATTGTAGACAAAATAGTATTAGTTTCTAAAAGTGGAACCCCTATGAAGCGGGAAGCCGATTTAATCGATGTTTGGTTTGATAGCGGAAGTATGCCTTATGCTCAATGGCATTATCCATTTGAAAACAAAGATAAAGTTGATGCCACCTGGCGAAAAGCCGATTTTATTGCTGAAGGAGTTGACCAAACTCGAGGTTGGTTTTACACCTTACACGCCATTGCAACCATGATATTTGACGATATAGCTTATAAAAATGTGGTTTCAAATGGTTTGGTCTTGGATAAAAATGGGCAAAAAATGTCTAAACGTTTAGGAAACGCTACTGACCCATTCGAAACTATCGATAAGTATGGACCTGATGCCACACGCTGGTATATGATTAGTAATGCCAATCCATGGGATAATTTAAAATTTGATATTGCAGGGATTTCAGAAGTAAGGAATAAATTTTTTGGAACCTTGTATAACACATACAGCTTTTTTAGCCTTTACGCTAACTTGGATAATTTTAATTATTCAGAATCTGATATTGCCCTAGAAAAAAGACCTGAAATTGATCGCTGGATATTATCTGAATTACATACTTTAATTGGTATAGTAGATCAATACTATGGGGAGTACGATCCTACGAAAGCAACAAGAGCCATTTCAGACTTTGTACAAGAAAATTTAAGTAATTGGTTTGTACGTTTAAGTAGAAGACGTTTTTGGAAAGGAAGCTACGGTGAAGATAAAATATCTGCATATCAAACACTACATACTTGTTTGCTAACTATATCAAAATTAAGTGCCCCTATCGCTCCATTTTATATGGATAGTTTATACAAGGATTTAATAGCAGGGACCATAAAAAAAGGTCAATTATCTGTTCACTTAAGTAACTTCCCACAAGTTATTTCGACCAATATCGATAAGGCATTGGAACATAAAATGCAAAAAGCACAAACTATTTCATCTTTAGTATTATCATTGCGACAAAAAGAGAAAATTAAAGTGCGTCAACCATTGCAGAAAATAATGATACCAATTTTAAATAATGGTCAACGGGAAGAGATTTTAGCTGTTTCAGACCTCATTAAGTCGGAGGTAAATGTCAAGGAGATTGAATTAATAGACGAGGGTTCTGGAATTTTAGTAAAACAAATAAAACCAGACTTTAAAAAGTTAGGCCCACGATTTGGGAAAGAAATGAAATCGATTGCACAATTAATTAATGATTTTGGGCAGGAAGAAATAGCTGTTCTTGAAAAAGAAGGAGAAATTAATATTTTAATTAACGAAAAAAATACTACATTGTGCAAAGATGATGTTGTTATAAGCTCTCAAGATATTGAAGGTTGGTTGGTGGCAAATAGTGATGGGGTTACAGTGGCATTAGATGTAACAATTAGTCCAGAATTAAAAAGTGAAGGAATTGCAAGAGAATTGGTAAATCGAATCCAAAATATTCGTAAAGACTCAGGTTTTGAAGTGATGGATCGAGTTACAATTACAATTCAGGACGATGAAAAATTAAAAATAGCGGTCAACCAAAATTTAGAATATATTAAACGTGAAACACTAACAAATGAATTAAATTTTGAACAAAAATTAGAGGAAGGAACTGAAATAATTTTTGATGATATAATTAGTAAGTTGGTTATAAAAAAAGTATAAAATGAATCAAGAAGTAAACGCAAGATACAATGATGCTGATTTGGAAGAATTCAAGCAGTTAATACTAGAAAAAATAGAACATGCAACCACCCAATTGCATTTAATTGAAAGTGCTTTTAGAAATGATAGTGATAATGGCACTGATGATACGTCTCCAACATTTAAAGCTTTTGATGAGGGGAGCCATGTAATGAGTAAAGAAGCTAATTCTCAATTAGCAATTCGTCAAGAGAAGTTTATTCGAGACTTAAAAAATGCCTTAATTAGAATTGAAAACAAAACTTATGGTGTATGTCGAGTAACAAAGAAATTAATCAATAAGGAACGACTTAAATTAGTTCCTCACGCTACACTTAGCATAGAAGCTAAAAATATGCAATAAAAACTAACTATTTAAATTCCAAATTCTTTAGTTTTAAAATAAAAAGTGTTTGGAGTTTTTTATAATTTTTATTTGAAAAAAATTATTTTAATACTATTACTACTGGGTAGTAAATCTTTTTCTCAAAAAATAATCGAAAAAGAGATCGCGGCAAACCATTATAATAGTATTGAAATAAGTTCAAACAAAATCCATCACATTAATTTAATCTCAACAGACCTTAATACGATATTTATAATCATAAGAATCGAAGGTCAAGATCATGAAAATGTTGTTTTAAGTCTGCTAGAAAAAAATAATACCTTACTTATCGAACCAGATACCACTCCTTTTTTTAAATCTATAAATGATAAATTAGCAGCTCACAAAGTACAATCTATAGAAATCGAATTGAAACTCCCAAAACGATTAGGTGTCACTATTAATTCTAAAATAGCTTCTTTAACATCTAAAGGAAGCTTTAATAATATCGAAGCTTCTTTAGAAGACGGGAACTGTACCTTAACAAATTTTGAGGGGAATGCAAATATAAGCTCAAAATCAGGATTTATTGATGTTTCTACTAAAGCAAACATAAAGGGATATGCTTACTCAAAATCAGGTTTTATAATTAACGAACTTTCAGATAATTTAAGAAGTAATTATAATATAACTGCACAAACAAAAGATGGTGACATCTCTTTAATTCAAATTCATTAAATAATATTATTTTTACCAAGCAGAAAAAAACAATGTCTTTAAAAAAATCTATAGTTATAATTATTTTGATCTTATTAATAGATCAAATTTCCAAAGTATATATAAAAACACATTTTAAATTAGGGGATAGTATCACTATTTTTGAATGGTTTAGAATTGCTTTTGTAGAAAACGAAGGAATGGCTTGGGGTGCAAAAATACCGGGAGAATATGGAAAACTAGCTCTTACATTATTTAGACTGATCGCAATTGTTGGTATTGGTTATTGGTTGTGGGATTCTATAAAAAAGAAATCTTCTAAAATTTTAATTACATCGGTCACTTTAATTTTTGCTGGAGCATTAGGTAATATCATTGATTCTGTTTTTTATGGTATTATATTTAACGATAGTTATGGTCAATTAGCTTCTTTGTTCCCTGAAGGTGGAGGTTATGCACCCATATTTTACGGTAAAGTTGTAGACATGCTTTATTTCCCAATTTGGGAAGGGTTTTTACCAGAATGGATACCTTTTTCTGGGGGGGAATATTTCACCTTTTTTGACCCTGTTTTTAACGTAGCAGACATGGCTATAAGTACTGGATTTGGATTGTTGATCGTATGTAATAAAAAAGCATTCCCAAAGGAAAAAAACAGTTAGTTTTAAACATGATAAATTTTATTTAAAAGTATAAATATTATGTGGCGTGACGCAAAAATTTAAAGGAATATCTGTTTCTTCAGGAGTGATAACTGCTTCAGGAGTAAAAAAAGATAACCCTATAAAAATTGTTTTAGCCTCACATTTTGCTAAAAACCGATCATAGTATCCTTTTCCATAACCCACTCTATTTCCAATACGATCGTAAGCCAACAAGGGTACAAAAATCACGTCTAATTGTGAGATCATAATTTCTACTCCTGCTGCTGGTTCTGGTACCCCGTATTTAGATACATTTAAAGAAGTGTTGTCTTGCAATAATATATGAGACATTTCACTAGTTTTAGGCAATACTTTTGGAACCACAATACTCTTATCTTTCCCTTGTAACACATGAAGTAAAAACTCAGTATTTACCTCTAGTTTGTTTACTATAGGTAAAAAAATATGATAGTTGGAAAATTCCCAAATAGGAAGGCTTAAACAATTATTTGCAATTTTTATACTAAATTCATCCCTCTGTTTTACTGTAATATGAGCTCTTTTAGATTTGTATTTTAATCTTATTGCTTGTTTATTCATCTAAGTTTTCCATTTCTTCTTCTTGTGCCTGATTATCCTTAGTAGACATATGAAAAATAGCGTCGCCTTGGTGAACAATTGGCGCTTGATTGACATTAATAATATATCCTTTATTTGGAGCGATTACTTTAAATTTCATTTTACCATACGGATCTGTAATTGTAGCTAAAGTAGCTCCTTTTTTGACCAAATCATTGCACTTTATTTTTAAGTGAAACAAACCACTTTTTTGCGCTCTAATCCATCTTGATTTTTCAATTACTACCGTATCTCTACTTGGTTTGGTCACGTTAAATTTGGAGTCTAACATATCAAGGTAATACAAAAACCTCTTAGTCCCTCTCACACCATAATTTACAATCTGAGTGTTACTCTCTAAGGATTTACCTCCCTCAAATAATATGATTGGGATCCCTTTTTTGCTGCAAGTTGATCGATACGTTTTTTTTAAATTTTTTGAATAAACTGAAAAAGGAACATTAAAAATCTTTGCTAGTTTTAATAAATTATCATCTCCTGGATTTATCCGAACCTGAGGTGCATTAAAACGACTGGCTCCACCTGTATGAAAATCGATACAGTAATCGGCATGTGGTAAAATTTCATTTGTAAAAAAATAAGCCACTCTACTTGCTAAAGAACCTCTCCGATTACCAGGGAAAGATCTATTTAAATCTCTACCGTCAGGAAATGCTCGATCCGTATTTAAAAATCCAAAAACATTTAAAATTGGAATACTTATGATGGTACCTCTTTTTGGTTTATTGATTTTCCTTGAAATTAATTGCCTCACAATTTCTACTCCATTTATTTCATCACCATGAATTGCGGCTGTAATTAATAGGGTGGGCCCTGGATGGATGGATCTCTCAATAATGATTGGAATTTCTATATTGGTCGATGTATACAACTTTGCAATATTAAAATCAATAGTTTTGCTTTCGCCCAGTTCTATTTTTTCTCCTAAGATTTCAAGAGTTTTTATAAATTCACTCATTACCGCTTATTTCTTTCAATATAACTGATTATTTTTTCTGAAATATTTATCTCAGTTGTTTTTTCAATACCTTCTAGACCTGGAGATGAATTTATTTCTAAAACTAATGGACCTCTTGAGGATTGCAGTATATCGATCCCACAGACTCCTAATTTCATCGCCCTAGCAGCTCTAAGAGCAATATTTTCTTCTTCGTAAGAAAGATTTATTTTTGCAGAGGATCCTCCTCTATGTAAATTAGACCTAAAATCTCCATCTTTACTTTGTCGTTTCATAGCAGCAACCACTTTACCATCGACAACAATTACCCTTAGGTCTGTCCCCATTGATTCTTCGATATATTCTTGTAACAAAAACTTAATTCCAGCTGTTTTGAGTGTTTCAATAGTTGATAGCGCACTTAAATAGGTGTCAGCAAGAATTACACCATTGCCGTGTGTCCCTTCTAATATTTTTATGATGACCGGTTCATTTTTAAAATTTGAAAGTAAATATTCTAAATTTGATGAGGATCCCAAAATAGTTTTAGGAATAGGGACGTTGAATCTTGAAAGTAATTGTGAGCAGGTCCATTTGTCTCTTGTTTGCAAAATAGCCTCAGCAGATACCACAGAAAAAACATTCATTGCATTAAAATGGCGAACTAATGTAGCTCCATAATAAGTTCTTGAAGCCCCAATCCTAGGGATTATTGCATCTAAGTCATCAACAATTTCATCATGAAAACGAACTACAGATTTTCCATTTTCTATAGATAGGGAGCAATGTGATGGATCTAATACCTCCATCACATGTTTTCTTTTTGTACCAGCCTTTAAGAGACTTTGAGTTGAATATAGAGTTTCCCCTTTTGATAAAATTGCAATATTCATTCGTGATATAGTTGTGGCTAATTTAGTAATTTATCTATAAGTACTTATTTTTTCCTTAAATAAACATCAATTATATTTGAACGATGACAGTCTTACCTATAAAAATACAGTTAACAACGATACCCAGTAAACCAGGAGTCTATCAGTACTATGATAAAGAGGGGAAGTTATTGTATGTTGGGAAGGCAAAAAATTTAAAAAAAAGAGTTTCTTCTTATTTTACAAAACAACATGTTATTGGAAAAACACGAGTATTAGTTAAAAAGATTGTAAGTATAAAGCATATTGTTGTGGAAACCGAAACCGATGCTTTACTGTTAGAAAATAATTTAATTAAAAAATACCAGCCTCGTTATAATATCATGCTTAAAGACGATAAAACCTATCCATGGATTTGTATAAAAAAAGAACGATTCCCTAGGGTGTTTTCGACTAGAAAAATGATAAAAGATGGCTCTGAATATTTTGGGCCTTATACCAATGTTAAAACTGTATATACCTTATTAGAGTTGATAAATGGTTTATTTCCCCTTAGGAATTGTAATTATGATTTAGCAGATAAAAATATCAAATCGGGAAAATATAAAGTTTGCTTGGAGTATCATCTTGATAATTGTATGGGAAACTGTGAAGGAAAACAAACTGAAGAAAATTACAATAAAAATATTGCTGCTATTAGAAATATATTGAAAGGTAACTTTAAAGATTCTTTAGTTGGATTTAAAAGTCAAATGGAAGATTTTGCTAAAAACTTATATTTTGAAGATGCTCAAAAAATAAAAGATAAAATAACTACTTTGATGAATTATCAATCTAAATCGATGATTGTAAATTCAAAAATTAATAATGTTGATGTTTTTTCAATTGTAACTGATGAAGCCTATGGATACGTTAACTACCTACAACTATCTTATGGCTCAATTATTCGATCACATACACAGGAAATTAAAAAGAAACTTGAAGAAACCGATGAACAAATTTTACAACTATCAGTAATTGAATTAAGGCAGCGTTTTCAATCTCAATGTAAAGAGATCTATGTCCCTTTTAAGATTAATGTTGGAGAAAACCTAAAAATATATGTACCAAAACTCGGAGATAAAAAGCGAATATTAGACTTGTCTCTTAGGAATGCAAAATATTATCGGATGGAGCGATTTAAGCAAACAAAAATTACAGATCCCAATCGTCATGAAAACAGGATTATGTCTCAAATGAAAAAAGATTTACGCCTATCCGAAGAGCCTCGTCACATAGAATGTTTTGATAATAGTAATATCCAAGGAACTAATCCAGTTGCTGCTTGTGTAGTATTTAAAAATGGAAAACCCAGTAAAAAAGATTATAGAAAATTCAATATTAAAACGGTTGAGGGGCCCGATGATTTTGCCTCAATGGAAGAAGTGGTGTATCGAAGATATAAACGCTTACTTGACGAAAATCAACCATTACCTCAATTAATTATTATTGATGGAGGAAAGGGTCAATTGTCTTCCTCTTTAAAAAGTCTTGATAAATTGGAGCTAAGAGGAAAAATTGCAATAATAGGTATTGCGAAAAGATTAGAGGAATTGTTTTATCCTGAAGATCCCATTCCTTTATACCTTGATAAAAAGTCGGAAACCTTAAAAATCATACAACAATTAAGAAATGAAGCGCATAGATTTGGGATTACTTTTCATAGGAATAAAAGGAGTAAAGATGCGTTAAATACAAAATTATTAAACATTGAAGGAATTGGAGAAAAAACAATAATTGAGTTATTAAAAGTTTTTAAAAGTTTGAAAAGATTACAAAAAGCAAGTTTCCATGACGTATCTAGGGTTGTTGGCCCAAGTAAAGCTCAAAAAATAATTGAACATTTTAAATAAAATGTAACAAATTAGAGTTTATCTTTACCTATTAAGATATCAGAACTAGTCACAGTGAAATTTTTATTATTAGTAACAATCATATTGACATCTGGGATTGTATTTTCTCAAGAAGATTTTCCCAAAGGAGATGTTAAGGTCGGATTGGTGTTAAGTGGAGGTGGAGCTAAAGGGATGGCTCATATAGGTGCTTTAAAAGTTATTGAAGAGACAGGTGTTCGAATAGATTACATTGGAGGCACAAGTACCGGAGCAATTATCGGAGGTCTTTACGCCTCAGGATATTCAGCAATTCAGATAGACTCAATATTCAGAGCAGTAAATTTTTCTCAATTGATACAAGATGAAATTCCTAGAAGTGCAAAAACTTTTTTTGAAAAAAATGAATTTGAAAGGTATGCGATGAATCTCCCTTTTCAGAATTTTAAAATTTCACTACCTACCTCGATATCTAAGGGTCAAAATATGTATAACTTATTTTCGAAACTTACTTCTCATGTAAATGACATCGATAATTTTAACGACTTACCAATTCCTTTTTTCTGCATTGCGACCAACATTGAATCAGGGAAAGAAACCATATTAAATAAAGGCTATTTGCCAGCAGCTGTTGCTGCTAGTAGTGCCTTGCCAACACTATTTAATCCTGTGAAACTTGGAGATTCAATTTATGTTGATGGAGGGGTAACTAATAATTATCCTATCGAAAAAGTAAGATCGCTTGGAGCTGATATTATTATTGGAATTGATGTGCAGGATACCTTAAAAACAAGAAATGATCTTAAAAATGCTATAGAAATATTAGGGCAAGTTGGTAATTATAGTGCAATAGAGGTGATGATAGACAAGATAAATGATACGGATATTTATATTCGACCAAACATTACAGATTTTTCAGTAGTCTCTTTTAATGAAAAATTAGAAATTATAGATGCTGGAAGCAAAGAGGCATTATCAGTTAAGAACCAATTAATTGAACTAGCTTCCAAACAAAAAAAGATTTTAAGAAAAAAAGAGAACATTAATTTTAGTGATTCTTTATTAATTAGCAGTATACAAATAGATGGAAATTATCACTACACTCGTTCCTATATTTTAGGGAAATTAAAATTAAGAATTCCATCGATAACCTCCTATGCAGCCTTTAGTGAGGGTGTTAATAATTTATCAGCAACTAATAATTTTCAAAAAATTAATTATCGTTTTGTTAATGATAAAAAAGGAGGGCTTATCATAAAATTTGATGTGGTAGAGAGCGAAAATAAATCTTCCTTTCGATTGAGCGCTCACTACGATGATTTATATAAGACAGCTGTCCTATTAAATTATACCCATAAAAGACTATTAACTAATAATGACATCACATCTTTTGATTTTATTATAGGAGATAATCTAAGGTATAACTTTGATTATTTTATTGATAAAGGTTATTATTGGAGTATAGGCTTAAATTCCAACTACAATACTTTTGAAGAAAACGTAAACATAGATTTTATTAGAGGAATTGAAATTACTGCTTCAGATATCAATAGTTTAAATTTTCAATATTCAGAATTAACAAATCAAATATACTTACAATCTTTCTTAAAAAGAACCTTTTTAATTGGTGTTGGAATTGAACATAAATGGAAAAAATATTTATCAAAAACAATTGGTATTGACGAAAACAATGAGCCTAGAACGATTTTTGATAATACCAATTATTTTGGGACTTTTGGATATTTTGTTTATGATTCATTCGACCATAAGTTTTTTCCTACAAAGGGTTTTTATTTTAAGGGTAATTTTAATTTTTATTTCTATGCAAATGGAATTAATGAAAATTTTAATGAATTTTCAATCGGAAGAGCTAAATTAGGTTATGCTAAGACTATTATAAAAAATCTTTCGGTGTTAGTTGAGTCAGAGGCTGCAGTAAATATTGGAGGCGATGCAACAAAATCCTTCGATTTTTTTGTTGGAGGTTATGGTTACAGGGGGAGCAGTAATTTAGTGCCAATGTATGGTTATAAAGATTTAACTCTGCGAGGAGATACATTTTTAAAGGCAACAATAAC
Source organism: Flavobacteriales bacterium (assembly GCA_004214175.1). Lineage (GTDB taxonomy): Bacteria > Bacteroidota > Bacteroidia > Flavobacteriales > Flavobacteriaceae > Marifrigoribacter. The sequence continues at coordinate 10,104 of SGZH01000023.1, read as the reverse complement.
TTTTGATTATAATTTTTACAAAAAATTACACTTGAGCACTTCTGCAAATATTGCAAATGTTGGAGATAATTTATTTGAAGACAATAAATGGGTTGATGCAGTTGATTATTCTGGATATGCTTTAGGTATTGGAGCGGATACTTTTTTAGGTCCAGTTGAAATTAAATATTCATATTCTCCAGAATTAGAGAAAAGCGTCTGGTATGTGAATGTAGGGTACCGGTTTTGAAAGGATATTCACATATATGCAGGTTTTACTTTTTCTTCATCTAAAAACAATAATTTTTTTACGATATTTGTATTATGACTACTCGTCTTTGGAAATATACCCTTCTTGATATCAAGTTTCTAAATAAAAGAAACCCAGAATAGCATTTAATAATTTTCAATAAATTAAGTTTAATCATTTAATAAAAAATGTATGCCACGTTACCATAAACTCGGTAAAATACCACCTAAAAGACATACTACCTTCGAAAAACCCGACGGATCCTTATACCAAGAAGAACTATTTGGTACAGCAGGTTTTGCTGGAATGTCTTCCCTAATTTATCATTTATATCCGCCAACTGTTGTTTCTGAAGTTAAGAGAGGTGAAGATGTAAGCCCAAAAGTTGCCATTGATAAAAATATGAAGGCACTCAGTTTTAAAGGGTTTTCATTAAGCTCCGAAAAGGATTATTTGGCAAGTAGAAAAACATTATTTGTAAATAATGATTTACACATCGGCTTAGCATCTCCAATGGGATTTTCTAAAAATTATTTTTATAGAAATTCAGATGCTGATGAAATGTTATTTATTCATATGGGCTCTGGAATCTTAAAAACAATGTATGGAAATATTGAATTTAAATATGGAGACTATCTAATCATACCAAGGGGAACCACGTATCAAATTGACTTTGAAACAGAAGAGAATAAACTATTATATATTGAGTCGTTTAGTCCAATAGTAAGTCCCAAGAGATACAGAAACAATTTTGGTCAATTTTTAGAACATTCTCCATTTTGTGAGAGAGACTTTAGATTGCCTAAAGATCTAAAAACACATGATGAAAAAGGAGAATTTAAAATTTTATCAAAAAAACAAGGGGTAATGTGGGAATATACTCATTCAAACCACCCCTTCGATGTAATTGGTTGGGATGGTTTTCACTATCCATATGCTTTTTCAATTCATGATTTTGAGCCTATCACAGGAAGAATTCATATGCCTCCTCCTACTCATCAACAATGGGAAGCTTCGGGTTTTGTGGTGTGTTCTTTTGTGCCTAGAATGTACGATTATCACCCAAAATCTATACCTGCGCCTTATCATCATTCAAATATAGATTCAGAAGAGTTGTTGTATTATGTTGATGGAGATTTTATGAGTAGAAATAATATCGAAAAAGGACAGATTACATTACACCCTGGAGGGATTCCTCATGGCCCTCATCCTGGTGCAATAGAAAAGAGTGTAGGTAAAAAACAAACGGAAGAATTAGCGGTTATGATCGATCCTTTTAAACCGCTCATGATTACTGAAGCAGCTCTAAAACTAGAAGTAGACGATTATTATAAATCTTGGATTATTAATCCTTGAAAAAACAATATTATGACTAATAAAGAAGTAAAATCAGTTGATTACGGCTTAGAAAAAATATTTGAAGAAGCCCAGGATTTTTTGCCCTTGCTGGGAACAGATTATGTTGAGTTTTATGTAGGTAACGCAAAACAATCAGCTCATTTTTATAAAACAGCATTTGGCTTTCAGTCCTATGCATACAAAGGACTAGAAACAGGTTCTAAAGACAGTGTAAGTTACGCCTTAAAGCAAGATAAAATAGTTTTAATTCTGACTACACCTTTAAATAGTAGCTCTCCTATTAATAAACATCTTGTTAAACATGGAGATGGAGTTAAAGTGATTGCTTTGTGGGTTGAAGATGCTAAAAAAGCTTATGAAGAAACAACTAAGAGAGGTGCTGTTTCTTATTTGGAACCAGTTGTTGAGAAAGATGAATATGGTGAAATTGTTAGAGCTGGAATTTATACTTATGGCGAAACAGTGCATATGTTTGTTGAAAGAAAAAATTATAAAGGAACCTTTTTACCCAGTTTTGTGCCTTGGGAGTCCGAGTATAATCCAGAACCTGTTGGTTTAAAGTATATTGATCATATGGTCGGGAATGTTGGCTGGGGAGAAATGAATAAATGGGTTAAATGGTATGAAGATGTTATGGGTTTCGTTAACTTTTTATCGTTTGACGATAAACAGATTCATACCGAATATTCAGCACTCATGAGTAAAGTAATGAGTAATGGTAATGGTAGAATTAAATTTCCAATTAATGAACCTGCAAAAGCAGCTAAAAAATCACAAATTGAAGAATATTTAGATTTTTATGAAGATTCAGGAGTTCAGCATATAGCAGTCACCACAGACGATATTATTCAAACGGTCGCGAAACTTAAAGTTAGAGGAGTAGAATTTTTACCACCACCACCACAAGCCTACTACGATGAAATTCCTAGCAGATTAGGTGTACACATGGAAATGATGAAAGAGGATATTAAAGAGCTACAAAAACTTTCGATACTTGTAGATGCTGACGAAGAAGGTTATTTATTACAAATTTTTACTAAACCAATAGAAGATAGACCCACTTTATTTTTTGAGATCATTCAAAGAATGGGAGCTCAAGGATTTGGTGCAGGTAATTTTAAAGCATTATTTGAATCTATTGAGAGAGAGCAGGCAAATAGAGGTACTCTCTAATTAGGTAGGATTTTATTTTTAATAGTAATCTAATAGTAAAATGAAATTTTTAAACGCTCTGATAATATTTTTTTTAAGTATGTCTTGCTTTTGTCAACAAAAAGCATACGAAGATGGAGAGTGGCTAAAGTTCAGGATACATTATGGATTAATTACTGCGGGACAAGCAACTCTTGAGGTCAAAAGTGAGCGATTAAACAATCAAGAAGTTTTTCATATTAATGGCTTTGGAGAAACTACAGGGGTAACTAATTGGTTTTTTAAAGTTGAAGATCATTATCAATCTTATATTTTAAAAGATGAAGACCTTCCGGTAAGATTTTTAAGAAACATTAATGAAGGAGGTTATAAAAAAGAGATTCAGATTGATTTTAATCAGTCTTCTAAGATGGCTACTATAATTGACTTTATAAATGATAAAGAGAAAATAGTTCCTTTCCCTAATCGAGCTCAAGATATGGTTTCTTCTTTTTATTATTTACGTAATAATTTAGACACCCATTCTTTAAATGAGAACGATGAGTTTGATTTAGATATGTTTTTTGATAGTGAAAATTATAAATTCAAACTTAAATATTTACATAAGGAAGTTTTAGATACTAAATTTGGGAAAGTTCCCTGCTTAGTTTTTAGACCCTATGTTGAATCTGGTAGAGTTTTTAATGAAAAAGAAAGTCTTACGATTTGGGTTAGTGATGATGCAAATAAAATACCATTATTAATCAAAGCAGATTTATTAGTAGGGTCTTTAAAAGCCTCTTTAATAGAGTTTAAAAAATTAAATAATTCATTTAAAATATTTGTAGAATAAATTATGGCAACTCCAACAAAAAGAAATAATTTAATACAACAGTTAGAAAATAAATTTAATGATATAGGTCAGGATTTAGACACTCATTTAGAGGGGCTACTTTATAGCGAGCCGATAACATATTGGGATTATATTAAAACAGACGCCTTATTAAATTTACAACTCCAAAGAACTACATTGCCGGATGAGATGGTATTTATTATGTATCATCAAGTAAATGAATTATTATTTAAAATGATACTCTGGGAGATCGAACAAGTTGCTCATCATAAAACATTAACTGCTAAATTTTTCTCTTCACGACTTATGCGAATAAGCAGGTATTTTGATATACTTACTTCCTCTTTTTCTATTATGCAAGATGGAATGGAAGTGGAACAGTATTTGAAATTTAGAAATACGTTAACTCCTGCGAGTGGTTTTCAAAGTGCCCAATATCGAAAAATTGAATTTGCTTCTACAGATTTAATTAATTTAATAGATGCAAGATATAGAGAAACTATTGACCGTAATACCCCATACGAACACGCTTTAAATCATTTGTATTGGCAAGCAGCAGGGAAGGATTATAAGACTGGAAAAAAATCGTATTTACTATCGGCTTTTGAAGAAAAATACAAAAATGAATTTATTGCTTTTACACAAGAGTACAACATCATAAATTTATATGCCAAATTTAAGGAATTGCCTTTAGAGGTTCAGCAAGATAAATCATTAATTAAAGCAATGAGACACTATGATTACACTGTAAATATTACCTGGGTAATGGCACATTATAATGCAGCTAATCACTATATTTCTGGTGATAATTCTTCAGCAAAAGAAATTGAATCAACTGGAGGTAGTGACTGGAAAAAGTACATGCATCCAAAATATCAAAAAAGAATATTTTTTCCAGACCTATGGTCCGAAAAAGAATTAAATGACTGGGGAAACAATCTTTAAAAAATTATTTAATTTGAAAAAATTTCTCCTATTTGTATTGATTTTCTTACAATTTATTTCCTGTTCTCAAAAAGGAAAAGACGAAATTCCGGTTAACAAAAAGATTAAAGCGAATTTTGAATACGGTTATGATTTTAACGAATTCAATGTTATTAGAGACACCATCCGAACAGGGGATACTTTTGGTGCTATTTTAGATCAAAATCATATCTCACAAGGAGAAATTTATAGCGTTGTTTCAAAAATAAAAGATAGTTTCGACGTTAGAAAGATAAAAGTTGGTAACCCATACGTTTTATTAAATTCAAAGGATAGTATTGGCAAAACACAACTCTTTATTTATGAAAAAAATAGAGTTGATTTTGCTGTGATCGACCTAAGAGATTGTGTTTCTAGTTTCAATGATAAAAAACCAGTTACCTATATCGAAAAATCAGCTAAAGGGATTATAACAAGTTCTCTATCTCAAACGATGGAAGCACAAAGATTAAGCCCAAATATGACCGATCAGTTAGCAAATATCTACGCTTGGACCATTGACTTTTTTAGGCTACAACCTGGAGATAGATTTAAAGTAGTATACACACAAAAATACATCAATGATACGATTCCAGCTGGCTTAGGAGAAATTAAAGCTGCTATGTTTGAACATCGTGGCAAACCTCTTTATGCTTTTGGATTTATTGGAGATTCTGTCTTAGGTATAAAAGATTACTATGATGATAAGGCTAATAATTTAAGAAGAGCTTTTTTAAAAGCGCCTGTTAAGTTTAGTAGGATTTCTTCTAGGTATAATTTAAAAAGGAAAATTAGGTTGTATGGGAATAGGGTTCGAGCTCACAAAGGCACAGATTTTGCTGCACCAATTGGTACTCCGATCTTAGCTACTGCAGACGGGATTGTTTCAAAGTCAGAAAAAAGAGGAGGTAACGGTAATTATGTAAAGATTAGGCATAATAGCACCTACGAAACTCAGTATCTTCACATGAAAAGGAGAAATGTTAAAACTGGAAATCGAGTAAAACAAGGAGAGGTAATTGGTTGGGTTGGAATGACTGGTAATACAAGTGGTCCACATGTTTGCTATCGATTTTGGAAAAATGGAAAACAGGTAGACCCTTTTAAACAAGATTTACCCCCATCAAAACCCTTACATCAAAAATATCAAAATTCATATTTTGATTATATTGCTCCTTTAAAACAGCAATTAAGTAAACTTGTCTTTTAATCTTTTAAAGTATAGAATTTTGTTAATAAAAAAATAGCGTAACAACCTTTTTATGTTAAGATATTCGCTAATATTACTCAAGCAAATAATCCAATAAATTTAATTTTTTATTTACAATAAAATAACATAAAAGAATAAATTGAATAGTTAAATTTGCACCAACTCAAAACAACTTTAAATGATGAAAAAAATTACTTTTTATTTAGTACTGTCCTTTCTGTTTGTAAGTGTTATTTCATTTGCACAAGGGACTGTTACAGGAACAATTAATGACAATGATTTAGGAGGTCCTCTTTCAGGAGCAACAATTGTTGAAGATGGAACTGACAACGGGGCTATCGCAGATTTTGATGGAAACTTTTCTCTTACCGTAGATGGTAGTAGTGGGAATGTTACTATTTCTTACTTGGGATATTCTTCTCAAACAGTATCCTATTCGCTTTCTAATGGAAGTGTAAATTTAGGAACAATTTCTTTAGCTCCTGATGCTGATGCACTAGCTGAGGTAGTGATAGTAGGTTCTGGAATTATCGATTTAGCTGCAGGAAGAAAAACTCCTATAGCAGTATCAACAATTTCTGCTGAGGAAATTCAATTAAAAGGAGGGGGGAATTTAGATTTAACGGAATCTATGGCATTTACACCTTCTGCAACAGTTACAGGGAATAATGGATTTGGAGACTCTCAATTTTTCTTAAGAGGGTTTGACCAAACCAATATTGCTATACTATTAAATGGACAACCTGTGAACAGTATGGAAGATGGAAAAGTTTATTGGTCCAACTGGGCTGGTATTGCAGATATTGCAACCACTGTTCAGATTCAAAGAGGTTTAGGTGCTTCTAAATTAGCAATTCCTTCTGTTGGGGGAACCACTAACATTGTAATGAAAGCTGCAGAAAAAAAACAAGGCGGATTTGCTCGTTTTACAGGAGCAAATGACAGCTACTTTAAAGGAACTGTTGGATACGACTCTGGTAGAAATGAAAAAGGATGGGCTTTTTCTGTTTTACTAGACCATTGGCAAGCACACAGAAAGTGGGCTAAAGGTACTTACGGGCAAGGACAAACTTATTATTTTGCTGTTGGATACAAGCCAAATGAAAAACATAATTTTAACTTTTTAATTACAGGTGCTCCTCAATTACATGGAAATCAGTGGTCTCAATCTCTAGAGAGAATTGCAGCAGATCCTAAATTTAACCAACATTGGGGTTATTTAAATGAAGATGGAACTGATATTTCGTCTGAAAGACAAAATTTTTATCACAAACCAGTTGCTAACTTAAACTGGGATTTTAATCTTTCTGATAAGACTGAATTATCCACTGTAGCTTATGCATCATGGGGACGTGGTGGAGGAACAGGACCTAGAGGTAATGGAAGAATTAGAACAGAAGATCCAGATGGTGATGGACCTTTATTTGGTCAACTTGATTATCCTGCAATTGAAGCAAATAATGCTCTCGTAGGTATTGGTGGAGATTATGGAGCTGAAAACGGAGCAGGTTATATTAGAAGAGCCTCTATGAATAATCATGCTTGGTATGGGTTATTATCCAACTTAACACATGACTTTTCTGATAACCTTACAGCTAGTGCTGGTGTAGATGTAAGAACTTATACAGGAGATCATTTTAGACAAATCGCTGATTTTTATGGATTATCAGGATGGACAAATGATAGTGGAGATAATTTACCAGAAGATAACGTAGTAACTAATTCATATGACGCTAATCCTTGGGCTGCGTTATTTGATTTTGCTCCAGAAGAAGATAGAATTGCTTACGATAATTCAGAAACAATAAACTATCAAGGTGTTTTTGGACAGGTAGAGTATGCTAATGACATGTTTTCTATTTTTGCTCAAGGAGGTGTATCTAATCAGTCTTATGAAAGAGAAGATAGATATAAGCCAGCAAAATCTGAAAAAACTAGCAAAACAGGCTATAATATAAAAGGAGGGGTTTCTTTAACTATGGCTGAAGGGAATACTATTTTTTTTAATGCTGGATATAACTCAAGACAACCTTATTTAGATAATATTTTTAATAGAAATACAGGTTTCATTACGGAATTGGTTTCGCCAGCAGTTGAAAACGAAAAAATCACCAGTTTTGAAGCGGGTTATCACTTTAAGACTAACAATTTTAGAGCAAATTTTAATGCCTATGTAACCAATTGGACCGATAGAACATTATCTAGTTTTGGTACAGATGATAATGGTACTCCAGACGACGACCAAGATGATTTTGATACCACGACTTTACAAAGAGGTATTACACAATATCATTCAGGAGCTGAATTAGATGCTCGTTACAGAGCTACTGATTGGTTGTCACTAAGAGGTTTTATTTCTGCAGGTTCATGGACTTATAAAGGAGAAGCTGTAGTTTCCACTTATAATGCAGATACGAATGAACAAATTGGTGAAACAAGTACTGTTAACCGTGACGGGATTAAAGTATCGACTGCACCACAATTCACTGCAGGTATGGGATTTGATGCAAAAATTACTACAGGACTAAGTATCGATGCTCGTATTAAGTATAGAGATAATCATTATGAATTTACCAATGAAAACACTTCAATAGAAGATTATAAAGGTGATCAATTAGGTAGTTATGCATTAACTAATGCTGGTATTACCTACAGATTTAGTTTAGGCAATAGTAATAGAATGACTTTTAGAGCAAATATGTTCAATGTCTTCGATAAAGTTGCTATTCAACAAACGGATAGATTTGGATATTTTACAACTGGAGGAAGAACATTCAACGCTTCTATGCGCTACGAATTTTAGTACGATACTTTTTCATAAGTATTCAAAAAACGCTCTGTTTGATTCAGAGCGTTTTTTATGATCATATTTAAAAATGGATTCAAATAATTTACAAGAATAAGACCATTTTAATAGATTTAATTAATTATTCTTGTATTTTTAATTCCAATATTAATTAACAAAAAATACGATATTATGAATTCTACAAAAGCAAACTTAATAAATTCTGTATGCTTAATTGCAATTGGTTTATGGGGATACCTTGAAGTAATTTCACCAACTGCACTCATCCCTGTAGGTTTTGGTGCTGCATTAATACTTTGTTCTTCTGGGGTAAGAAAAGAAAATAAAGTAGTTGCTCACATAGCCGTTCTTTTAACACTATTAATCTTAATTGCTTTAGTCGGAATGAGATTACCTAAATCATTAAATCAAGGAGGATTGGGGCTTTTAAGAGTTTCGTTAATGATTGGGACTTCTACTTTTTCAATGGTTTATTTCGTAAAAAGTTTTATTGCTAATAGAAAAGCCAGAAAATAAGTTAAATTTATTTTCAAACACACAATGTAGTTTTGTGAAACAAAAGCCTCCTATAAATTGGAGGCTTTTTTTAATAACTGAGATTATTTTTCTTTTACCAAATAAATGTAGACAGGAAAGTGATCGCTGTAACCTCCTGTATAAGATCCGCTAGCAAAACTACGATAGGGGTATCCCTTATATCTTCCATGAGCATTTACTAGGTATGTTTTATTGTAGATTCCTGCTTGATAAAAACGATAACTTGAAAAATCTTTTTTTGTTAATTCGGTAGATATTATTATTTGATCAAACAGATTCCAACTATCTCTGTAAGCAAGTGAACCATAACCCTGTTTTGCTAGATCCTCCATGGGATTGTATAATTCTTTTATACCTAGCTCGCTAGTTTTTCTTTTTGCATTTAGATGATCTTTTACACTTGTGTTGGAGGGGTCGTCATTCAAATCACCCATAGTAATTATTTTAGCATAAGGGTCATCACTAAATATGGAATCAATAATTTGTCTATTTAATTTTGCGGCTTTAATCCTTTTTGACCTACTCCTTTTTTCGCCACCACTTCTGGAAGGCCAATGATTGACAATTAGGTGAATTTTTTCTCCGTCTAACACCCCGCTAACTACTAATTGATCACGAGTAAAAACTCTTTTTGACTTATCATTATCATCATAAATTAAAAGCTCTTTTGCTTTATAATGAGTAGGAGTAAATAATTTTTTCTTATACAATAAGGCGACATCAATACCTCTTCTATCGGGAGAATCAAACTGAATAATTCCGTAATCTTGTTCAACTAAAGTTTCTTGGTTAACTAGATCTTCTAAAACTTTTCTGTTCTCAGTTTCACAAACACCTATAATTGTAGGAGCGCTACCCGAAACCTCAGCACCAATTTCAGCCATGACCTTGGCCATATTTTTTAGTTTATCTTGATAGATTTCTTCTGTCCAATGATCTTTTCCATCTGGAGTTCTATCATCATCATAGGTTAGGGGGTCATTTTCCGTATCAAATAAATTTTCAAGATTATAAAA
>SGZH01000022.1 GCA_004214175.1 Flavobacteriales bacterium | reverse complement strand
AAGGTGAAGATGCCCGATTGTATAAAGCTGTAGAGGGAATTTCAGAATTTGCTATTTCATTAGGAATTAATGTACCTACTGGAAAAGATTCACTTTCGATGAAACAAAAGTATAAAGATGAAGAAGTTATTTCACCGGGGACAGTAATCATCTCTGCTGCAGCTCATTGTAACGATGTAAAAAAAGTGGTAGAACCTGTACTTCAAAAAAATGGTGATAGTATTTATTATATTAATATATCAAAAGATGATTTTAAGTTAGGGGGATCCTCTTTTGCACAAACACTAGCCTCTATTGGCAATGAGGCACCAACAATTAAAGATGCTTTTTATTTATCCTCCGTTTTTAATACTATTCAAAAATTAATATTAGATGATCAGATACTCGCTGGACATGATGTTGCCTCTGGAGGTTTAATTACAACGCTTCTTGAAATGTGTTTTGCTGATATAAATTTAGGAGCAAAATTAAATTTAACAGACTTAGAAGAAGAAGATTTAATTAAAATTTTATTTTCTGAAAATATTGGAATTGTTTTTCAAGGAAAAAAAGATTCAATAATTGAAGAAACACTCACTAAAAACAACATTGATTTTTTTAAAATTGGAACTGTCACTGAAACTGAATCACTCCAAATTAAACACCTATATCAAAATTTAGAACTTAGCATTCCAGAAATGAGAAAAGTTTGGTTTGAAACCTCCTACCTTTTAGATCAAAAACAAAGTGGTGAAGGAAAAGCAAAAGAGCGTTTTGATAATTATGTGAAACAACCACTAAACTTTAAATTTCCAGATCATTTTACTGGAAAACTTCCTGTGTTTGACAAAAATTATAGCAGACCAAAGGCAGCGATTATCAGAGAAAAAGGTTCAAATTCTGAGCGAGAGATGGCAAATGCAATGTATTTAGCAGGTTTTGATGTTAAAGATGTACATATGACAGATTTAATTGAAGGTAGAGAAACCCTAGAAGATATTAAATTTATTGCAGCGGTAGGTGGTTTTTCTAATTCAGATGTTTTAGGATCAGCAAAAGGCTGGGCAGGAGCTTTCCTTTATAACAATAAAGCAAAAAATGCTCTAAAAACCTTTTTTGCGAAAGACGACACCCTATCCCTAGGAGTTTGTAATGGTTGCCAATTATTCGTTGAATTGGGACTGTTAAATCCAGAACATCAAGAAAAGCCTAAAATGCTCCATAATGATTCAGGTAAATTTGAGTGTGTATTTACTTCTGTGGAAATTAAACAAAATAACTCAATCATGTTATCTTCTTTAGCCGGAACAAATCTTGGAATTTGGGCAGCCCACGGAGAAGGTAAATTTAGTTTTCCTAAGTCAGAAAACCATTATAATATCGTAGGAAAATATAGTTATAGTGGTTTTCCGTCCAATCCAAATGGAAGTGATTTTAATACGGCAATGTTAGCGGATAGCTCTGGAAGACATTTGGTAATGATGCCACACCTGGAAAGATCAACTTTTTCATGGAACTGGGCTTATTATCCAAAAAATAGAAAAGATGAGGTAACGCCATGGTTAGAAGCTTTTATAAACGCTAGGAAATGGTTGGAAAAAAATAAATAAGCTATGAAAAAAAAAATATTTATTTTAATGCTAATTTTATTCCAATTTAGTTTTGGACAAAACGAACAAGAGAAATACCAAAGAGCAAAAATATTTTACAATCAAGCAGAAGAATTAAAAGAATTAGATGCTCTCGGTATTGCTGTTGATCATGTTACTCATAAACAAGGAGTGTTTATAATCTCAGATTTTTCGGTTTCTGAACTAGAATTAGCAAAAAATGCAGGCTTTAGCGTAGAAATTTTAATTGAAGATTCAAAAGAATATTTCATTGAGCGTAATGTTTTAAACCTTTCACCCAAGAGTAGTATTAATTGTGAAGATACAAACTCCAGCAATTATGAAACTCCTGAAAATTTTTCACTAGGCTCGATGGGAGGATATTTTACCTACCAAGAAATTCTAAATCAGTTGGATTTAATGAAAACATTATATCCAGAACTAATAACAGAAAAAGAAAATATTAGTGATTATCTAACTGAGGGAGAACCTGATGATTCTACAACACCGCCAATTGGTGGCAATGGGATCAAATGGGTTAAAATTAGTGATAATCCAGAAAATTCCTCTGAACAAGAACCTCAAATTCTTTACACAGCCATTCATCATGCTAGAGAACCAAATTCACTCTCTCAACTTATTTTTTACATGTGGTATCTACTTGAAAACTATAATACTGATAGTGAAATAAAAAGTATCATTGATAATACCGAATTATTTTTTGTTCCCGTAGTAAATCCCGATGGATACCTCTATAATGAAAAAACAGACCCAAATGGAGGTGGGTTTTGGAGGAAAAACAGAAAAAATGGAAATGGTGTAGATAATAATCGTAACTATGATTATTTTTTAGATGGAAATCCCGGTGATGGAATTTGGGGAGGAGAAGGAACTTCTAGTAATCCAAATAGTGATATCTATCCTGGTACTGAAGCTTTTTCAGAGGTAGAAAACCAAGCAATCAAATGGCTATGTGAACAACATAATTTTAAGATTGCTTTAAACAATCACTCTTATTCAAATCTTTTGTTGTATCCCTTTGGATATACCGAGAATGCGCCTACCCCAGAAAATGAATTGTTTGTTGCTATGACTGACGAGCTAGTTTCAAAAAATGGGTATGAGAATATCATAGGCTCAGATCTTTATCCAGCTTCAGGAGTTGCAGATGACTTTATGTACGGTACCACAGGTACTCATGATAAAATTTATGCATTAACTCCAGAGATAGGATCAGAATTTTGGCCACCTTCTAGTCAAATTGAAGAAATTGCAAAGGATATGATGTATCTAAATATAACAGCTGCTAAAATGGTAAATAATTATGCGGTACTTAGATATAATTCATCCTTATATCTGGGAGAAGATTTAGTAGTTGAACAAAATTTTAGTCTAAAAAATCTTGGTATAAATGGTTCAGGTGATTTTACTGTGAGCATCAATCCAAGTTCATCTAATATCATTTCTGTTGAAAGTCCTATTGCTTTTTCAAATATAGATTTTTTAGAGGAGGTCAATGAATCCATATCCTATACATTAACAAATAATATTGAACCTGGTGACCTCATTACCTTTGAATTAGTAGTTAACAATGGAAACTTTGATCAGATAACCACATTAAATAAAGTATATGGTAATGTAATCCCTATTTTTGTTGATAATGGTAATAGTGTAACAGATAATTATGACAATGATGGTTGGTCAATAACAAGTTCTACATTTGTATCGCCATCGACATCGATAACAGAATCTCCTAACGTAGATTATCTAAACAATCAAAGTAAAAGTATTCGTCTTTCAGAACAAATAGATTTAACAAATATCAATGGTGCTAATGCAACCTTTTATGCTAAATGGGAAATCGAGAATGACTGGGATTATGTACAATTCGAAGTTTCTATAGATAATGGAAATTCTTGGATACCTCAATGTGGTCTTTATACAAATCAGGGAAGTAGTAATGATAGTCAACCAACTGGAGAGCCCCTATATGATGGAGTTCAAAGTGAATGGATTCAAGAAGAAATAGATTTAAATGACTTCCTAGGAGAAGAAATTTTAATTCGTTTTCAATTTGAATCTGATGGTGCTGTTGGAGCAGATGGATTTTATTTTGACGATCTTATGATCAATATACTTGATGATGGAAATTTAAGTAATTTATTGGTAAATGTAATTCCGTTTAACCTGTATCCAAATCCTGTAAATAATGAATTATTTATAGATACCTCATTAACTAATTATAATCTGAGCATTTATAATATGCATGGACAATTACTCATTCATCCATTTAATTATTCTGGCTCACAAACATTTAACTTTAACAGCTTTCCTCCCGGAATGTACTTATTAAAAGTAATCACTGAAGCCAAAACAAAGGTTTTTAAAATTCTAAAAGAATAAATAATTTTTACTATCTTATTTAAAAGAGTAACTTTTAGCTGCTATTTTTTATTTCAAAAATCTGAATAATTTTCATACTTTGCAGTTTATAATAAAACTTCACTGTTATGAACAATATTAAGCGTCTTTTTGACTTTCCTTATTATCAGCTTGAAAATTATAATTTAGAAAAATCTCTAGTTTCAAAAAAGGAAGGAAAATGGATTGCAACATCTACTCAAGAATACATAGATAAAGCTAATGCAATAAGTAGAGGACTAATACAATTAGGTATTCAACCTAATGATAAAGTTGCAATTATCTCAATGACTAATAGAACGGAGTGGAATATTTGTGATATAGGTATTTTACAAACTGGAGCTCAGGATGTACCAATATATCCAACCATATCGCAAGAGGATTACGCCTACATATTAAATCATAGTCAGAGTGTTTATTGCTTTGTTTCTTGCGAATTTGTTTTAGAAAAAATAAATAATATTAAAGATCAAGTTCCAAGTTTAAAGGGAGTTTATTCATTTGATACTATAGCAGGATGCAATCACTGGGAAAAATTATTAGCACTAGGAAAGGACAAAAGCTATCAGGAGGAAGTTGAAAAGAGAAAAAATAATATAAAAGAACTTGATTTAGCTACTATCATATATACTTCTGGTACAACAGGAAAACCTAAAGGTGTTATGCTATCACATAAAAATATTGTTAGCAATGCTATCAATAGTACCCTGAGAATTCCCTTTGAATTGGGAAAATCTAAAGCATTAAGTTTCTTACCAGTTTGCCATATCTATGAACGAATGCTCCTATACATGTATCAATATTGTGGAGTAAGTATTCATTTTGCGGAATCTCTAGAAACTATTAGTGAAAATCTTCAAGAAATCAAGCCTCAAATAATGACAGCTGTTCCTAGATTATTAGAAAAAATATATGATAAAATCTATGCAAAAGGAACTGACTTAAAGGGAATTAAGAGAAAACTATTTTTCTGGGCCATTGAGTTAGGATTAAATTATAAACCATATGGAGAGAATGGATGGTGGTATGAATTTCAATTAAAAATTGCTAGAAAATTAATTTTCAGTAAATGGAAAGCCGCTCTTGGAGGACAACTTGAAGTTGTAGCATCCGGTAGCGCAGCACTTCAGGCTAGACTTGCAAAAGTTTTTAATGCTGCAGGTATACCTATTATGGAAGGTTATGGCTTAACAGAAACGTCTCCTGTGGTATCTGTAAACGACATGAGAAATGAGCACTTTAGAATTGGTAGTGTTGGAAAGCTCATTAAAGATACCGAAGTCAAAATAGCTACTGATGGTGAAATATTGGTAAAAGGACCACAAGTTATGATGGGCTACTATAAAGACGAAGAACTGACCAACGAAGTTATTAAAAATGATTTTTTTCATACAGGAGATATAGGAGAACTAGATCAAGACGGTTTTTTAAAAATAACCGATAGAAAAAAAGAAATGTTTAAAACCAGTGGTGGAAAATATATAGCACCACAAGTAGTCGAAAATGCTATGAAAGAATCATTTTTTATAGAACAAATTATGGTTATTGGAGATGGTGAAAAAATGCCGGCAGCTTTCATCCAAATAAATTTTGATTTTGTGAAAGATTGGGCCAAAAGAAAAGGTTTTGAAATTGGTACAAACACGGCCGAAATTATTAAAAATCCAAGATTGCTTGATAGAATTCAAGAAGAAATAGATATTTATAATAAGCAATTTGGTAATTGGGAAAAAATTAAAAAATTCGAATTAACTCCTGATATTTGGAGTATAGATTCAGGCCATCTTACTCCTACTATGAAATTAAAAAGAAAGGTCATTAAAGAAAAATATGCGATGCTCTACCATCGTATATATAACAACAATTAAAAATATCTTTTTAACCTAAATATTTTTCTTATTAAATTTAATATTTAAATAATTTTTATTAAAAAGTAGGGTATTTTATTTAATGATTGTTATATATCCAAAGGGAAGATTTTTTGCTATGAAAAAAAATCTGTATTCCAAATTGGTTATTTAAAAAGCTATTATATTTATAATAGCTTTTTTTTATATAAGTCATAAAAATTAGATCAAAACATTTGGTAAAGTGTTGTAACCATCAATTCGTCTTTATTGTTAACATTCACTTTTAATAGCTGCTTTTTATCAATTACTTTAAAATTAAAAGGTGCTAATGTAACATCCAAACCGCTTTTCTTTTTTAATCGAATTCCTTGACCTGATAGAATATCAATATTTGGAATAAAATTATATTTTGGTATATGTTCTGTTATAATTACAAATTTAAATTGATAGAGTTTATTCAATATTTGCTTTACCTCGTTATTGGATAAATGTTGAAAAACCTGTCTTATAATTGCACAATCTCCAGCAGGAATAGAATCTTTAGTAAGATCCAAACATTTAAATTCTAAGTGTTTTTGATTAAATATTTTTTTATTAAAAAGGATCAGATCATTCACAATATCTACCCCTATATAGTTACTAGAGTATTTTACTAACTGTCTTCCAATATTAAAATCACCACAACCTAAGTCACAAACTACAGGTGGAATTGAAAACGATGATAAAAATGAAGAAACTACAGTTATATAGGGTTCCACATATTTTGAATGATGAGAACCTTCACCAGAATAAAATTTCATTTCATTAGCTCCCCATAAATTTAATTGATAAACTTGTTCCATAGCAGCTTTTGTTGTCCAGGATTTCTTTATTTTTTTATGATTCATAAATACCTCTAAATTTTAAATAAGAGTTGCTGTTATTTTACGATTTGTCCTCGATGTGGCTGTAGTAATTTCCGGTGAAGATCCATGTCTGTTTTATCGATGATTAAATAAGCTATGGTATACATTTCAGAAATTATTTGTTTTTCAATTTGATGATAATCGAGCTTTTCTTTTATAGCGTACTCTTTTAAATGAATACAATGATGTTCAGCAATTCGTAATGAATTTGGCCCCCTAAAATCCCATAGAAATTTTATTTTATTAGACATATTTTTAAAATTTTATAATTCCAATATTTATTAATAAAAATAAATAAAAATAAATATAAAATACTATGCATGCATAGTATTTTATTTGTACTTTTGACCTATGAAAGAAAAAACAATAGATTATCTCCTTAGATCTACTTGGATGGGTGTAACCAAAATGTATAATGAAGAAGCTGGAAAAAAAGGAAGTACCATGGCTACTGGGTTTGCATTAATAAGTATTGATCCAGAGAAAGGAACTCCTTCTACCTCATTGGGTCCTAAAATGGGAATTGAAGCTACCAGTCTCTCCAGAACATTAAAAGCTATGGAAGAAAAAGGACTTATCCATCGTAAACCCAACCCGCTTGATGGCAGAGGAGTTTTAATTTATTTAACACCATTTGGGGTCGAAATGAGAGATTTTTCAAAAAAAGTGGTGATTGGTTTTGACGAAGCGGTTAATAAAGCCGTATCACCTGAAGATTTAAAAGCCTTTAAAAAAGTAACTAACACAATATTAGAATTAATAAATTCTAAAAAAATATACTTATAAGTTAAAATAGATAATCATATGTCTAAAAGAAGAATTAATAAAGTAGCCGTTATCGGTTCTGGAATTATGGGAAGCGGTATAGCTTGTCATTTTGCAAATATTGGAGTAGAAGTTTTATTACTAGATATCGTTCCCTTTTCACTCACTAAAAAAGAAGAAATTAAAGGACTTACACTTCAAGATAAAGTGGTCAGAAATCGACTCGTAAATGATGCATTAGCGGTATCGATCAAATCAAAACCAGCCCCCTTATATCATAAAAAATTCGCAAGCAGAATTACTACCGGTAATTTAGAAGATGATATTAAAAAAGTAGCAACGGCAGACTGGATTATCGAAGTTGTTGTAGAACGATTGGATATAAAAAAGCAGGTTTTTGAAAAACTAGAAAAATACAGAACCCCTGGAACTTTAATTACAAGTAACACGTCAGGGATACCCATCAAATTCATGAATGAAGGTAGAAGTAATGATTTTCAGGAAAATTTCTGTGGAACTCACTTTTTCAACCCACCTAGATATTTGAAACTATTTGAAATTATCCCAGGTCCAAATACCTCAACAGAGGTATTAAACTTTTTAAATAATTATGGTGAAAAATATCTAGGAAAAACAACTGTTCTTGCCAAAGATACTCCGGCATTTATTGGAAATCGTATTGGTATTTATGGCATACAAAGTCTTTTTCATTTAGTGAAAGAAATGGGCTTGACTATTGAAGAAGTAGATAAATTAACGGGGCCCGTAATAGGAAGACCAAAATCTGCAACATTCCGTACTGTTGATGTTGTTGGACTAGATACCTTAGTTCATGTAGCAAACGGTATCTACGAAAATTGTAAAGAAGATGAAGAGCTTGAAGTATTTAAACTTCCAAAGTTTATCAATACACTAATGGAAAACAATTGGTTAGGAAGTAAATCTGGTCAAGGGTTTTACAAAAAAATAAAAGGAGAAAATGGTAAAAATAGGATTCTAGGTTTAGATCTTGAAACTCTAGAATACCGTAGTGGAAAAAAAGCAAATTTTCCTACTCTTGAATTAACCAAGAGCGTAGATCTGGTTATTGATCGTTTTAAAATTTTAGTTGCTGGTAAAGACAAAGCAGGTGAATTTTATCGAAAAAGTTTTGCGCTAATGTTTGCCTATGTTTCCAAACGAATTCCTGAAATTTCGGAGGAGTTATATAAAATTGATGATGCGATGAAAGCTGGTTTTGGTTGGGAAAATGGTCCATATGAAATTTGGGATGCAATAGGAGTTGAAAAAGGAATTGAATTAATAAAAGAAGTTGGAAAAGAACCAGCTTTATGGGTAAATGACATGTTAGCTTCAGAAATAAAATCATTTTATACTGTTAAAAGTGGAGCAACATACTATTACGATATAACTCAAAAAAAGCATATCAAAGTCCCTGGTCAAGATTCCTTTATTATTCTTAATAACATCAGAAAATCTAATGAGGTATTTAAAAATAGTGGCTGTGTTGTAGAAGATTTAGGGGAAGGCATCTTAAATGTTGAATTTCAAAGTAAAATGAATACTATTGGCGGCGATGTACTCGCAGGATTAAACAAAGCAATCGATATTGCAGAGAAAGACTTTTCAGGTCTTGTTGTTGGAAATCAAGGTGCAAATTTCTCTGTTGGTGCTAATATCGGAATGATTTTTATGATGGCTGTTGAGCAAGAATATGACGAATTAAATATGGCCATCAAGTATTTTCAGGATACGGTAATGCGATTGCGATACTCATCGATTCCAACGGTTGTTGCTCCGCAGGGAATGACTCTTGGGGGCGGCTGCGAGATGACGCTTCACGCAGATCGTGTGGTGGCAGCTGCAGAAAGTTATATTGGTTTAGTAGAATTTGGAGTCGGTGTTATTCCAGGTGGTGGTGGTTCCAAAGAAATGGCATTGAGAGCTAGTGATTTATTTCACAAAAATGATGTAGAATTAAATGTACTTCAAGAATACTTTTTAACCATAGGAATGGCAAAAGTATCTACCTCTGCTTACGAAGCCTATGATTTAGGAATTCTTGAAAAAGGAAAAGACATCGTTGTAGTTAACAAAGACCGGCAAATAGCTGTTGCAAAAGCTATTGCAAAATCAATGGCTGATTTAGGCTATACCAAACCTGTAAAAAGGAAAGATGTAAAAGTATTAGGTAAACAAGCTTTAGGGATGTTTTTAGTAGGAACAGATTCCATGGAAGCATCTAATTTTATTAGTGAACATGATCAAAAAATTGCAAATAAATTAGCCTACGTAATGGCAGGAGGTGATTTATCGGAGCCTACACTAGTTACTGAACAATATTTATTAGATATCGAAAGAGAAGCATTTTTAAGTCTATGTACAGAGCGTAAAACTTTAGAACGAATTGAACATATGTTAAAAACCGGAAAACCTTTAAGAAATTAAAAAAATGAAACAAGCATATATAGTAAAAGCCTACCGAACTGCAGTTGGCAAAGCACCAAAAGGAGTTTTTAGGTTTAAAAGAACAGACGAGTTAGCTGCAGAAACCATTCAATACATGATGAATGAAATTCCACAATTAGATACCTCAAGAATTGATGATGTTATTGTTGGGAACGCAATGCCAGAGGGATCTCAAGGATTAAATATGGCAAGACTTATTTCTTTAATGGGATTAAAGACGGTAGATGTTCCAGGTGTAACTGTCAATCGATTTTGTTCATCCGGTATTGAAACCATTGGAATAGCTACTGCTA
Source organism: Flavobacteriales bacterium (assembly GCA_004214175.1). GTDB lineage: Bacteria > Bacteroidota > Bacteroidia > Flavobacteriales > Flavobacteriaceae > Marifrigoribacter. The sequence continues at coordinate 12,547 of SGZH01000022.1, read as the reverse complement.
AAATTCAGTCAGGAATGGCAGATTGCATTATTGCTGGAGGAGCAGAAAGTATGAGTTCGGTTCCAATGACTGGTTTTAAGCCAGAACTAAACTACGATATTGTTAAAAAAGGTCACGAAGACTATTATTGGGGAATGGGAAACACTGCCGAAGCGGTTGCAAATCAATTCAATATCTCGCGAGAAGATCAAGATAAATTTGCATATCAATCTCACATGAAAGCCCTTAAGGCGCTATCAGAAAATCGATTTCAAGATCAAATAGTTCCTATTTCTGTTAACCAAACCTATCTGGATGAAAACGGAAAAAAAGCAATAAAATCGTATACAGTTTCCAAAGATGAGGGACCAAGAAAAGGAACTAGTCTAGAAGCATTATCAAAATTAAGACCTGTATTTGCTGCTGGAGGAAGTGTTACTGCTGGAAATTCATCTCAAATGAGTGATGGTGCTGCTTTTGTAATTGTTATGAGTGAAGAAATGATAAAAGAATTAAAACTAGAGCCTATAGCAAGATTAGTGAATTATGCCGCTGCTGGAGTGGAACCAAGAATTATGGGTATTGGACCCGTAAAAGCAATTCCCAAAGCATTAAAACAAGCTAATTTAAAACAGAATGATTTGGCATTGATAGAACTCAACGAAGCATTTGCATCTCAATCATTGGCAGTTATTAGGGAGTTAGATTTAAATCCTGAAATCATTAATGTTAATGGTGGGGCTATTGCCTTAGGACATCCTCTAGGATGTACGGGGACCAAATTATCTGTCCAACTATTCGATGAAATGAGGAAGCAAAATATGCAAGGTAAATATGGAGCGGTAACTATGTGCGTTGGAACAGGACAAGGTGCTTGTGGGATATTTGAATTTTTAAAATAAAAATTGATAAAAAAATGGAGGAAATGGATATAATAAGAGGTGGCCAATTTATTGTAAAAGAATCAAAATGTGAACATATTTTCACACCGGAGGATTTTACAGAAGAACAAAAAATGATGAAAGAAGCTGTAATGGAATTTAATGATCGAGAAATAATTCCATTTAGAGACCGCTTTGAGAATAAGGATTATAACTTTACCGAAGCCTGCATGCAAAAAGCTGGAGAACTCGGTTTTTTAGGAGTATCGGTTCCCGAAGCTTATGGCGGAATGGGAATGGGCTTTGTATCTACTCTACTGACTTGCGAATACATCTCAAGTGGAACAGGATCTTTTAGTACCGCCTTTGGCGCACACACAGGTATCGGAACCTTGCCAATAACTTTGTACGGAACAGAAGATCAAAAACTAAAATACGTTCCTAAGTTAGCCTCTGGAGAATGGTTTGGTGCCTATTGTCTTACCGAACCAAGTGCTGGTAGTGATGCTAATAGTGGAAGAACAAAAGCAGTTTTAACTGATGATGGAACTCATTATAAAATTACCGGACAAAAAATGTGGATTTCTAATGCCGGCTTTTGTAAACTTTTTATTGTTTTTGCCAGAATTGAAAACGATAAAAACATAACTGGATTTTTAGTTGAAAATAATCCAGAAAACGGTATTACCTTAGGAGAAGAAGAGCATAAGTTGGGTATTCATGCCTCCTCAACCAGGCAGGTGTTTTTTAATGAAACTTTGGTCCCCGCCGAGAATATTCTTTCGGAACGAGGGAATGGTTTTAAAATCGCTATGAATGCATTGAATGTTGGGAGAATTAAACTAGCCGTTGCTTGTTTGGATTCACAACGAAGAATAACTACACATGCCATACAATATGCTTCAGAAAGGAAACAATTCAATACCCCCATAGTTGAATTTGGTGCTATTAAATCAAAAATTGCCGAAATGGCAACCAATACCTATGTAGGTGAGTCTGCAACCTATAGAGCTGGAAAAGATATACAAAATCGTATTGAATTGAGACAAGCAGCAGGCGAAAGCCATCAAAAAGCTGAATTAAAAGGAGTGGAAGAATTTGCTATTGAATGTTCAATTCTGAAAGTTTCAGTCTCTGAGGATGTCCAAGCTTGTGCTGATGAAGGAATCCAAATTTTTGGTGGTATGGGTTTCTCTAAAGATACTCCAATGGAATCTGCCTGGAGAGATGCCAGAATTACCAGAATTTATGAGGGAACTAACGAGATTAACAGAATGCTTTCTGTGGGAATGCTTATAAAAAAAGCGATGAAAGGGCATATCGACTTAATAGGTCCGGCAATGAAAGTTGCAAATGAATTAACTGGAATTCCTTCATTTGAAACTCCTGATTATTCTGCAACCCTCTCCGAGGAAAAAGCAATGATTAAAAAATTAAAAAAAGTCTTTTTAATGGTTGCTGGAGCTGCAGTTCAAAAATACGGCCCAAATATAGAAGAGCATCAGCAATTGTTAATGGCCGCGTCTAATATACTAATTGAGATCTACATGGCCGAATCTGCCATTTTAAGAACTGAAAAAAATATCAATAGATTTGGAGAAGAATCTCAAAAACATCAAATAGAGATGTCACAGTTATATTTATACAATGCCATTGATATTATCCATAAAAATGCAAAAGAAGGAATTGTTTCTTTTTCAGAAGGAGATGAACAGCGAATGATGTTAATGGGATTGAAACGTTTTACTAAATATCAAAACCAACCAAATGTAGTTGCTTTACGAAAAGGTATTTCAGAAAAAGTTCAAAAAGAAAACAAATACCCATTTTAATAACATTTAATTTTAGTTAATTTTATTAAAACCGCTTCTTCAAAACTATAAAAAGCGGTTTTTTTTATTTGTCTTAAAATTAGTAAAATCTTCCTATATTTAAAAAAACAAATCTTCAAAAACTATAAAAAAAGAAAAGACCATGAAGAAAATTAGCTTTGTTTGTATCCTATTTTTTTGCTGTAAGGTGGTCAGTCAAAATTACACACGACAAGATAGTTTAAGAGGAAGTATCACCGAGGAAAGAGTTTGGTGGGATTTAAAAAAGTATCAACTTATCGTAGATGTAAATTTAGATAAAAAGACCATTAAAGGAGCTAACACCATTACTTATAAGGTTTTGAAAAAAAATAATTCGATGCAAATAGATCTTCAGCCTCCCATGAAAATTGATCAAATAATTCAAGACGGTAATAACTTAAAATTTAAATCGGAAGGAAACGCGCATTTTATTTTCTTAGAAAAAACACAAGCAATAGGAAGCAACCAAGAACTTACTGTTTTCTTCTCTGGAAAGCCTCCTCGTGCAAAAAATGCACCCTGGGATGGCGGTTTCTCTTGGTCAAAAGATGCTAATGGAAGTCATTTTATAGCGACCTCGAATCAAGGTATTGGAGCTAGTCTTTGGTGGCCAAACAAAGACCACTACTATGATGAGCCTGATCAAGGTATTGATATTCATATTACTATACCTACTGGCTTAATGGCAGTTGCTAATGGAAGGTTGATCAATCAATCAACTAAAAAAAACAAAACTACTTGGTCGTGGAAGGTGGTTAATCCAATTAATAATTATGGGGTCAATATAAATATCGGAGATTATATCCATTTTGGCGAAAAATATATGGGCGAAAATGGCATCTTAGATATGGATTATTATGTGCTAAAGGCAAATGAAAGTAAAGCTAAAGAACAATTTAAACAAGCCCCAAAAATGATGGAAGCATTTGAATATTGGTTTGGCCCATATCCATTCTATGAGGATAGTTTTAAATTGGTAGAGGTACCTTATTTAGGAATGGAACATCAAAGTAGTGTTACCTACGGAAATCAATATAGGAATGGTTATTTAGGAAGCGATTTATCAGGTAGTGGATGGGGCTTAAAATTTGATTTTATAATTATTCATGAATCTGGACACGAGTGGTTTGCTAATAATATAACGCATATAGATGTGGCCGATATGTGGATTCACGAAGGTTTTACTGCGTATTCTGAAAATTTATATTTGGATTATTTCTTTGGAAAAAAAGCTGCTGCTGATTATGTAAAGGGAACAAGAATGGCCATACAAAACGACCGACCCATCATTGGTGTTTATGAGGTTAATCAGGAAGGGAGTACCGATATGTATTACAAGGGAGCAAACTTACTTCACACCTTACGACAACTTATTAATGATGATGAAAAGTGGAGGAAAATTTTAAGAGGTCTTAATATGGTTTTTTATCATCAAACGGTCAGTAGTAAACAAATTGAGGAATATATTAGTAAGGAATCAGGAATTAATCTGACTAAATTTTGGGATCAATATTTGAGAACTGTCCAAATACCAACACTCGAATATAAAAAGTCTGAGTACCTACTCTCCTATCGATATACAAATATGATTGAAAACTTTCATATGCCGGTGATTGCAATTATCAATGGGGAAGAAAAATGGATTTACCCTTCTAATAGTTGGAAAACTGATACATATGCTGATGAAATAAAAACGTTAAAGATTAAAGATGATTTCTACATCAATTCTATTGAAATTAATTAATACTTTATTTGTATATTCATCATATACCTATGTCCTAAATAAACTGAAAACTAAAGGAATATGAGATTTTACAATAAAATGTATTTTATAAGAATATCGATTTCATTGCTTTTATTTTTAGTAAGTCAAAAAATATTAATTGGGCAAACAGTGACTTATCAATCCTCAACTGATATAATAGCAAATCCCGAAAGAGGCCTTCAAAAATACTCTATAACATCTAACAATTACGCTACAGTCTCTGGGACTAACAATCTTTCGGTGGAAACCTTAAATAACTGGAAAACAAGTGCAGATAAGGTTACTGTTGTATTTAGATATTTTTTATTAGATGCCTTTTTAGATTCAGATATAAATGAAACTTATTTAAGTAATATCCAAACTGATTTTGAAAATGTAAGGACAGCTGGTCTTAAAATAATTGTAAGGTTTTCATATTCCAATGCTCAAGGATCAACACCTCAACAACCGATAAAATCCCAAATACTTTCTCATATTTCTCAATTATCAACCATATTAAATAATAATAAAGATATTATTTTTTCTCATCAAGCTGGTTTTATTGGCACTTGGGGGGAATGGTACTACACAAATTCTACAGAATTTGGTACAGATGGTAATATTACTAATACTCAATGGCTAAATCGTAAAGAAATAGTAGACGCTATGTTAGTAGCAACACCTCAAGAAATTCCTATTCAAGTTAGATATGCTGGTATTAAAACCACTTTGTATGGTAATACTTTACTTACAGAACAAACGGCTTATCTAAATACAGCAAATGCTAGAATTGGTTTCTTTAACGATGCTTTCTTAAATAATTATGGTGACCAAGGAACTTATTCTGTTTCTGATGAATGCACAAACCCTGTCGGGACAACTGATTATAATTATGTTGCAAACGAAACTAAGTATCTACCTATGACTGGAGAAACTAATGGATTTAACCCCTGTAATGATGGTTTTAGAACTATGGGTGATAATGCTATATACGAAATGAATCTAACAAATTGGACAACCATAAATCGCGACTATTACACTCCGTTTTGGGACGAAGTAATTATATCAAATCACTATGAGGATATATTAAAAGGTTTAGGCTATAGATTTGTTTTAAATTCATCTGAAGTGATATCAAATAATACTGGATTTGAAATTAACCTGAATCTAACTAATGTTGGTTTTTCTAGAGTTTTTAAGAAAAAAAATGTGTATTTAGTATTGAAAAATATTATTACAAATGCAATTACCACTGAATTAATTAATACTGATATAAGAACTTGGGAAAACTCCGTTTCAATAACTCAAAGTTTTGATTTAGGTTTAGAAGGAACATTTGAATTGTACATTTGGATACCAGATAACGAGACTTCACTTGAAAACAACTCTAATTACAGTATTCAATTTGCAAATATTAATACTTGGGAACCTGCTACTGGGTATAATAATTTACTACAAACAATATCTTTAAAAACACTTGATTTGAATAGCTATTCAGATAGCAAAAAAATATTGATTTATCCAAATCCTGCTTCAGACTTTATTACTATTGAATTAAAAAATGATAATGAAGAAAAAATTAAAATCCACAATATTTATGGGCAATTAGTTAAGGAAGTTTCAATTTCAAATAATCAGAGGTTAAATATTACTGAATTAACTAATGGAATATATACCATAAGCTTTCAAAGTAATAAATCATTACCAAGCATTAAATTCATAAAAAAATAATCAATTAACCAATACAAGCACTTTGAATTTACTGGTAACAATAGTAATAAAGAGCTTTCTATCTAAAGCTCCTACAAATCAAAGTTTTTTTGAGAAGATATTTTAGGAATCTCTCTTATTTCCATTTCTTTTTCAAGTTTATCAACTTGTTCTTTTAAATCTTTGGCAAGTATTTTTTTGTTTCGTTTTTCCATAGGGGGATTTAACTTCTCCGCATTCTCAAATTTAATTACATTTTCTAGGATATCTTTAGGTAATTGAGAACCTGCTTTAGTGAGGGTATCTAAAAACTCGCGTGCAAAAAATTCATCTATTTGAATACGCCTCTTAGTTGTATGGGCAAATTTTCCAATAATCCTGCATACGTTATCGCGCTCTTCAGGGCTTAATTTTTCAGCAAACTCATATTCTTCAATTTTTTTTAAACTAAGAACTATTGGCTCCAGAGCATCTTTAGTAATAATATACACATTATAGTCCCCAATATTATAATGAAATTGATCAATTACTTCTAGAGTATTAGAGGGGATTACTAGAAACAAATCATTTTTGACATTATCATGCTTAGCATATTTTTTTAGGCTCTCTGTCTGATTTTTAATGTATTTAGGAAAATTAGATAAATCGTCATTTGCTGGACTTTTCGCATCAAATACAATAAGTTGATCCATAATCTCGATAGAACTATCCGGCTTATTTCTCGGATGCGGAAATTCTTCTTGACTAATGTAGGTAATGACATTATTTTTACAGATTAATTGCAGATGGTTTTGAACATCTCGTTCATGATTAGACCACGTCTGTTTCATTTTTTCAAGCGAATCTGCTTTTTCTTGCACACGCTCATCGTTAAGACGTACTTTTTCATTCTCTAATGATTTTTGTAATGTGAGAGCACTTTCAATACTTTTACTAACTTCTTTTTGACGCCCCTCTTCCGCTTTTTGATAGGCTATGTTTTCATTTTTAAGTGAGTTTCGCTCAATCTCAACGAGTTTAAGACGTTCATCATTTTGAGTCTTTTCATGCTTTATTTGCTCAAAATTTTGAGTTTTTGCAGCAGCAATTTGTAACTCTTTCTGGAGGTTTGAAATCGTCGTATTTTTCTCAGTTATTTCTTTTTCTAGCAACAAAATTCTGGAGTCTTTTTCTGCAAATTGATCCTCTGAGTTAGCCTTTGGTTTTTTTAAATAGATTGCCAATCCAACAAATCCGATTAATATTAGTGCTAAATTGATAAACTCCATAATGATTAAAATAATGATTAAAAATTAAATTTAGGCAATAAATAATGAAATTAACACAAGAAAATTATTTTTTAGTAAAATAATAATAGTTTTAATGGTTATTCAAATAATAACAAAAAATCAGAAGTTGGCCCCAAGGCTGTCAACCATGAATTTTTATTGGAGCGACTCTTGATTGCTCTAGATGGATTTACGTTTAATAAAAATGACTACCAGTCTATGCTTGATCCTATTGATATATAAAAACGATATAATTATTTTATAAGCACACGATAAATCTCCACCATCGCCAGCGAATCTAACTTACAATAAGCCAAAAGATTTTTCCTAGTAGTATCCCGGTCTCCACCAAAATCAGGATCGCTAACCATTCTCCCCCAGATATCTAGAGCCATTGTACCATCTTGTACTTCTAAATCTGAATATGAAAATTGAGGACATAAAACGGGTAATACTTTTTTAATGGAGGTGGAACCGTGAAAACGAAAGTCTACATAATCGGTTTTAAATATGGTCATTAAATCAAACATATGAGCATTCATATAATTAAGGTAAATTTTAAATTTTGGCACCCATTCCAAAAGATCCTTATTCCTACTCATTTCAAAAGGGGCATTCCAAGATATAAAGGTACCCGTTAAACCAGTAAAATTCTGCATTTGTTTTAGCATATCTTCTGGCTGTTCAATTTTGGTGCCTAACCATTCAAAATGAGTTAAATCTCCATCTTTTTGCATAGTATGTACCGATACTTGAAACACTAAGTGTTGGTGGGGTCCCATATGGTCTAACTTAGGTATTGCCGCAGGAAAGGTTTCATAATCTATAAAATGTAATGGATACTGTAATTTATTTAAAGTACTCTTAATGCTAGACTTATTAATTAAAACCTTTTCTTTTCGAACCGATTCAACTTGTACTTGTTGCATTGTACTTAATTTAAAATTAAGAGGTATATCTAATATTCCAAGATATTGTTGAGCAACTAATTGTTGAATTTTTTTAGCCGAAATTCTGGCAATTTCATAAATGCTATAATCAGGTATATCCGAGTTAAAATAACTAAAGCTATCGCAATGATTAGTTCTTGTTTTATATCTGCAAGAGCATTTATTTTCATTAATAGCATTTCTATTGATATACGAAGTAGCTGCATTTATTTTGTTAGCAACAGCGCTATAAATATCGTTTGTATTTTCTGTGATGTCTATTATTGTAAGTAATTCTTTGGTTTGGATAACTCCTTGTTTTCGATAATCCTTATTAAGGTGAATGATCGAAACCTTTGCCACAGTATAACCGCATTCTTGCAGAACATATTTTTGAAAACAGGCATCTTCAAGTTTTCCTTTTTTAACGCTAGTAGCAGATTTTATCTCATATAAATGATAGGTATTATCAGGGAGTTTTTCCAAGATATCGACCCTAGCAAAGACTCCTTTTGGTGTCAAAAAAGAGGGTTGAAAAAAGACGGTATGGTTTGAGTTTAATTGTTGGTTTGTGTAGGTAGGAGTACTGTTTTCAGGTAAATTTAAACCGTCGGGAAAGAGTAATTTTGCATAGTCTTCAACCTCATAGCCTTCTTTGATCAGTTTTTCTAAAAACAATGAAAACGGTCCCTTAGTGTAGGCGTTAGGTTTATTTTTTTGTAACCATAACGATTCGGGACAATTAATAAAGTGTATAAAATCTGTTTTTGTAACTTGATTCATAAAATGATGTCTTTATATAAAAACTAACTTATCATATTATATTATCTTTCATTTCAAAAATAGTAAAATCCAACCTAAAATAGTTTGATTTCAATCCCCCTCTGCTCCACTTTTTGTTACCATGAATAATTTTTTATTTTTAAAGCTATTTCTCTCTTAAAACTTCAATCAAAATAAATATTAATTATGAACCAAATATGAACCAAATATGACCTTTTTAATTTATAAATTTAGATCATTAAAAAATCAATCAATTGATTGCAAAAAAAATAATTAAATTCCATTAATATGAAAAACCAATTTTTGTTAGCTACAATGATTTTATTTTTAACATCTTGTGGAGGAGGCGGTGATAGTAAGGATAGAAATTCCATGCTTCCCACTACTGAGAGCTCAAAAACGATGAAAAAAGAATCAAATGCCATTACTCAAAGTCTGCCTAGTGTAATGGTCATTCCTTCTGACGCATTATTAAATAGAAATAATTGTTTAAGCGAGATAAATAATCAGGGAGTTACTGCTTATGTTCGTGACTATTCAAAATCGTTTATACAGGATTCTGAGCTCAGGTTTGTTATTGCTGGTATAGAAGAAGAGTTTTCGAATAAAGGATTTTCTTTAGAAAACCTTGAGCAAACCTTAAAGCTAATTAGTAACAACAATGCAATGGATGAGATGGAAGGAGTTGCCAGAGATCTAAGGGCAGAGCTTATGAATACAGCTAGGCCTGATTATATCATTGAACTGGATTATGAACTCAAACAAGATCCTAAATCCAGAAACATCAATAAAACACTTACTTACATTGTAAAATGTTTGGATGTTTATACCAATAAATCAATTGCCGCTGTAACCCGTGCAAATGTTGGTGAAACATCAAAAAATAATGATTTGCAAAGCCTAGTAAAAGAGGATTTCCCAAGTGCTATTGATAATCTTACAGAAAATATTACCAACCACTTTAAAGATCTTTTAGCAAATGGTATTGAGATTACCCTAAGAATAGCAACTATGAATACGTCTTCTATTGCATTAGATGATGATTGTGGTAATGAGGAAATAGGAGAAAAAATTATTTCTTGGCTCAAGGATAACACGGTAAATTCAACATATAAAATGTCCAAAAATACAGAAACGGAGATGTTTTTTACTAATGTAAGAATCTATTCTCAGGATGAAAATGGAAACTCTTACACTGCCTACGATTTTGCTAAAGATCTAAAAAAAGGACTAAGAAAAGGTTGCGGACTTAAAGTAAGTAACAAAACTCAGAGCCTAGGAGATGCTTTGTTGCAGATAGAATAAAATTAATATCAAATAATTAAAATTTGTAAAATTATTACAGTATGAAAAATATAATTGGATTTTTATTGTTAGCCTTAATCTGTTCGTGCGGAGGTAGCCCTGAAAAAGAAGGTCCTACTTTGGTTAAGAAAGAAATAAAAAATAGTGCATTTGAGAATACAAATTCCGATCTGGGAACAAAAAGTAAAGATGAACCAGATACTTTTATGCAAAACGAAACCTTATTATCAATTAAACTTACTCCTTTTGTTACAAAATTCGAAGGTATTGGTGAGACAGGAAGTAAACTACTTAAAGATCGAATCAATAGTGCTATAACTAAAATAGGATATGGTGGAGAGGGTGCAAATCCAAGATATATAATTGGTCCCAGCATTAGCCTATTGTCAAAAAATGTAACCTCTACAGCACCTCCAAAATATGCCAACACTTACGAAATTAATATCATGGTCGTAGACGTCATTACTGAAACTGTGTTTAACAATTATACCACACAATTTAAAGGCATTGGGGATTCTCAAGAAAAAGCTTTTATTAGTGGTATTAGAAATATAAATTTTAATAATCAGGAATTCATGAACTTTTTGACAAAGTCAGAAGAAAAAATGGTTAAATATTTTGAAAATAATTGTTCGACTATATTGAGTGAGGCCAACGCAGAAGCTTCAATGAGAAATTATGACAATGCATTTGCTATTTTAAAATCTGTTCCAGTAGAATCCAAAGAATGCTTCAGTGAAATTCAAACAAAAAAAGTTGAGTATTTTAAATTATCATTAAATTCAGCTTGTGATGAGTTACTTGCTAAAATGAAAGCTGAGCTAGGTAAATTTAATGACTCAAGTGGATCAGGGTTTAATCCTGAAGCTATGAATTACTATTCAATGATTGATCGTGAATCAAAATGTTACGATGAAGCTCAAAAAGAATATAAGAAATACATCTCGAAATTAAACCAAAAAGCAAAAAGAGATTGGAACCAAAAAATGAGAGAGTATAATGATGAGATAGCTATGGTCAAGGCCGATAAAGAATTCAAACGCGAGGAAGCAAAACTAGCCAATGACTATGAGCTTAAATTAGCAGAAATAGAGGCTAAACGTCATATTGAAGGAAATCAAAAGTTATTAGCTAAATACAAACACGATGAATCACCGTGGCTAATTCGTTTATTTTCATCAGGATCCAAACTATTTAAAGGAGAAATGAATACAAATTAAAATAATAACTTTAATAACAAAAAACCTAATTATGCAATTATCAGAAGATTTAAAAGGTTTAGTAGAGTCATCAATAGCAGACGGAAAAATTTCGTCAAAGGAAAGAAAAGTGATTTTAAAAAGAGCTTTGAGTGAAGGTCACGACCAAGATGAGTTTGAGATTTACTTGGATAGTTTAGTTCAAACAGCTAAATCTGAAAATAAAACAGTAAGAAAAAATTCACTATTATCATTTATCAAATGGATTGGACAGAAAAAAAGAAGAGTGATTATTGCTTTTTTTATTTTATCTGGAATTCTTCAACTTGTTGTATCAATTAGTAATGCAGCTTACCAAGATGACATTGCGTCCGAAAGGGGATGTGACAGCGTTGATGATTGTATTACAAAATATAAATTTGAAGAAGCTAGGGCTTATGCTGAATATGGTTTTGTAAATAAAAATTTAAGAACTATTATTAAATCTGAAGTTACATACTATACCTCACAAAAAGAATTGGATATCGCATTTAGATCAATTATGGAATATACATTTCAGTCCGGGTTTGAACCTCAAGGTAGAAATTATATCAATGAATCTTACAACTCTGAAGCTCAGTGGTACAATTCTTTAGTAGAAAATGTTTTAGTTGACTTTGAAACAGATGAGACTAACTTAAAAAAGTTGATTTATTCTATCAAACCGATTGCTAAAATCGGAGATTCATACAAAAAAGATGAGGATTGTATAAATTGTAATGAATATAAGTTTGAAGAAGATAATTCTAAGAAAACTGAGCTGATGAAGAGATATAATTTAAAACTATAAAAACGTCATGAAAAAAAAATTATTAATAACTATTTTTTCATTTTTTCTAATTTTTTCTTGTTCTGAG
>SGZH01000021.1 GCA_004214175.1 Flavobacteriales bacterium | reverse complement strand
TCATTTTTGGGAGTTTTTTTAATGTTGGATAAAGGTTTAACCTCCTTTTTACAAGAAAGAAATAAAGTGGCGCTAGTTAAAGCAAGGCTTAAAATTTTTATTGTTTTCATAATATGAGTTATTAGGGTTAAAAAATAATTTTAAGTAATTTTCTCACATATGATAAATTTTAATTAGAAAGCTAATTTTAATTGTACTGCAATTTCATTTTTCAGAACAGGCTTTCCCTCTTTAGTATTTAGATTTGATAAAGAAATGCCCAATAACCGTACCGAGTTTTTCATAGTCTCTTGATATAACAATTCTTTAACAGTTTCGACTATTACATTTTTATCTGAAATATAATAAGGTAACGTTTTGCTTCTAGTCTGTAACGTAAAATCACTGTATTTAATTTTAAGGGTAATTGTTTTTCCTGCAACTTTACTTTTTTTAAGACGTTTTTCAACCTCTTTTGCAATGATTTCTAGTTTTGTAATCATAAATATTTCCGAAGAGATATTCTTACTAAAAGTACGTTCTGCCGCTAATGATTTGCGAGTTCTGGAGGGTTTAACTTCACTAAAATGTTCACCTCTTACCACTTGATAATAAAACTTTCCACTCTTCCCAAAGTGCTGTTCTAAATATTTTTTGGTCTTTTCTTTTAGATCTTTACCAGTAAAAATACCGAGGCGATACATTTTCTGAGCTGTTACTTTTCCTACTCCAAAGAATTTTTTAATCTCTAATTTTTCTAAAAACTGAATTACCTCTTGAGGAGCAACTGTTTTTTGTCCATTGGGCTTATTCATATCACTAGCTACTTTAGCAATAAATTTATTTATAGAAATACCTGCTGAAGCATTTAATCCTGTTTTTTCTTTAATTTTTTTTCTAATTTCCTTTGCAATTAAGGTTGCGCTGGGATTCCCTTTTTTGTTTTCAGTTACATCTAAATAGGCTTCGTCCAAGGATAAAGGTTCTACTTTATCGGTGAATTCATAAAATATTTTTCTGATTTGATTCGATACTTCATGGTATCTTTTAAAGTTAGATTTTACAAAGATGAGATCCGGACAATTTTGTATAGCAATGACACTACTCATGGCAGAACGCACTCCAAATTTTCGAGCTTCATAACTTGCAGCACTAACCACTCCCCGATCTGAAGTCCCACCAACAGCGACAGGTTTTCCTCTCAATTCTGGGTTGTCCAATTGCTCAACAGAGGCATAAAACGCATCCATATCCACATGTATTATTTTTCTTTGGAGAAGTTTTTCCTTCATCCTATAAATTTATAATATCTTAGATAAATATTAGAACTATTAGATGATTGAAATTGAACATAAATTCTTAACCTTATCAGACGCCTTTAAAAATGCGGCTCATAAAAAAACAAGAATTGTACAAGGTTTTTTAAATACCCATAAAGAAAGAACCGTTAGGATTCGTATCAATGAAAAAAAAGCTTTTATAACGGTTAAGGGTAAGGCTAATGATAAAGGTACATCAAGAATAGAATGGGAAAAAGAAATTCCAGTATCAGAGGCAACATTTTTATTAAACCTTTGTGAGTCAAGCCTTATTGAAAAAATACGTTATGAAATTAAAGTAGGTAATCACATTTTTGAGGTTGACGAATTCTCTGGCGAAAATAAAGGTCTCATTATTGCTGAAATTGAATTATCAAAAGAAAATGAAAGTTTTGACAAGCCTGATTGGCTTGGTAAAGAAGTTACAGGAGATATCCGTTACTATAATTCTCAATTAACTAAATTTCCCTACAAAAATTGGTGAACTTAGTTAACTAGACCAACTATTTTACGAATTGTTTTTTCATCAGACACTTCTTCTGTTCCTCTCTCAAAAAAAGAAATTGATTTTTTTTCTAGTTGTTTAGTTGCTGAAAGATGAATACTAGTAAAACCTTCGTTTTTAAAATGTATTGCATTATCAAAATTAATACCACTTCCAGGCATAATTTCAATTTGTTGATTTGCTACTCTATTCATTTCAGTTAATAAAGAAATACCTTCTATTGCATTAGGTTTTAATCCAGAACTTAAAACTCTTTTAACTTTTAAGTCTATTAAATGTTTTAATGATTTAAGAGGGTCTTTCACACAATCAAATGCTCTATGAAAGGTAAAATCAATTCCATTTGCTACTTCAATTAATTGTTTTGTAGCTATCAAATCTATTGTTAAATCTGATTTTAAAATACCACTAACGACTCCAGAACAACCTATACTTTTACAAAATTCAATATCGTTTTTCATGATATTTAATTCTTCCTTAGAGTAACAAAAATTCCCCTTTCTAGGTCTAACTAAAACATGAACTGGAATGGATAATTCCGGCATCACTTTTTTAATTAATTGATGGGTTGGTGTTAATCCACCAACAGCAAGTTGTGTACATAATTCAATACGGTTCGCACCACCGTTTTGAGCAGCAATGGCACTTTCGAAAGAGTTAGCACAAATCTCTACAATCATTCTATAATAATTTCATCAATAAAGGTCCAAGCTTTGTTACCACCGCCTTGTTTTCCCTCAGGAATTATCCCATAATTTGTTGCGAATATCTTTAAATATTTTGCATTTAAAGGTTTAAATTCCGCTTTTATTTTTACTATATGTTCAGTACTAGATGGTTCTAATTCTTTCAACAAATGATATTTTTCTCCATCCAGCGAATACGCTAAATCAATTTTTTTTGGGGCATAAATCCATTGACCGTTGGCATTATAAAAACGGGTTTTAATAGTATTAATTTCCTTGATTTCTTCTAGATCAATTATGACCTCAATATCATCTCCCAAAAATCCCAGCCACTCTTTGTCTCCATACCTCTTATCGCTTCCATAAATTCCATTAATTAATGCTTGATTCCCTCCTGTATTATAAGATGGATGAGGAGCTGGGTTTATAGCAACTTTACCTTTTACTGCTTTATGATAATTTATTGTTTTTGAAAAAACATTACTCACCAATTGATTGTTCTTAAATACTCCTGCTATAACTGTAGTATTATGAGTAATAATGATATCATGGTTGTATAATTTGGAAGAAGCAGTAACCTTGCTACCATCAATTGAATATCGAATTTCTTTGCCAGAAATAGGTGTTGATAACTGATATTTTAATTCTCTATTTTCATTAATAATATTGCCTTCAATTTCATATAAATGATTGGCATAATTTATTTCTAGCTCTTTAAGCCGCTCGTTAAAAACTTCTGTTCTCGAAATGAAATCAGGATAGTCATCTTTAAAATTTTTGGTAGGCCCACTCCATATTACTTCACTCATAGCTAATATTCTTGGGAAGGCCATATATTCTACTTGATCTTCTGTTTTCATATATTCGGTCCAAACATTTCCTTGAGCGCCAAGTACAAATTTTTCTTCTTCTTTTGTTAATTCTTTTGGAATGGGGTTAAAACGATATACTTTTCCCAAAGGTAAAAAACCACCTATTGCCAAGGGTTCTTTCTCGTTATTAGATTGATAATAATCAAAATACGCATGAGATGTAGGAGTTAATATCACTCCATGTCCTTCTTTTGCGGCATCAATAGCTCCTTGTGTTCCTCGCCAAGACATAACGGTTGCATTGGGTGCCAATCCTCCTTCTAAAATTTCATCCCACCCAATAATTTTTTTACCTTTACTATTGATAAATTTTTCCATTCGGGTGATAAAATAACTTTGCAATCCCTGCTCGTCTTTTAAATTTAAATCTTTGATTAATTGCTGACAATGATCACAATTTTTCCATTGTTTTTTTGGAGCTTCATCCCCACCAATATGAATGTAATCTCCAGGAAATAACTCCATCACTTCGGTCAAAACATTTTCTAAAAAATTAAAAGTTATTTCATTAGGACAATAAATGTTTTCAAATACACCCCAGGTTGTTGCTACCTCTACTTGCTCACTAGTACAGCCGAGTTCTGGATAAGCACTAATTGCAGCCTGGGAATGGCCTGGCATTTCTATTTCTGGAATAATAGTAACTTCATGTTTTTCTGCAAAAGCAACAATTTCCTTTATATCTTCTTGCGTATAAAAACCCCCGTATTTTGTCCCGTCATACTTAGCAGGAGTATCGTTATAATGACCAACTAGTGTTTCATTTCGGTAACTGCCAATTTCAGTTAGTTTAGGATATTTTTTTATTTCGATTCTCCAACCTTGGTCTTCGGTTAAATGCCAATGAAAATAATTCATTTTTAACATGGCCATATGAGCAATATATTTTTTAATAAAATCTTTTGGGAAATAATGCCGACCAACATCTAGGTGCATTCCTCGATATTTAAATGCCGGAGTATCTTCTATAATTACTTGAGGAATTGGTATTGTTTTTTCTTGAAAACCATTGGTTTTTTCTAATTGTATTGGCATTAATTGACGTAAAGTTTGAATAGCGTAGAAAGCTCCAGAAGCATCTTTTGCAGTTATCAAAATTTCAGCATCTGAAACCGTTAATATATATCCTTCTGATGTCAGAGTATCATTCTTTTTAATTGAAATAGTTCCTTTATCTTCTGAAGACTTTTTAAGCTTAAAAGTGCTTCCGTTTTCAATATAATTCATCAGAAAATCACCAGCATTAAAAAATTCTTTATCCACATAAAGGCTTGAGTTTTTATTTAGACTAAAAACACCTTCACTAATCTCAACCTTTTTAGGTATAGGAATCAAAGAAGGAAAAGGTTCCAAACTTTTGTTTTTAGGGTTTTGACAAGCAGCTAAAATTGTACTTATTAATATTAAGAAATAAACTACTTTCTGCATTAGTTTTTTACAAATTGATTTAGTGTTTTTAATAAAATCTCTGGCTTGGTTTTAATATTTGTATTTAATTGAATTTCTATAGGAATATTAGCTAATATATCGAAAAAGTTATCACTAAAAGCTCCTTTTGTTGTAGAATATAAGAATACGTTTTTTTGCAATGTTTTCGATGTTAACTTGATTAAAAATCCTTTATTATTTTGTGTTATTTTAATATCAATAGGTCGATTTTCTAGATATAGATCTTTTGGTTTTGAAAAATAATGATAGTTTTCAGTATTCCCATAAGTTAGTTTTAAGAAGGAATTTTCTCTTACGAATTCTTTGTTAGAAATGTCATAGTTATAAGCGATTTCACTGCTATTTATTGGGCTATTAAAGGTAATTTCCTCATCAAACAAGTTGTTTCCTTTAAAATCTAAATGACTAATCACTAGTTTGTTTTTTATTTCAGAAAAAGTATCATTTACAATATAAATAGCTACATTTTTTTCTGTTTGAGTGGTTGAAATAATTAAATTTTTAAATGCTTTTTTAGCTTGATACTGTAACGCTTTTCGATTCCCTAAACCATCCATACTTGACCAGGAAACAGCAGGCCAACAGTCATTTAATTGCCAATATAGCGTTCCCATATTATATGGTTTTGCTCTTCGGTGTGCATAAATACCTTTGGTGATACCATGCGCTTGAAGAACCTGACTCATATATACATAATCAGCTCCATTTATTGGGATAGGGAAATCACGTCCCATATATTCTTTTATTAAAGAAAAACCTCTAGAATGTTTTTGATGATTGGCAAAGGAAGGATGATTTAAATCAATATTATTTTGCTCTGTAAAATATTGAATGGTTTCATAACTAGGAAAGGATTGAAAACCAAACTCACTCATAAATCGAGGAACTTCTTTTTCAAAATGCTCAAAAGGATAGCCATCATGCCAAACCCCCCAATCGTGAGCATCTCCCTCAAATTTATATCTTTTATCTCCTCGACCAAATTTTGGTGAACTCTCCCAATAAGAGACAGAAGGGTGTAAGCTGTCAACTACTTGAGGTAGAATATGATTAAAAACAGCATAATAACCATTCCAAATTTCTTGTTGTTGAATTTCGGTTTTACCATCTTTCCATCCCCATCGATGCCAACCTTCGCTATTTTCATTATTTCCACACCATAAAGCGATACTTGGATGTTGTCGCAATTTTTTTATATTTTCAATAGCTTCCTGTTTTACATTTTCTAGAAATACCTCATCTCCTGGATACATTGCACAAGCAAACATAAAATCTTGCCAAACTAAAACACCTTTTGCATCACAGAGTTGGTAAAAGAAGTTGTCTTCGTATGCTCCACCTCCCCAAACGCGAAGCATATTCATATTGGAGTCTACAACATCATTGATTAATTTAACATAATCCCCTTGATTAACTTCGGGAAGAAATATATTTTGTGGGATATAGTTGGCACCTTTCATGTAAACTGGTTTACCATTGAGCTTAAAGTAAAAACGTTCCCCAATAGAATCCTTCTCGGTAATTAGTTCGATTGACCGAATTCCTAGTTTTTTTGTAAAAGAAGTATTTTGATACCCTTCTCTTAAAAGCTCCACATCAATATTGTATAAAAAAGGGTCCCCTAAATTATGGGTCCACCATAGTTTTGGATTTTTTATTGAAAATGACACTTTGTATTCTTGTTGCTCAGGAAAAACAGTAATAAATGATTCAAATATTTCTTTTGTATTATTATTTGTTATTTGAACTATGACTTCCTCTTGGGTTTGAGTATCGATGTTTAATTCAGCAAAAATTTCAGCCTTTGCTTCTGTAATGGAATTAGTTTTTAGAAACACATCTTTAAAACGAATTTTATCATAGGAAATAAGAACAATGTCTTTAGTAATACCCATTGTTTTAATTGTTGGCCCCCAATCCCATCCATATTGAAATTGTGGTTTTCGAGTAAAAACTCGGGGAGATTCCGGTAGTTCGTAATCTAGTTTTTCACTTTCTGTTTTTTCAAAAAGATCGGTAGAATATAAGATAATTTTTAATTCATTTTCAAGTTTTAACACCTTACTTACATCCACTTCCAAACTTCTAAAGGCATTATTGGTTTTCATGATAAGGCTATCGTTTAGATAAATATCCGCATAGGTGTCCAGGCCCTCAAAACGTAAAAAATGTTTTGACTTTAAGAGTGTTTCTTCTGTAATCGAAACCTTTGTTTTATAGTTCCAATTTGTTTCTGAAATCCATTGAATAGAATCTTCATTAGTACCAATAAATGGATGAGGTATTTCGCCTAAATTTATTAGATCGGTTTGGACAGTTCCAGGAATAGTTGCAGGTTTCCAAATGGAATCCCCTTCTTGAGAAAACTCCCAGTGATTTAATAAATAGTTGTATTCTAAATCTTTTTTTGATTGTACACATGATAACAACATTGACATCAATAAAACAACAGATAAGAAACTTTTTTTCATACAACTAAAATAAGCAAATTGATTAAAGCTTGTTAAACACGAATGTTATTTTAGCTTGTTTAGTTAATTTTTTAAACGCTATAGCTAACAATATAAAGCAATTTAAAAAATCTTCTGACTTCAAATGGAAATAGAACTTACTTTTTCAATTCAACCATTTACCGTATTTTTACATAAACAATATTAAAATACGGCTATGGCAATTGCAAAACCCTTTAATTTACAGAAATGGATTGATGATAATAGACACTTATTAAAGCCTCCTGTAGGAAATAAAAACTTATATGTTGAATCAGAGGATTATATTGTAATGATTGTGGCTGGCCCTAATGCAAGAAAAGACTACCATTATAATGAAACAGAAGAGTTATTTTATCAAATTGAAGGAGATATTGTTGTGAAAACACAACAAAATGGTAAGTTGGTAGAATATCCAATCAGTGAAGGAGAGATGTTTCTTTTACCGCCTAAAGTACCTCATTCCCCTGTTAGGTCAGCAGGTTCAATTGGATTAGTGATAGAAAGAAAAAGAAAGGAAAATGATAAAGATGGTTTGATGTGGTTTTCAGATACTGCCAATGAGTTACTGTATGAAGAGTATTTTAAATTAACCAATGTGGAAAAAGACTTTTTTCCGGTTTTTAAGAGATTCTATTCAGATGAAAAGCTTAGAACTTGTCCAAAAACAGGAGAGGTGATGGAAGCAGATGAGAGATATATAGGTAAATAAAAGATTTTTAACCTCATTTTAAAGCCTACTATAATTCAGAGGAATTAAGGGCTTGTGATAATTGCGGAACCCTTATGGATGCAGATCTACGATTTCTTGTTGGCTCAACTTATTTTCTCTCTTTTTTTTTCATTTTTTAATATTTTTTAAAATCTTCAAAGGAATACCTACCTTTGCACACTCATTTTAGAATAATAAAATAATAAATATATGGCTACTGTTGCAAACGCATTTGGAATTGAAAATGCATTAGAAAAATTAGGGGTTAATAAAATAAATAAAGGGACTTCTACAGGAAGTAACTGGTTTTCGGAAGGAGATATGATTTCGTCATATTCGCCTGTTGATGGTAAATTAATAGGGAAAGTAACAACAACATCTCATGAAGATTACGACCTAGTAATCGATACAGCTCAAGCTGCTTACAAAGAATGGAGAAAAGTTCCAGCTCCTCAAAGAGGAGAAATTGTTCGTCAGTTTGGAAATAAACTAAGAGAATTAAAAGAACCTTTAGGACAATTGGTTTCTTATGAGATGGGAAAATCTTTACAAGAAGGTTACGGAGAGGTTCAAGAAATGATTGATATCTGTGACTTTGCAGTGGGTCTTTCAAGACAGTTGAACGGTCAAACTATTCCATCGGAACGCCCAGGTCACGTAATGCGTGAGCAATGGCATCCTATTGGAATTGTAGGGATTATCTCTGCATTTAATTTTCCTGTAGCGGTTTGGTCTTGGAATACAGCTTTAGCATGGATTTGTGGAGATGTATGTGTATGGAAAGCTTCAGAAAAAGCACCAATTTGTTCGATAGCTTGTCAAAATATTATTGCAGCAATTTTAAAAGATAATAACCTTCCAGAAGGAATTTCTTGTATTATTAATGGAGATTATAAAGTTGGCGAAATGATCACGACAGACACAAGAGTTCCTCTGGTATCAGCTACAGGATCTACTCGTATGGGTAGAATTGTAGGAGCAACAGTTGCAGAGCGTTTTGGGAAATCTCTATTAGAATTAGGAGGAAATAATGCTATTATAATCACCCCAACTGCCGATTTAAAAGTGGTGGTTCCTGGTGCTGTATTTGGTGCGGTTGGAACTGCTGGTCAACGTTGTACTTCCACTAGAAGATTAATTATTCATGAATCGGTTTACGATAAGGTAAGAGATGCAATTGTAGGAGCTTATGGACAAATCGTAATTGGTAATCCCTTAGATGAAACTAAGCACATGGGACCATTAATTGATCAAGATGCAGTGAATATGTATTTATTAGCGATTGAAAAAGCGAAAACAGAAGGTGGAAAAGTATTGGTTGAAGGCGGTGTTTTAGAAGGCGAAGGATTTGAAAGTGGTTGTTATGTAAAACCTGCAATTATTGAAGCAGAGAATCATTTTGAGATTGTACAACATGAAACATTTGCACCAATTTTATATTTAATGAAATATTCTGGTGATGTTGAGGATGCGATCGATATCCAAAATGGAGTAGCGCAAGGATTGTCTTCTGCGATTATGACTAATGAAATGAAAGAAGCCGAAAAATTCTTATCCTATGCTGGATCGGATTGTGGAATTGCTAACGTAAATATCGGTACTTCTGGAGCTGAAATTGGCGGTGCCTTTGGAGGTGAAAAAGAAACTGGTGGTGGACGAGAGTCTGGATCTGATTCTTGGAAAGTTTATATGCGTAGACAAACCAATACGGTAAACTACTCTGACGAATTACCTTTAGCACAAGGAATTAAATTTGATTTATAATAGATCGTTATTATCAACCAAAAAGACTCTAAGAGTCTTTTTGGTTCTAAGATAATCTTTTGCATTCTACTCTACTTTTTTATAAATTTCAACTATACTTCATTTTACGTAAAATACGAGTGGTCTCTTTATAAGAGTTATAAATATTTCCGTTGTGTTTTTTTAAAAAAGGTTTGGATTCCATTAATTTATCTTTAGCCTCGATAAAATCATTTAAAAAACAAATCAAATACGTAGCAGGAAGACTTTTTAAATCACTTTTTTCAGATGTATTTAAAGGAATATTTTTTTTTAATTTTTCAATAATTGCATTGTTTGCATTGTATATATGATATAATGTTCTTTTGTTAAATTGAGGGGGATTAAATAGTAAAACAGTATCCATTTGGTACGATCCGTTTTCATTAAAAGTAATAATAACTTCCTCCAAAGGGTAGTATTTGTGTTGATTATTTAAACCTAAATGAACATATTCAATAATTCGGAATTCATTTTCATTAAAGCGAATACTCACTTCATCCAAATTAGAATAAAACAAACGCACCTGTTCATTAATCAGTTCTATATCAACTCTAGAGTAATAGGTTTCTTCCTTTACTTTTTTAATAGTCCCTGCCCAGCAAACTACAAACTGCTCTTTAAAAACATTATAAAATGAGGGCAAGTCTTTGTGTTTTTCATTGATAAACTCAATAACTCCATTCAAAGTATGTTCAATATTGTTTTTGGCTTTGGTTTCGATAGCTTTTACAATTTCTGAATTGACATCTTTAATTTCTATGTCAAAATCTTTTGGCATAGAAATACTACCATCTCGCATAAAAATGGAGCCTCCCCAATATTTCCAGATATTTTTTCGCAAGGAGGTTATTTTTTGAGTAGGTCTAATAGTTACTAATCCAACTACTTTATGTTCCGGTAAATTTGGGAATGGTACATTTTCGTAGGTAATAACAGGAGGATTAGTTAAATAAGCATTGATGAGATTTTGGATCTTACTATCATCAAAAAAATCAACCCCACTAATCGTATTTGTTTCGTCTTCTACACCTATCACAATAAAACTATTATTTTTTGGATTGCTATTACTAAGTGCACAAACGTGCTTTAAAAACTTTGCTTTTCCCTCTTTAGAACCTAAGTTAATTTTTCGCTTTTTATCATAAAAACTACTTTCATCATTATGAGCAAGTAGGTTTTTAATTAAAAGGCGTTTATTAATCATGATTTATTTCTTATTGACAATAGTACTAGAGGCCTGGTCCAATGCCATTACAGTTAAATCGGCGATATTAACATGAACGGGTCTAGTAACGGTAAACCAAATTATTTCAGCGATATCCTGCGCTTGTAATGGGGTAAACCCTTCGTAAACCTTAGAAGCTTTTAAGCGATCACCTTTAAAACGCACTTCGCTAAATTCGGTAGCTACCATTCCTGGATTAATGGCTCCTACTTTAATTCCTTTACCATTTAAATCTATCCGCATTCCTTGATTAATTGCGTCTACAGCATACTTACTAGCACAGTAAACATTCCCTCTTGGATAAACTTCCTTCCCAGCAGTAGACCCAATATTGATAATATGGCCACTTTGGCTTACTAACATGGCTGGAAGTACCGCTTTACTCACATAGAGTAATCCCTTAACATTGATATCGATCATCGCATCCCAATCTCCCAAATTTCCTTCTTGGATAGTATCTAAACCATGAGCGTTTCCGGCATTGTTTATTAAAATGTCAATAGTCGAAAAAGCTTTTGGAAGGGATTTAATTTTTAAAAACACTTCTTTTTTATTGCTCACATCAAAATTTAAGATGTGAATATTGCAAAATGAGTTCAATTCATTTTTCAATGCGTTGAGGCGTTCTTGTCTTCTTCCGCAAAGGATTAAATTAATTCCATTTCTAGCAAATACTTTAGCTGTTGCCATTCCAATTCCAGAGGAAGCACCCGTAATTAATGCAGTTTTTGTGTACATAATCATAAAGTTTTCAAAAAGAGGCTTTGTTTTTTTTAAAAAAACCCGTTATTTATTATTGAAAAGTACGTATTTAATGCACTTTAACCCTTTAAATCGTGCGGCTAATTTTAACCAATTATTAACAAGGTTTTAAATGTTAATTTTTCAATTTAGCAATCTATAAAAACTGTTTCTTAAATAATACAAGACATGGATCAAACAGATACGACGCTAGATATTGGCGCTTTGAATGAAAAAATTGAGAAGGAATCAGCTTTCATAGATATTCTTTCTATGGAAATGAATAAGGTGATTGTTGGGCAAAAACATATGGTCGAGCGTTTACTTATTGGTTTGCTTGGAGAAGGACATATTTTATTGGAAGGAGTGCCTGGGTTGGCAAAAACTTTGGCGATAAATACTCTTGCAAAAGCCGTTCATGGAGATTTTAGTAGAATTCAATTTACACCAGATTTACTTCCGGCTGATGTGGTTGGAACAATGATTTACAATATGAAGGACAATGACTTTAGTATCAAGAAAGGCCCTATTTTTGCAAATTTTGTTTTGGCAGACGAAATTAATCGTGCTCCTGCAAAAGTACAATCTGCTCTACTAGAAGCAATGCAAGAAAAGCAAGTGACTATTGGTGATGAAACATTTACTTTAGACAAGCCATTTTTAGTTATGGCTACTCAAAATCCAATCGAACAAGAAGGCACGTACCCTTTACCAGAGGCTCAAGTAGATCGATTTATGTTGAAAACAGTGATTAAATATCCGCAATTAACTGAAGAACAACTAATAGTTCGTCAAAACTTAAAAGGAGGTTTTGAAGAAGTAAATCAAGTGGTTTCCTTAGATCAAATATTAAAAGCACAAAAATCGGTTCGTGAAGTTTATATGGACGAAAAAATAGAGAAATATATCTTAGACATCATCTTTGCCACCAGAACACCAGAAAACTATAATTTAGCTGATTTAAAACCCTTAATTAGTTTTGGATCTTCTCCACGAGGAAGTATTAACCTAGCCATAGCATCTAAATGTTATGCATTTATAAAACGAAGAGGTTATGTGATTCCAGAAGATGTAAGAGCTGTTGTACACGATGTGCTTCGCCATCGTATAGGTATTACCTATGAAGCAGAGGCGGAAAATATTACTTCAGAAGACATTATCAATAAGATTGTAAACGAAATTGAAGTGCCTTAGAATTTAAATATTGTAGATTCTTAATACTCACCAATATTTAAAAACTTGTTTTAACAAGCATTACATATTTAAGAAATGGACACCAAAGAACTTCTTAAAAAAGTACGAAAAATCGAAATCAAAACGCGTCGTCTTAGCGATCATATGTTTGGTGGTGAATATCATAGTACTTTTAAAGGACGTGGTATGACTTTTAGTGAAGTCCGTCAGTATCAATTTGGTGATGATGTTCGTTCTATCGATTGGAATGTAACGGCTCGTTATAACGAACCTTATATAAAAGTTTTTGAAGAAGAGCGAGAACTGACGTTGATGTTGATAGTTGACGTTAGTGGTTCTGAAATGTTTGGAACAGATGGTCAATTTAAAAATGAAATTATTACAGAAATTGCTGCAACTTTGGCTTTTTCAGCTTTACAGAATAATGATAAAATAGGCTTGATTTTATTTTCGGATGAAATCGAGTTATTTATTCCACCCAAAAAAGGAAAGTCTCACGTATTACGAATCATTAGAGAATTATTAGAACACAAGCCAAATAGTAAACAAACCGATATTGCTATGGCTCTTAAATATTTCTCTAAAATTATCAAGAAAAAAGCTATAGTGTTTGTTTTATCAGATTTTATAACGGATGCCTACCAAGAGACATTAAAAATTGTTTCAGGTAAACATGATATTACTGGAATTAGAGTTTACGATAAAAATGAAGAACAAATTCCAAATTTAGGAGTAGTTCAAATGGAAGATCAAGAAACTGGAGAGCTAATGCTAGTCAACACGTCCTCAAAAGGAGTTCGTACTCACTATCGTTCCTATTATCTAGGTAGGGCAAATTATTTTAAAGAATCGTTTCAAAAAAGCGGTGCAGGAGCATTGACATGTAGAGTAGACGAAAGTTATGTAAAAAAAATGTTGGGCTATTTCAAAAACCGATAGTCATTAATGAAGGAAAGTAACAAGTATATAAAAACAGATTCATATCAAAAAGTTTTAAATAACATCTTGATATTGTCTTTATTTATTACAGGTTTTTTGACTAATGCCCAAGTTACTTCTTCTGTTGACACAACACAAATACGAATTGGAGAAGAAATTATTTATTCTATTCAAGTGGAGACCGATTCAACGGATTTAGTTCTATTCCCAGAGGGACAATCATTCAACCCTTTGGAGGTTATTGAATCGTATGAGCTAGACACTATAAAAATTCAAGATAGAATTAGGTTGATAAAAAAATACGGATTAACTCAGTTTGATTCTGGCAATTACACAATCCCTTCTCAAAGTATTATTATTAACAATAATCCTTTCGATACCGATTCCGTTCAAGTCGAAGTAGCCAACGTAGTTGTGGACACTACCAAACAAAAAATGTATCACATTAAACCTGCCTTTGATTTGGAAAACCCAGGTTTTGATTTTGAGAACATGTTTCGGTGGTTAATCCCAATTTTACTTCTTTCAGTGATTGGAATATTTTTTTATCGTAAAAAAAGAAAAAGAGAAGAGACAAAACATCAGCTACCTCCATATGAAGAGGCTATAAGGGCCCTACAAGAACTAGATCATACGCATTTTTTAGAAAACAATAATTCTAAAAGATATTACTCTTCTTTAACAGAAATCTTAAAAACCTACATAGGTAAAGAAGTGGACGATACTGCTTTGGAAAGTACCAGTAATGAGTTAATTGAACGATTAATTTTACATAAAGATTCAGGAAATTTCGATTTTGATTCAGCTACAATTAAAAAGATTGATGAAATATTAAAGCGCGCAGATTTAATCAAGTTTGCCAAAATGAAAGAACAAGAAGGACAGGCAAAAGTAGACCGTACAGTTGTTGAAGATATTATTAATGAAACAAAGGAAATTATTCCTGAGCCTACTAAAGAAGAACTACTTCAAAATAAATTATACCTTGAAAATTTGCGTAAAAAAGAATTGAAAAGAAAACGTGTTAAAATTGCTTTAGGAGCAGTCGCAACAGTTATGATTTTTGCGGTGATTTATGGAAGTGTCAAAGGGGTTGACGAATTGAAAGACATAATACTTGGTAACGAAATGCGAAGTCTTTCAGAAGGAAGATGGATAAAAAGCGAGTACGGATCTCCTTTAATTGTATTAGAAACCCCTCAAGTTTTAACGAGAATCCAAGATTCTTTGGTGACAAAAAGTTTAAGTATTAAAAGAAAGAGTTTATTCACTTATGGTGAAATTCAAGAGCCTTTATACATAAAAGTAAGCGCTTTAAAATTTAGTCAAGAACAAAAATTAGAATTGGAATCATCATTAGATATGGCTTTGGTTTTATTAGAAAAATCAGGAGCAAAAAATCTATTAGTAAAGAGAGACGATTTTGAAACCGAAAATGGTATAAAAGGAATAAAAGCTTATGGTAATTTCTATTTAAAAATTTCAGAAAACAAAATTTTAAAGAAAAAGAGTACTTATGAGTTACTTTTATTTGCACAAGAAAATGGATTGCAAGAAGTTCTAGTTATTTATCAAGATGATGGAAGATTTGCTGAAAGTATAAAAGATCGAATTATCAATTCAATTGAGTTAGAGTTTACTCAGGAAAATAAGAAAAAAAATGAGCAGTAATTTTGAATTTGTGAATCCAGAATTATTTTGGATATTATTGTTATTTCCACTTCTATTATTTTGGTTTTTTTGGAAAAAAAATCAACAAACTGCGGTATTAAAAATTTCAAGTTTAAAAGGGTTTTATACTTCTAAAAATTGGTTGGCAAAATTGAGACCCATATTATTTGTTATTCGTTTATGTGTTTTGGCTTTAATTATTACTGCTATGGCAAGACCTAGAACCGTAGATGAATCTACACGTATTAAAACCACTAAAGGAATTGACATTGTAATTGCAATCGATGTTTCAGCAAGTATGTTGGCAAGAGACTTAAAACCAAATCGATTGGAAGCTTTAAAAAAAGTAGCTTCCAGATTTATCCAAGCCCGACCAAACGATCGACTAGGATTGGTTGAATATGCAGGCGAAAGTTATACAAAAACACCCCTTACAAGTGATAAAAACATCGTATTGTCTTCACTTAAAAGTATAAAATACAATACTACAATCACTGGAGGAACTGCAATTGGTATGGGTTTAGCTACATCTGTAAATCGATTAAAAGAAAGTAGAGCTAAAGGTAAAGTGATAATTTTACTAACAGATGGGGTTAATAATTCAGGATTTATTGATCCAAAAATAGCAAGTGAATTAGCTATTGAGTTTGGGATCAAAGTATATACAATAGGATTAGGATCTAATGGTATGGCTCTTTCACCAATTGGCATTCTACCGGATGGCTCTTTTCAGTATGGAAACATTCAAGTTGAAATTGATGAAGAGCTCTTAAAGCAGATTGCCGAGACAACAGGAGGAAAGTACTTTAGAGCAACAAGTAATACTAAGTTAGAAGAGATTTATGCAGAAATTAATAAATTAGAAAAAACCGAAATTGAAGAGACCAAATATAAAAGTTATAATGAGTTATTTAGACCTTTAATTCTAGCCGCATTTGGGTTATTGTTATTTGAGTTATTGTTACGTTATACCGTATATAAAAGTTTTATTTAATAAGCTTAAGCATGTATCAATTAGAGAAACCTATATATTTTTATTTACTATCAAGCATTTTTGTATTTATAGTAATTTTTCTAATGGTTTTTTTATGGAAAAAACACACACAGAATAAATTTGCTAATGATATTGCTTTAAATAAAATCACTCCAGATCGATCTTTTTTTAAATCTTGGTTTAAATTAATTATTCTATTATTGGCAATAACAAGTTTAGTAATAGCATTAGTGAATCCCAAGATTGGAACAAAAATTGAAACTATAACAAGAGAAGGTGTGGATGTAGTTTTTGCCTTAGACGTTTCTAAAAGCATGTTGGCTGAAGATATTGCTCCAAACCGTATTGATAAATCTAAACAGTTAATTACTCAAATCATTAATAGTTTAGGAGGTGATCGCGTAGGGATAATAGGTTACGCTGGTAGTGCTTTCCCACAAGTACCTATTACGACGGACTTTTCAACGACTAAGTTGTTTTTAAATAGTATGAATACAGATATGGTGTCTTCTCAAGGAACTGCTATTACTGAAGCTATAAAAATGGCAGAAACCTTCTATAATGATGAAGATCAGGTAAACAAAGTATTGTTTATAATTTCAGATGGAGAAGATCACGAAGGTAATATTTCAAATATTGTAAATGAAGCTGCTAATTTAGGGATTCGTATATATACTATTGGAGTTGGGACTGAAGTTGGGGGGCCTATTCCAATCAAGAAAAATGGATTGTTACAATATTATAAAAGAGACCAGAAAAACCAGCAAGTGATAACAAAACTTGACACAAAAAAATTATTGGAGATTGCGATTAAAGGAAATGGAAAATATTTAGACGGAAGTAATACAAGCGAGGTAATTGAAGAAGTAACGAAAATTTTAAGCGGAATGAATCAAAAAGAATTCGAAGCAAAACAATTTACAGATTTCAAGGACCGTTTTCAATGGTTTTTAGGAATATCAATTTTTCTGTTAGTTTTTGAATTAGTATTATTGGAAAGAAAAACAGCCTGGATTAAAAAATTAAACTTGTTTAATGAAGATTAATAAATTTAAATATAAACCTCATAAACTAAAACGTAAAAAACTTTTTATTTTTCTAGTTTTAAACCTAGGTATCTCTTTAACTGCACAGGAAGTAAATAGTGAAAAACAACAGACTTTAGAGGAATCTAAAGAGTTTTTAAGCGAGGCTAGTTATGAAATGAGAAATGATAATTTCCCTTTAGCAGAAGCAGCTTATCGTGAAGCAATAGCAATAAATCCAGAGGGAGATACTGGGAAGTATAACTTAGGGACAGTTTATTATGATGAAAAAATGAATGAAGCAGCTATGTTACGTTTTAAACAAGCGGCAGTAGTAGCTGACACTAAATATGATAAGCACAAAGCCTTTCATAATTTAGGGAATACTTTTATGAATGATAAAAAGTATCAAGAAGCAGTTGAATCCTATAAAAATGCCCTACGAAATAATCCTAAAGATGAAGAAACACGCTATAATTATGCCTTAGCAAAAGAACTACTCGAAGAACAAGAAAAAAAAGCTGGGAGCGACAACCAAAAAGAAGATCAAGAGGATAAAAAAGAAAAAGAAAACAAAGAAAATCAGGATAACGAGAATAATAGAAAGGATGGTGATGATGGTGATCAAAAAGACCAACAAGATAAAGGAGAACAAGAGCAAGATAAAAAAGATAGTAATGAAAATCAAGATAAAGGAAAACCAAACGAACCAAACGATAAAAAACAGCAAAGACAACCAACGGAGCCAGGGAAGTTATCTCCTCAACAGGTAAAAAACTTATTAGAAGCAATGAATAATGAAGAGAAAAAGGTTCAAGAAAAGATTAATGCAAAAAAGCAAAAAGGCACAAAAGTGAAATCTGAAAAAGATTGGTAATGAAATTGATATCTATTGTCATATTATTTTTTGTATTGAGTATTGGCTTTGCTCAAGCCCAAGTTTCGTTTGTAGCAAAAGCAAGTAAGAAAACATTAGGGATTAATGAACGTTTACGGATTGATTTTGAAATGAATGAAGATGGAGATAATTTTGTTCCTCCCAGTTTTAATGGGTTTAATGTAGTGGGGGGGCCTAATCAATCTGTCAGTAATTCTTGGATAAATGGAAAAAGGACCTACTCAAAAACCTACTCCTATTTTTTAGCACCTAAATCTCAAGGAACGTTTACTATTAACCAGGCTACTATCGAAATTGATGATCAAGTCTATAAAACAACACCTTTAAAAATCTCAATTACTGAAGCTGTTACAAAACCTAAAGACGGTAATAATGCTGATTACGTTGCTAGTGAAAATGTACATTTAATTGCAGAGGTATCAAAAACTAATCCTTTTTTAAACGAAGCAATTACAGTTGTATATAAGTTATATGTTTCAAATGATGTAAGCATTACAAGAAGCTGGCAGGAATTGGACACTCCAAAGTTTCAAGATTTTTGGAGCCAATACATAGAAGAAAAAGGAAAACAGCAAATCTACGAGACAACATACAAAGGAAAGCCTTATCGCTACGTAATTTTAAGAAAAGCAGTTTTATATCCTCAGAAAACAGGACAATTAATCATTGAACCTTTAACCTTAGATGTTCCCATTGATGTTGAAGGAAATAACAGAGATATTTTTGGTCGTAGAAGAATGACTCGTGTTAACAGAACTATTTCTGCAGGGAAAAGAATTATTAATGTTAAGCCTCTACCAATAGAGGGGAGACCAGATAATTTTTCAGGAGCGGTTGGTAATTTTAACTTAAGTGTATCTACCAATAAAACAACTTTAGATGCCAATGAAGCTTTAGAGTTAAACATTAGAGTAAAAGGTATAGGGAATTTAAAACTATTTAAACTTCCTTCTTTAACCTTACCAAGTTCTTTAGAAGTTTATGAGCCAGTAAGAGATAATAAGGTAGCTATTAGTTCAAGAGGGATGAATGGCTTTATTAGCGATACTTATACCATAATCCCCCAGTATAAAGGTATTTACCCAATTAGACCGGTTACTTTTTCGTATTTCGATGTAACTTCTAATGAATATAAAACTATAATATCTGATGAGATTGTAGTAAAAGTTCAAAATGGACCTGTACCAAATCAATTACCTGAAGTAAATAAAAAATTGAGTAAAGAGAACGTTCTTTCTTTAGCAAATGATCAGTTTAAATATATCAAGACTTCAACAAAGTTTATATCCATAAATTCTCCAGTATTTTTTAAAACTTTTAAATTTTGGTGTTTATTGGGCTTTCCATTTGTTTTTATCCCTATTATAATATTAATTGGAAATACACGACGTAAAAGACTTAATGATATTGAGGGCAGAAGATATAGGAAAGCAACACGATTAGCAAAAAAATACTTATCGGAAGCTAAAAATAATATAAGTAAACAAGAATTTTTTTATGATTCTCTAGAACGCGCCTTACACAATTATTTAAAAGCTAAATTAGCAATTGTTACTTCAGAATTTTCAAAAGAAAAAATAATTGAATTGCTCTCTAATAGAAAAGTAGAAGAAAATGTTGTCTCAGACTTTGAAAGCCTTCTTAAAAGCTGTGAGTTTGCAAGATATACACCAACTTCTAATGTTGCTATCCAACAAGATTATGATAAAGCAGTAAAAGTTATTTCTAGTATTGACAAACAATTTCAATAATGAAAAACAAATTTTTAATATTATTAATGATTATTTCGAGTCAGATTTATTCTCAAAACAGATCACTTTTTGAGCAAGGAAAATCATTATACAAGGCCGAAAAATATCAAGAGGCAATTTTATCATGGATGAAAATTTTAGATCATGAAAAACATTCTTCAGAATTATATTTTAATTTGGGTAACGCATATTATAAGCTAAATAACATTGGGCCAAGTATTTATTATTTTGAGAAAGCCTTATTGCTAGCGCCTAATGACCGAGATATAAAAAACAACTTATCATTTGCAGAAAATGCAAGGGTAGATGCTATAGATCCGTTACCTAAAACTATTTTTTACAAGTGGTACCATACCATATCAGATATACTAACTTTTGATGGATGGGCTTATACTTCTATTTTTTTTGTATTTATTTGTGTTTTGTGTTTTTTGATGTATTATTTTTCATATTCAGAAATTATAAAACGTTTCTTTTTTATTTCCTCAGCTATTTCAATATTTTCCCTAGGAATGTCCCTCTCTATGGCTTTTTTTACCTATGAAGATGCTATTAAAAATAATCCTGCGATTATTTTTGCAGAAAGTTCAGATGTAAGAGAAGCACCTAATTTAAGAAGTGAAATCTCATTTATAATTCATGAGGGTACTAAAGTTCAAATTTTAGAAAGAGATACTGACTGGGGACTTGTAGAAATTGCCAATGGAAAAGAAGGTTGGATTCCATTAATTGATTTAAAAGAATTATAGATTATTCTTTTTTTTCAAACTCTTTGATATTTAGAAGTTCTTTTTGAACATTTATATTTTTTAAATCTTTGACTAAATTTGGAAGTATATAAGGAGCTAAAGCCTCTACTGGAGCGTAAAGATTAGAATTTTCTTTTTTTTCATTAGAAATTATATTCTCGGATGTATTCCATTGATTAAAAAACATAAAAATAACACTTATCACAAAAGCAGAAAATAGTACATTAAAAACACCTCCAAGAATTTTATTGAAAAGACCTAAAAATGCAAAATCTGCAATTTTAGTCAAGAACTTAGCCGCCCAATTAATGATAAAAACAATACCAATAAAGGTTACTGCTTTTGCAATAAAAGACGTAGTTTCTTCATTTAATGAAAGCCAATCATTAATATACTTTGCTGCAAATTCTGAAAAATAAATAGCTCCAACAACTCCAAGTATCAGTCCAATAAATGAAGCAAGACTTACAAAGAGTCCTTTTCTCATGCCTTGTATAAAGGCAAAAACTAATATAATACCCAGAATAATATCTAATAAGTTCATTTTATAAATATAGGTTAAAGATACATTATCTTTGCAATGTAATTAAATGAATATTATATATTAATACTTCATTTAACTGAATTAGCTATGGCAAGAGACCAAGAAATAAAACGTTTATGGGACGATGTAGTTTTGAATTTGAGCAATCAGTTTGCCGATGGAGAAACATTAGATTTAGACGGCATTATCTACATTATAGGATTACAAGAAAAAGGTAATTTGAAAGCAAAATATAGTAAAGATGACAAAATTAATTTAATGCATATAGCCATTTGTAGATTATTAGAACCCTTTGGCTATTATGAATTTGATTATTTCGATGCGGATGGGTGGCCTCATTATAAGCCTCAAGAAAAACTTCCTCCATTAAAGCCAGGAGAGCAAACAGTTTTAATGAAAGAAGCAATAGTGAATTACTTTTTAGATAAAAAAGTAGTGAAATAATAAAAAGCGGTATTTGGCAAAGTTCTTTTATGTTTATTTTGTTGTGCTAGAAGCAGTAATAATGTAATTTTGTACAGTTATAATTAATTAACAATGATTCATAAAATAAAAGAACACATAGCTGAAGTAGAGGCTTTTTCTCCAAAATCCCTAGAAGAAGTAGAGCAATTCCGAATAAAATTTTTAGGAAAAAAAGGGCTACTGAGTGATTTTTTTGCTGAGTTTAAAAATGTCCCAAACAACCAAAAAAAAGATTTTGGACAGACTATCAATCTTCTAAAAACAAAAGCAACAGAAAAAGTTAGCTCACAAAAAGCATTATTATCCGGTAAAGAAGAAACTAAAGGGCATTATGGAGATTTAACACGTCCAGGGGAACCAAATGAGTTAGGTTCAAGACATCCAATTTCTATTGTAAAGAACAAAATTATAGACATTTTTTCAAGGATCGGTTTTAATGTTTCTGAAGGACCAGAAATTGAAGATGACTGGCATAATTTTACAGCATTGAATCTCCCTGAATACCATCCTGCCAGAGATATGCAGGATACATTTTTCATTGAAAAGGATCCGGATGTATTGTTAAGGACGCATACTTCTTCAGTTCAAGTTCGCTACATGGAAAATAATAAACCTCCCATCAGAACAATTTCTCCTGGTAGGGTATATAGAAATGAAGCTATCTCAGCAAGATCCCATTGTTTTTTTCACCAAGTAGAAGGTTTGTATGTAGATAAAGGAGTAAGTTTTGCAGATTTAAAACAAACGTTACAATACTTTACCACCGAGATGTTTGGGAAATCTAAAATTCGTTTAAGACCATCCTATTTTCCTTTTACAGAACCAAGTGCAGAGGTTGATGTTTATTGGGGTTTAGAAACAGAAACAGACTACAAAATGACTAAAGGAACTGGTTGGTTAGAAATTATGGGCTGTGGCATGGTGGATCCAAATGTTTTAAAAAATTGTAATATAAACTCTGAAATATATTCAGGTTTTGCTTTTGGTATGGGTATTGACCGTATTGCCCTTCTATTACATCAAATCCCAGATATTCGTATGTTTAGTGAAAATGATATTCGTTTCTTAGAGCAATTTAAAAGTCAATAACCTTAAACTATTTTAAGATCTTTTTTAAAATGAAAAAAGATATAAAAATTCCAGTTGTTGAAAAAGTTCAAGTGCTTGCAACTTACGAATGGGACAAAGATTTTTTAGCCAAAATTTGGAATATCTATCTAGTTAATAATCGAGAAGATATTATTGAGTCTGTACTAGTCATGTCAAAGGGTAGTTATAAAAATAAAAAAACATCAATTCTGCGCCACGGTTTAGGTGATTTACCACCTCATATGGGAGCAAAAGTAGAAATGATTGCTGATGAAGTTTTAGGTTTCACGAACGAATATATCGTTACATTTTTTGCTGAAGGGAAACTCTTTGATAAGATATTTACTTTCAAACCTTACAGCATAAAAGAGAATAATACTGTTTTTATTAATCTGATGGGGCAAAATTGTGTAATAGCAGAATAATTACAACCCCTCACAGGAGGGGTTGTAAATTAATATTTAATTAATAGTTTTTTACTATTAATTGCTTTACAGAAATTCCTTGATCTCCTCTGATAACTATCATATAGATAGCATTGGCAAGGTTAGCTATATCAATCGTAATTTCCGATCCCATAGTCCTTAAGTCTACCTTATGAACGTTTCGACCCGTAAGATCGTAGATCGTTACGTTGTTCAGATCTATCTGTCTTGGGTTACTTAAGTTTACTTTGCTATCAGCAGGGTTTGGATACAATACTAAAGAAGCAAAATCTTCGAGATCACCGGCACCTAATATTCCCTGAATATCCAATTCAAAACTACAGGTAGAAATATTTCCATACTGATCCTCGGCAGTGAAAGTAATCACTTGCGTTCCAAAACCTAGTACAGTACCAGCAGCAGGATCTTGACTAAATATAGTAACAGGATCGGTACAGTTATCGGTAGCCGTTGCACTACCGTCAGCAATGTA
>SGZH01000020.1 GCA_004214175.1 Flavobacteriales bacterium | reverse complement strand
CTTGTTTTAAAATAGTTCCTAAACTTTCGGAACTAAAATTGTCGATTATTTTTTTATCTATTTTTTCCTTTTGTGCAGAAACAGCCCCATTGTTTGAATTGTTTCCTTTGATGGCTACCATCTCAAGTTCTTCAATATGATGTTCTAAATAAATGGTTGTTTGTATGTTATTTTTAATATCAATTTCCACTGTTTTTTGATCACAAGAAATGTGTGAAACGATAAGTTCGATTGAACTCTCGCAAAGATTATTAATAATAAATTTTCCATTACTATCTGAAATTGTATGAAGCTGTGAATTTTCAATTTGTAAGGTTGCACCAGCAATAGGTTCTCCGTTATGAAAATCTAAAACATACCCTTCTAGGGAATGATTGCAATTTTGGCTATACATTACACAGCTCAACAATAAAGTAATGATGATACAATACTTCATATTTTATGAATTACTTGATACTCTGAATAAAGGGGAAGCCTGTGATTAAATAAAATTAACACAAGCAAATAGGATAAAAATTAGGTAGACAGGGTTGGTGGGCCTCTTAAAGAATAAGATAAATGCTGATGATTGTATTTGAAGTTATAATACTCGAAAATTAGTTGTTTGTCAAAATTTATTTTTAAAAATTCAACATACTTTGTTAATTGATTGTCAGTGGAATTTAACTTGAAATCACATACCGAACACTTAATTTCGTGTTCATGAATATGAGTGGAATTTTCAACACAATAATCTTGTTCATGCTCTTCAAAAACATGTACTAATTGAAAAACAGAGGGAAACATCACTATCATGATCAACAATAGTGAAGCAGTATTAAGTAATGATTTTATTTTATCTCTATTTTTCATTTAATAAAAAACCTAATTTCATTCTTTTGAGCATTTTTTTTTCAAAATCCCAAAAGAATTTAAATTGACCAAAAAGCCAAGCAAATATAATTAAAAGTAATTGATAAAATATAAAACCAATTACTATATAAAGCATCCAATAGACTAGAGGTTGAAAATTATTTTTTGTTACACCTATTATTTTTAATATGGGTTTGCCTATCAAGGCACTACTACTTCCTGTAAGTGCAAAAACCATGAAAACTCGTATCATTTCCCATCGAAAAGTTAATTTCCATTTTTTTTCCAGTTTTTTAAAAATAAATAGCGTAACTCTAAGAAAAATATAGGTGGTCATTAGGATCAAAAAAACTTTAAAAAACAATGGTTTTATATTAAATAAGTCTACAAGTTTATAGGAAGAATAAAGGAGTGCTAATAGACCTGTAAAAGGAAATATTAATTGATAATTAGAGTTTATTTCCCAATGTTTTCTGAAATTTTTTAGGATAGTTATCTGATTATTAATATGGTTGTTTAATGAATCCAAAATATTGATATTTAATAATAGTTTTTTATTTAAACGACTGAAATATCCCTATAAAAGTATACTTTTAATCTGGTCTGCTAGTTCAATTCCTATTCTATCCTGAGCTTCTTTGGTTGCGGCACCAATATGAGGTGTTAATGATAACTTACCATTCATTAAAACTTTAATAGCAGGTGTTGGTTCGTTTTCAAAGGTATCAATAGCTGCAAAAGAAAGCTTATTGTTTTCTAAAGCTTCGATAAGTGCTACTTCGTCAATAACACCACCTCTTGCAGCATTAATTATAGCAGCGCCATCTTTCATCTTATTAAACTCCGTTTTTCCGAATATATAATTATTTTGTGCAGGAACGTGAACACTTATAAAATCACTTTCCCTTAATAATTCTTCAAATGGAATGGTTTTTATGTTAAAATCTAACTTTTGATTATCATAAAATTCAAGTTGAATTGTGGTGGTTTCCATAAATTTGTCGCTGGCAATTACTTTCATCCCACAGCCAATTCCAATCTTAGCAACTTCTTGCCCAATTCTTCCTAGACCAACAATACCAAGTGTCTTTCCTCTTAATTCGCGACCTCCACCATAATTTTTTTTCAGTTCTTTAAATTTTGAATCCCCATCTAAAGGCATATTTCTATTAGAATCATATAAAAAACGAACGCCTCCAAATAAATGCGCAAATACCAATTCAGCTACTGAAGCAGAGGATGCAGCTGGAGTATTAATGACTTTAATATTTTTACTTCTGGCATAATCAACATCTATATTATCCATTCCTACACCACCACGTCCAATAATTTTTATACTAGGACAAGAATCTATAATATCTTTTCTAACTTTTGTTGCACTTCTAACCAAAATAACATCAATTTGACGATTATTGATGTATTCAATTAATTGTTCTTGAGCCACAGTAGTTGTTATAACATCAAAACCTGC
This sequence comes from Flavobacteriales bacterium, assembly GCA_004214175.1. Classification (GTDB taxonomy): domain Bacteria; phylum Bacteroidota; class Bacteroidia; order Flavobacteriales; family Flavobacteriaceae; genus Marifrigoribacter. The sequence goes on along the minus strand of SGZH01000020.1, from coordinate 22,816 downwards.
TTTTTCTAGTGATTCAATACCAGATTTCGAGATGCCATCATTTGCTAATACATTCATAATTATCTTGTATAAGTAGTTTTTATTTATGCTTTTTGTTCTAAATTTTTCATTACATCCACAAGAATCTTTACACTTTCTAATGGTAAAGCATTGTACATTGAGGCACGATATCCACCAACACTTCGATGACCATTTAAACCATTAATACCAGCTTCGTTCCATAATTGATTAAAACGATTAGATAATGAGGTGTCAACTAAGTTGAAAGTAGCATTCATTTTAGAACGATCTTCTTTATCAGAAACAAATCCTGTAAACAAAGAGTTTCTATCAATTTCTGAATATAAAATTTCAGCTTTTTTATTATTGATTTTTTCAATTTCTGAAATTCCACCTAAATTTTTTAACCATTCCATTGTTAACATTGATACGTAGACAGGAAAAACAGCAGGTGTATTAAACATACTGTCTTTACTAAGATGAACTTGGTAGTCTAACATAGAAGGAATAGTTCTAGATACTTTACCAAGTATATCATCTTTAATAATCACCAAAGTAGTTCCAGCTGGTCCCATATTTTTTTGGGCTCCAGCATAAATAATATCGAATTTCGAGAAATCTAGTTGTCTAGAAAATATATCGCTACTCATATCACATACTATTGGTACCTCTGTTTTTGGAAACTTATTTATTTGTGTTCCAAAAATAGTATTGTTGCTAGTGCAATGAAAATAATCTACGTCGGAAGGAATTGTAAAGCCTTTGGGAATGTAATTAAAATTTTTATCCTTAGAGGTCCCTACTTCGACCAATTCGCCTAATAATTTTGCCTCTTTCATTGCTTTACTTGACCAAGTACCTGTATTTAGGTAGGCAGCTTTGTTTTCTAGTAAGTTAAGAGCTACCATCAAAAATTCCATACTAGCTCCCCCTTGTAAAAATAAAGATTTGTAACCTTTATCGTTAAGCCCTAATAATTCTAAACTTAAACTTCGAGCGTTTTCCATTACCTCAACAAAATCTTTACTACGATGAGAGATTTCGATTAGCGAAAGATTTAAATCGTTAAAATTAATAACAGCATCTGAAGCTTTTTGCATAACAGATTGGGGTAAAATACAGGGGCCTGCACTAAAATTGTGTTTTTTCATTTTTTTTAATATTGCATTGCAAATATCATAAAACAAAAAATATTATCCGTTAAATTATTAATAATTTAATTAGCTAAATTTAAAAGAAATTCTAGAGTGTCTATATCATCTGCATAGTCCCAAAGATTAGGACTTTGAGATTGTCCAAAATTAACTTTTTGATTGATTTCTATGTTTGAAACGATACATTGAATATTTTCTTTTTCAAGTTCTAATGTTTTATTTATGTCTGAAAGATTTTCGTAATATTCATAAAACAAAACTGAAATGGGTGATGAAAAGTTGGTATCTTCTTTTAAAAGTAAAAACTCATTGTCTAATAAATTGATGTTACTCATCAAATAAACAGCTTTATTATAATCATAATTATTGATGTATTTATGATCATTAATTATCTCTTTCCAACAAAACATAGCTTTAAAAAAAGTTTCAAAATTATAATCCTTTGGAATATAGATTTTTGATACATTCCTACAGCCCAAACCATAATATCTAAAAATATCATTGGCTAAAGCAATTAATTCATGCTCAGTTTCACTGCCAGACAAGATGGCAACTGAATTTCTATTTTTCCTAATTATATTTGGATATTTACCAAAATAATAATCAAAATATCGCGCTGTATTATTACTTCCGGTTGCAATGACCGCATCAAAATTTTTAAGCTGTTCCGAAGTAAAGCTAATTTTATCCTCAAATATAGGTTCTAGTTGAATTAAGTATTTTGCTAGGAAGGGTAATAATAAATTATCATTGCTCGAAAGTTTTGCGATTACAATATTTCCAGAAATTAAAACAGATAAAAAATCGTGAAAACCTACTAAAGGAATATTTCCAGCTAGAATAATTGCAATTTTTTTATTGTTAGAGTCGTTTTCTATATGGTATTGTGAAGTCCATTTCTGAAGATTTTTTTCAGTTAAACATTCTCCCCAGTTTTTAAAAGAAAACCGAATATTACTCTCATTAAACCATCCATTGTGAGATTTAGACTGTTTAATGAGTTCCACCATCTTATTAAAATATATATCGTTGTAGGGAATGATTTCCTTTTTTTGATAATTATTATCAGAAAACTGACTCATAAATCTTCCTAGTTTTGCAAAAGCCTGAATTCTATTTATTAATTTCATTTTTTTTTTGTTAAAACTAAGTTTTAAATTTGCACAAATTTAGAAAAAGTAAATGCTATGGCAATTATTATAACTGATGAATGTATAAATTGTGGTGCTTGTGAACCCGAATGCCCTAACAATGCTATTTACGAAGCTTCAGATGAATGGAAATTTGAAGAGGGAACTAATTTATCTGGAGAAGTTCTTCTACCAAATGGTAAAGAGGTAAATGCATCAGTAGAACAAGCTCCAATTAGTGATGAGGTTTACTTTATTGTTCCTGATAAATGTACAGAGTGCATTGGCTTCCACGAAGAACCACAGTGCGCTGCAGTTTGTCCAGTAGATTGCTGTGTTCCTGATGAAGACGTCGTCGAAACAGAAAATGAGTTATTATCTAAAAAATCTTTTTTGCACAGAGAGGCATAACCACTATTAATTCATATTCATCTTTACTTTTTATTCTTTTTTCAGTATTTAATTAAATATTAAATAAAATAATTGATTTGTTATTGATAATGTATATTTGCAGCCATTAAAAATTAAAAAATGAAAGCAGGAATAGTAGGACTACCAAATGTTGGAAAATCAACATTATTTAATTGTTTATCGAACGCTAAAGCTCAAAGTGCTAATTTCCCATTTTGCACGATTGAACCAAATATCGGTGTTGTAAATGTCCCAGATCCAAGACTTGAAAAACTAGAAGAATTAGTAAACCCTCAACGAGTTTTACCTGCAACTGTTGAGATTGTTGATATTGCAGGTTTGGTAAAAGGAGCAAGTAAAGGAGAAGGTCTTGGAAATCAATTTTTAGGAAATATTCGAGAGACAGACGCAATTTTACATGTTTTGCGTTGTTTTGATAATGAGAACATCATTCATGTTGATGGTAGTATAGACCCCATTAGAGACAAAGAAACAATTGATATCGAACTTCAACTAAAAGATTTGGAGACGGCAGATAAAAAATTAGATAAAGTTAAAAGAGCTGCTAGAACGGGTAATAAAGATGCTCAAAAGGAAGAAGTAGCATTAAATAAAGTTAAAGAAGGTTTAGAAGCAGGAACTTCAGTTAGAGCTATCGATTTAACACCCTTAGAGCGAGAAGATTTTATTGATGCAATCCAGTTTATCACCGACAAACCTGTCATGTACGTTTGTAATGTTGATGAGGCTTCTGCAGCAAATGGGAATAAATATGTAGATAGAGTAAAAGATGCTGTTTCCAATGAAAATGCGGAGGTTATTTTTTTAGCTGTCGGGACAGAGTCTGATATTAATGAACTAGAGGAATATGAAGAGCGTCAGATGTTTTTGGAAGATTTAGGATTGGAAGAAGCAGGTTCTGCAAAACTTATACGAGGTGCTTATAAATTATTAAACCTACAGACTTATTTTACCGCGGGCGAAAAAGAAGTAAGAGCATGGACTATTGACGTGGGTTCCACGGCTCCCCAAGCAGCGGGAGTTATACATACAGATTTTGAAAAAGGGTTCATTCGTGCAGAAGTAATTAAATATTCTGATTTTGTGAGTTATGGGAGTGAAGCAAAGGTTAAAGAAGCTGGAAAGTTAAGTGTAGAAGGTAAAGATTATGTTGTGGATGATGGAGATGTAATGCATTTCAGATTTAACGTTTAATACTCATATATTTTTCAACAATTTTAGCATTATTATTGTTAATTACTTTCCCTGTTTTTAGCCTTAGTTTTTCTACCTAAATTTTATATTAGCCAGGTTACCTAAACTATGGCTAAACAACAATACACAGAAGAGAATATAAGGTCTTTAGACTGGAAAGAACATATCCGATTAAGACCTGGAATGTACATTGGTAAGTTGGGTGATGGATCATCACCTGATGATGGTATTTACATCCTTTTAAAAGAAGTCATTGACAACAGTATAGATGAATTCGTTATGGGAGCTGGTAAAACTATTGAAATACGAATCAAAGATAAAGAAGTTAGGGTTAGAGATTATGGGCGTGGGATTCCGCTAGGAAAAGTAGTTGATGTGGTTTCAAAAATGAATACTGGTGGGAAATATGACTCACGTGCGTTCAAAAAAGCTGTAGGACTAAATGGGGTTGGTACCAAAGCAGTAAATGCGCTGTCAAGTTACTTTAGAGTCGAATCTGTTAGAGATAATCAAATTAAATTTGCTGAGTTTGAATTAGGAGAACTCAAAATAGATTCAGAAGTTGAAGAAACTTCAAAACGAAAGGGGACAAGGGTTAGCTTCATTCCAGATGAAAACATTTTTAAGAAATTTAAGTTTCGTAATGAGTATGTGGTTAAGATGCTCAAAAATTATGTCTACTTAAATCCAGGATTAACCATTGATTTTAATGGTGAAAAATATCACTCTGAAAATGGATTGAAGGATTTATTAGAAGAAAATATTCCAAATGAGGACATGTTGTATCCAATAATTCATCTTAAAGGGGAAGACATAGAAATTGCGATTACTCACAGTAAATCTCAGTATAGTGAAGAATACCATTCTTTTGTTAATGGGCAACACACAACACAAGGAGGAACACATCAAGCAGCTTTTAGAGAGAGTATTGTTAAAACTGTTAGAGAATTTTATAGTAAAAATTATGATGCTAGTGATATTCGTAAATCAATAGTGTCTGCTATAGCTATAAAAGTGATGGAGCCAGTTTTTGAAAGTCAAACTAAAACTAAGCTAGGTTCAACTGATATGGGGGGTCAACTCCCAACTGTACGATCTTACATCAATGATTTTATAAAAACTAATCTAGATAATTTTTTACATAAAAACATCGAATCTGCAGAGGCTTTGCAACGTAAAATAATGCAAGCAGAAAGAGAACGAAAAGATCTTACAGGAATTCGTAAACTGGCAAAAGACAGAGCAAAAAAAGCAAGTTTGCACAACAAAAAACTTAGAGATTGTAGGGTGCATTTAGGGGATATGAAGAAAGAGCGCCGACTAGAGTCTACCTTGTTTATAACTGAGGGAGACTCTGCTAGTGGAAGTATTACCAAAAGTCGAGATGTAAATACTCAAGCTGTTTTTTCTCTGCGTGGTAAGCCGCTTAATTGTTATTCAATGAGCAAGAAAGTAGTTTACGAAAATGAAGAATTTAACCTGCTTCAAGCTGCTTTAAATATCGAAGAAGGAATGGAAGATCTTCGATATAACAATATTGTTATTGCTACTGACGCTGATGTTGATGGGATGCACATTCGATTGTTATTACTTACGTTTTTTCTTCAATTTTTCCCCGAAGTTATTAAAGAAGGTCACTTATACATATTAGAAACACCGTTGTTTAGAGTTCGTAGCAAAAAAGAAACTATTTACTGTTATTCTGATGACGAGCGGGTTAAAGCTATTGAAAAATTAAAACCAAAACCTGAAATTACTCGTTTTAAAGGATTAGGTGAGATATCTCCGGATGAATTCAAACATTTTATAGGAAATGATATTCGGTTAGATCCAGTAATGCTAGATAAGAGTATGAGTATAGAAGATTTATTAGCATTTTACATGGGTAAAAACACCCCAAATAGACAAGAGTTTATTATCAATAATTTAAAAGTTGAGTTGGACGAAATTGTTGAATAAGAAAACACATATTATTAAATATGAGTGAAGAATTAGACCATAATGAAGAGGAATTAAATTCTACTGAAAACCAAAGTGAAGATACCATAACTAAAGTTACTGGTATGTACAAAGATTGGTTTTTGGATTACGCCTCTTATGTAATTTTAGAGCGAGCAGTACCAGCAATTGAAGATGGTTTTAAACCTGTTCAGAGGCGAATTATGCAGTCTTTAAAGGACCTAGACGATGGGCGATACAATAAGGTTGCCAATATTGTAGGACATACAATGCAGTACCACCCTCATGGAGACATGAGTATTGCTGATGCAATGGTTCAAATAGGTCAAAAAGATATTTTAATTGATACTCAAGGTAACTGGGGAAACATACTAACGGGTGACAGAGCTGCTGCATCCCGTTATATAGAAGCAAGACTTTCAAAATTTGCACTAGAAGTAGTTTATAATCCAAAAAACACTGAATGGCAAGCCTCCTACGATGGTAGAAGGAAAGAGCCTATAAATTTACCCGTTAAATTTCCATTGTTATTAGCTCAAGGTGCAGAGGGTATTGCGGTAGGTTTATCAACAAAGGTGTTGCCGCATAATTTTATAGAATTAATAGAAGCATCAATTAAACACTTACAAGGTAAGAGGTTTCAATTATATCCAGATTTTCCAACTGGAGGTATCGCTGATGTAACTAATTATAATAATGGGTTAAGGGGAGGAAAAGTGAGGTCAAGGGCAAGAATTAATCATCACGGAAAAAATATGTTGTCCATTACTGAAATTCCTTTTAGTACCACCACCACATCACTAATTGATTCGATTTTAAAGGCAAACGAAAAAGGGAAAATAAAAGTTAAGAAAATTGAAGATAATACTGCTGCAGAGGTAGAAATATTGATTCATTTACCAAATGGGATATCTCCAGATAAGACCATAGATGCGCTGTATGCCTTTACAAAATGTGAAACACCTATATCTCCTCTAGGTTGTGTAATTGAAGATAATAAGCCATTGTTTGTCGGTGTCAATGAAATGCTTAAAAGTTCAACAGACAGGACTGTAGCTTTATTGAAAAGCGAATTAGAAATTCAATTAAATGAATTAGAGGCACAATGGCATTTTGCATCTCTTGAAAGAATTTTTATTGAAAATCGTATTTATAGAGATATAGAAGAAGAAGAAACTTGGAAAGGAGTTATATCCGCTATTGAAAAGGGGTTAAGGCCACATATAGATCATTTAAAAAGAGCTGTGGTAGAGGAAGATATAGTCCGTTTGACTGAGATAAAAATTAAACGTATTTCAAAATTTGATATTGACAAAGCACAACAGAAAATAGAGGCCTTGGAAGATCGAATAGCTCAAATCAAACATCACTTAAACCATTTAATCGAATTTGCAATAGATTATTTTAAAAGACTAAAATCCGATTATGGAAAAGGTAGAGAACGAAAAACAGAAATTCGAGTTTTTGACGATATTGAAGCTACTAAAGTAGTCATTAGAAATACTAAACTTTATGTAAATAGAGGAGAGGGGTTTGTTGGAACCAGTCTCAGAAAAGACGAATATGTTACTGATTGTAGTGATATTGATGATGTTATTGTTTTTACTCAAGATGGTAAAATGATGGTAACCAAAGTAGGTGCAAAAATATTTATTGGAAAAGATATTATCCACGTCGCTGTTTTTAAGAAAAAAGATACACGTACAATTTACAATATGATTTACAGGGATGGAGCACGAGGAGCATCCTACGTTAAAAGATTTTCAGTTACTTCGATAACCCGAGATAAAGCTTATGATTTAACCAAAGGAAATAAATCAACTAAAGTAATTTATTTTACTGCTAACCCTAATGGTGAAGCTGAATTAGTAACTGTACTTTTAAGACAAACAGGTAGTATAAAGAAACTTAAATTTGATCTTGATTTCGCTGATATGATTGTTAAGGGTAGAGGGTCTAGAGGAAATATAGTCACTAAGTATTCTGTGAAAAGAATTGAGTTAAAAGAAAAAGGACTCTCGACCTTGAAACCAAGAAAAATTTGGTTTGATGAAACCGTACAACGATTAAATGTAGATCAACGAGGAGAACTTTTAGGTGATTTTACAAGTGAAGATAGATTATTAATTATTGATCAAAACGGAATTGTCAAAACAGTTGTGCCAGAAATCACTCTTCATTTTAATGATGCGATGATTGTTTTGGAAAAGTGGGATCCTAAAAAGCCTATTTCGGTGATATATTGGGAAGGCGAAAAAGAGCTTTTTTATGTAAAACGATTTTTAATAGAAAACCCAGATAAAGAAGAAAAAGTAATTTCAGATCATTCAAAGTCCTACTTAGAAACAGTTTTCACAGATTACAGACCTGTTGTTGAATTGGTTTTTGCCAAGAAAAGAGGTAAAGAACGGCAAGAAAATACAGAAATAAAATTAGAAGATTTTATTGCTATTAAAGGGATATCAGCTCTTGGAAATCAATTAACTAAGGATAAATTAATCGAAATTAATCCTAAAGAACCATTGCGTTATGAGCCAATCGTAGAAACTCCTTTGGAAGAGTTAGAGGTGGTCGAGGAGATTAATGTGATTGTACCTGATAAAAAAGATCAAAACACTTCTGTTTATCCAGAGGATTCTTCTGATAATTTAAAGAAAGATAATCCTGTAGATCCTGAAATAGATAATGAAGGACAAACACTTCTTTTTTAATTGAAACGTTTTGTGCTGAAATTTTATTGGTATACTTTAATTACCACCATATTTAATATAAGTTTATTTTTATAAAACCACCTAATTCCTTTCAGCCCTATGTTTCAATTAAAAACTCTAATATTAATCTTAATGTAATTCCTTACAATGGATTGTTAGGTTGTTCTAATTTTATTGAATAGATTTAAGACCCTCATAAACTACTATACTTACAGCGTTCGCTAGATTTAAACTTCTAATATTTTTATTATAAATAGGAATCCTAAAAGTTTTGTCAAGATGATTCTTTAAAATTTGTTCGGACAATCCTTCAGATTCCTTTCCAAAGATTAAAAACATATTGTCTTTAAAAGGGATGTTCCAATGTTTCTTTTTAGCATGGCTTGAAAGAAAAACCATTTCTTTATTTTTATTTTTGCATAAAAAATCATCAAAGTCATTATAGATAAATAAAGAAATATGTTTCCAATAATCCAATCCTGCTCTTTTTAAGCGTTTATCGGATAATTCGAAGCCAAGAGGTTTTACTAAATGTAGGTTTGAATTTGAAGCCAAACTTAATCTTCCGATATTTCCAGTATTCGTGTGAATCTCTGGCTCTACAAGTACAATATTTAAAGGCATTAATTAATTTTTTTTGCAGTTCCTTTCTGTTTTTGAGAATCACCAACGATATTGTATTCAAAAAGATAAGTGTTATTTTGAGTGGTCAATATTTTCATGTGAATTGCTTTTTGTTCTGCCCTGTTTTTTGGATTTATTTTTTGGACGATATACTCACAATCATTAATCCATCGTATAGAGGAAGTGTCTGACTTATTTTGAAAGTAATCAATTTCTAAGCTATCCGTTCTTACAAATATGGTAGTAAGAATTTCTGTCCCAACGAGGGCCTCGTAGGAAAAAGTACCTGTCCTAAAATCTTGGCAATTACGCTCAGGATTGTAACATCCTATAATTAGCAGCAGAAAAAATAAGCTAACACAAATTCTCATTCCAATTATTTTAATACAAAACTCTGAATTTTAAATGATATATCTTAATTTTTATAAGACTTAAATGTCCCGTCTTTAAAAAATATTACTATTTGATCTACATCAGCATTACTTATTGAATGAGATGTTAAGTTAGTCAAATGTTTGTTTGAAGTTAAAATAGGCTCAATTCTAGTAGCTGAGACAGATTTTTTTGTAATTGATGGAAAAGAACCTTTTCCGTTTAATAACCAATACAATTCCACTTCTGGATATTTTTGCAGAATTCTCATTACAAAATCTAAACTAGGTTTGTTTCTACCAGATAGGAGGTGAGAAATAGTGGATCTATTAAACTTAATTTGATTTGATAATTCTGCAGCTGAAATATTGTAATAATCAAGTATTTTTTGAAGTCTTATACCAAAATCTGTGTTGTTTACCATTGTAATAATATATAAATAGAATTTGTAGGTTACAAATGTAATTGATAAGATTTTAAAAGAATAATAATTTTAAATAAATATACTTTTAGATTAATCTTTTACTTTATTAAAAATGTATAAAATATTGATAAACAATATATTAAATAAAAATTAATTAATTTGTATGTTTTTTGCTTAATATTATGTAATATTTCAATTAAATATGTTTTCAGATGTAAACAAAAAATTAAATTTGAGACGTTACAATTGTAAACTGTACATTAATTACATTTGTATATTAACTTTTTAGAGTATGAATATTGAAGATTGGTTTTCGGATGGTTTTGAATCAAATTTAAGTGGTAGATATCTTAATCTAGATCACCTAAAGCCTCTTTATAAAATATATAATGAAGAGTTCAATATAACTAAATTAGGAGTTTCTGAATTAGGTGAAGAAATTTCATTAGTAGAAATTGGTTCTGGACCTTTTAAAGTTTTTGCATGGTCTCAAATGCATGGTAACGAATCAACTACTACCAAAGCATTATTTGATTTTTTTAAATTTTTATCCAAATCTGATGATTTTAAGAGCGAAATTAGGAACTTTAAAAAGAAATTCACCTTTTACGTCATACCGATGTTAAATCCAGATGGTGCACGCTTATATACAAGAAATAATGCTAATGGTGTCGATTTAAATCGAGATGCTCAAAATTTATCACAAATTGAGAGTGTTATTTTATTCAATGCTTTTAATAGTATCCAACCCGATTTGTGCCTTAATTTACACGGACAACGTTCTATTTTTGGCTTAGAATCTGGTTTTCCTGCTGCAATTTCCTTTTTATCTCCTTCTTCAAATAGTGAGCAAACGATAACTTCATCAAGAAAAAAATCAATGAAAATGATTGTAGGAATCAGTAACTATTTAGAGGGCTATATAAAAGGGAAAATTGGTCGTTATGACGATACATTTAATCAGAATTGTTTTGGTGACTTTTTTCAATTGAGTGGGGTACCTGTAATTTTATTTGAAGCAGGTCATATTTCCAATGATTACCTTAGAGAGGAAACAAGAAAATATTTGTTTTATTCTTTTGTTTCGTTATTTGGATTAAATAACTTAACAACTAATATTAAATCCTATAAAGATTATTTTAAAATCCCAGAAAATAAAAAAAATTATTATGATTTTATTTTAAGAAATGTTTTTATTGGTAATGAATCCAAAAAAAAATCATTAGCTATTCAATTTAAAGAGTCTTTGGTTCACAACAAAATAAAATTTATTCCAATCCTTACAGATATTGGTGCTTTAAAAAATAAATTTGGACATAAAGAAATTGATGGAAATTTAGCGAATGTGTTAGTGAATTCTCAAAATATTATTGAAATTGGCTCTGTTATTTCAGTTATCAGTAATAAAAAAGACGAATCACTAAAATATTTTGATAAAAATTGTTTTGAGTTTTAGTATTAGTTAGTAAATTAGTGCTCTACAACTAAAAGAATGTCAAAATTTAAATTAGACGATACCGATCACAAGATTCTAGATATCTTAATTGAAAACACTAGAACACCTTTTACTGATATAGCAAAAAAGCTAAATATTTCAGCCGGTACGGTTCATGTTAGGGTAAGAAAAATGGAAGATGTTAAATTAATTACAGGTTCTTCTCTTACGCTGGATTACAAAAAGTTAGGCTATTCTTTTATCGCTTATGTTGGAATATTTCTTAACAAAACCTCCCAAACACAATTTGTTTTAGAACGTATAAGTGAGATTCCATTTGTTACAGTAGCTCACGTCACAACAGGGCGTTTTAATATTTTTTGTAAAATAAGAGCAAAAGATACCACCCAGGCTAAAAATATCATTTATCAATTAGATGATATTGAAGGAGTTACTCGAACTGAAACCATGATATCGCTTGAAGAAAGCATCAATGACAAAAAGCGTTTAATGCATTCTATTTTTAAGGAATTTTAATATTGGAATTTATTGGACTATTAACTAGCCTACTATCAGGATAATCATCCTTAATTAATTTTTATCTAGATTCTGATAATAATCAAATGCTTTAAATATTTTATCTTGAGACACTTCACAGTTAAGTTGATATTTTCCTATATCATTCAACAAAACAAATAAAACTTTGTTATCAAGTTTCTTCTTGTCGTGCTCTAATAATTTGATGATATTTATAATATCATTTTGATCAAATTCAACTTTTTTAAATTTATTGAATATGTAAGTGCTTATTTCTTTGAGCTTTTCTTTTGGGAAGCCACATTGAATGTGTGAAATGTAGGTAGTTAGAATCATACCAATTGCTATAGCCTCACCATGGAGTAAGGACGTTATGGAATTGTGACCAAGACTATAAGATTCAATTGCATGTCCTAGAGTGTGACCATAGTTGAGTGTTTTTCTAATGTTTTTTTCAGATGGATCAATGGTAATGATGTTATTTTTGACTAGCACCGATTCCCAAATAATAGTATCCATTTCGTCAATATTTAATTCCTTAAAACTTTTAATTTTATCCCAATAACTTTCAGAGTCAATGATACCATGTTTGATAACTTCTGCATATCCAGCATTAAGTTCCTTTATTGGCAGGGTGTTTAAAAATTCTCTACAGATTAGAACCATAGCAGGATTGTTGATGACACCAATTTGATTTTTTATAATTCCAAGATCGACTCCATTTTTTCCTCCAATGGATGCATCAACCATTGCTAATAAGGTGGTTGGAATATTAATAAATTGAATCCCTCTCATAAAAGTGGAAGCCACAAAACCTCCTATGTCAGTTATCACTCCGCCGCCAAGATTGATTATTAGACTTTGTCTATCGGCACTATTTTTAGATAATTGATTCCATAAATATTCACATGTTTTTATGTTTTTATTTACTTCACCTACTTGTATTTCTAGTACTTTATAATTGTCTTTTATCTCTAATTTATTTAGCATAAAAGCTAAACAATATTTTAAGGTATTTGCATCCACTAATATAAAGATGGTGGATGGTTTTAAATCATTAATCTTAGTATTTAGGATATCCCACTTTGAAGAACTAAAATATACCGAGCCTTTATTTTTAATGATTTCTCTCAAATTTTAATAATAGGTAATTTTTAAACTTCAAAGCTAAATATATAAATTGATTAAATACAATTTCAATACTTAAATATTGTTCATTGTAAGTTTTAAAAACAAAAAAACTTTAAAATTTGTTACCTTTGTATAGTAATTTTCAGCATATATTTTTTTAGTAAATTAATATTTCTTCATCACAATGACTACCAATTCTATTTTTGAAAATACCGAGGTTGCTTTTAAACTTAAAAGTGATCCTCAACTTGAGCGTGCTTATTTTTTATTCAAAATGATTGCTAAAGAGCCCTTGGTAAAAATTGGTACCGCAGTAACTAAATTCGCTTTAAATGCACACTTACCTGTGGAGGGTTTAATTCGTTCTACTGTTTTTGATCATTTTTGTGGTGGTATCAATGAAAATGACTGTATGCCTGTAGTTGATAGTCTATCAAAATTAGGGGTTAAATCTGTATTGGATTATTCAGTTGAGGGTAAGGAAGGAGAGGAACAATTCATCAGTACTTTAAATAAAGTTATTGAATTAACAGCTTTTTCAAAAATTAAAAATGCTATGCCATTTTCTGTTTTTAAACCCACTGGTTTAGGACGATTTGAATTGTTTCATAAGGTTACTGAAAAAATAGAATTATCTGATCAAGAAGTTATTGAGTGGTCACAAGTCAAGAAAAGATTTGATATAGCAAGTAATAGCGCTTCACAATCAAATATTAAACTTTTAATAGATGCAGAAGAGTCTTGGATACAGGGAGCAGCAGACGAAATCTGTACAAATTTAATGGCTAAATATAATCAGAAAAAGGTAGTCGTTTTTAATACTTTACAATGCTATCGATGGGATCGATTAAATTACTTAAAAGAAGAACACAAGAAAGCACTTGCCAATGGATATAAATTAGGATATAAAATAGTCAGGGGCGCTTACCTTGAAAAAGAAAATGAAAGAGCTGAAGCTAAGGGCTATAAATCACCAATTTGCGAAACAAAAACAGCCACTGATACTTGTTTTAACGAAGTTTTAAACTATATTTTAAATAACTTAAGTGAAATAGAATTATTCATTGGAACTCATAATGAAGAAAGTACTTATTTAGCTCTCGATCAAATGAAAGAAAAAAAAATTGCGAAAAATGACTCAAGAGTTTGGTTTGGTCAACTTTATGGCATGAGTGATCATATAACATTTAATCTAGCTAAATTAGGCTACGGTGTTGCAAAATATATTCCTTTCGGTCCAGTCAAGGATGTGATGCCTTATTTAATTAGGAGGGCTGAGGAAAATACCTCAGTTGCGGGCCAAACAAGCAGAGAACTTTCGCTCATTAAAAAAGAAAAACAAAGAAGAAAGTTATAGCTTATTTTTTGATCTCAATTTCTTGTACAATTGCAATTTTATCACAATTTTCAATTGTAAGATATACCAATTTAATTTTAGATTCAATTGCTGTCGGGAATTCTATTTGATATATTTTACAGGAATCTAATGAGGTATTGCTTTTTGAAAATAACACGTTACCATTTGTAAGAGCTACAGAAATAAAAGAAGTATCTAGTCGATTTTCTTGAAGAGTAGCTATGCTTTTTAAACTTAACGTTCGGTCTTTATTTCGAATATTTTTTAATACTCTAGCATTTGGACTGTAATCAAATTCACAAGATGCTCCACTACCACCAATAAAAAAGAATAATAAAACAATTCCGATTGCAAAACCTCCGAAATAAAATGCAAACCTTTTTAAAATACTCATTACCTATTTAGCTATTAGAATTTTTTTTTTTAAAAATTATTTTTAAAACAAGAGGATATTTAGATCGCTGTAGGATAAACCAAACCAATCAGCAACTGCCTTATTTGTTAAAATTCCACGATAAAAATACAATCCATTTTTTAGACCTGAATCAAATCTAATCGCATTTTCTAAACCACCAGACTCAGCTATATTTAAAAGATATGGAGTAAATATGTTACTGATAGAAATTGAGGCAGTTTTAGGATATCTAGCTGGAATATTAGGAACACCATAATGGATAACTCCATGTTTTACTTTAGTTGGTTTATCATGACTTGTAATTTCAGTAGTTTCAAAACAGCCTCCGGAATCAATACTCACGTCAATTATTACAGCACCATTTTTCATTTTTTCCACCATGTTTTCAGTTACAACTACCGGAGCCCTATTTGTTCCTTTTAAAGCCCCAATAGCTACATCACATCGTCTTAATGCTTTCATAAGATATTTAGGTTGTAACGTAGAGGTAAACAAAGGTCTACCAACTTTAACTTGAAAATTTCTTAATCTTGTTATTGAGGTATCAAACACTTTAACATTGGCACCTAAACCAAGTGCTGATCGAGTGGCATATTCACCAACAGTACCTGCTCCAATAACGACAACTTCAGCAGGAGGAACACCACTTATATTACCGAAAAGCATTCCATTACTTAAATCGTTATTGGCCATTAGTTCAGATGCTATTAATACCGATGCGGTTCCAGCAATTTCACTGAGCGCTTTAACTGCAGGATAGCTATGTGCTTCATCTTTAATAAATTCGAAAGCAAGAGCTGTTATTTTCTTTTTTGCTAATGCTTCAAAATAAATTTTATTACGTGTTTTGAGTTGTAAAGCTGTTATTAAAATAGTTTTGGGTTGAATTAGCTCAATTTCTTCTATTGAAGGCGGTTCAACTTTTAGGATGATAGGACAAGCAAAAACCTTTTTTTTATCTTCAGTAAGTTCAGCGCCAGATTCACTATAGTCCGTATCTGAAAATCCCGCTTTTTCACCAGCACCTTTTTCAATTAAAACTCGATGGTCATTAGCAATTATAGCCGCAACAGCATCAGGCGTTAGACAAATTCTTTTTTCTTGAAAATGAGTTTCTTTGGGCAATCCTATGAAGAGTTCACCTTTTTGATTTTTAATTTCAAGAGTTTCTTCCTGGGGAAGTAACTGTTCTTTTGTAAAAGGAGATTTAATATTGGACATTATTTGTTTGTTGTAAGTACTAAGTTAAGCAAATTAAACTATTTCATAATATTATATTCAAAGTTCTAGTACCATTTTTATTTTTATCCATTTCAATTTTTGTACTATTTGGTGGTAAAAGATTACTTATTTTTTCAGGCCATTCAATCAACTTCCAATGTTCAGAAAAAAAATAATCTTCAATACCTATATCTAGTGCTTCTTCCTCAGTTTTTATTCTGTAAAAATCGAAATGATATATTTTATCTTTTGCTATTTCATATTCATTTACTAATGAAAAAGTAGGACTATTGATAACATCAGTAACTCCTAATTGTTTGGATATTTCTTTAATCAAAGTTGTTTTTCCAACTCCCATTGTCCCATAAAAAAGAAGTGTTTTATTGGAAACTTTTAGCAATATTTCCTTAGCAACAAAGGGGAGGTCTTGAAGATTAAAATTGAATTCCATCATGGAAGTTTGTCCAAAAATACAAATTATTACCGATTGTTATCAAAATATTTAATCTAAAAAAGCATATCTATTTTGGGTCTAAAACGATGAAAGGAATCATAACTTCCTCCATAGAAACACCCCCGTGCTGATAGGTATTCTTGTAATAACTTACAAAATGATTGTATCGATTGGGATATGCAAAAAATATATCACTTTTTGCAAATATGAAAGAACTACTCATGTTAATTGCCGGTAAGTGAATTTTTTTTGGGTCTTTTGAAACTAAAACATCTTTTTCGTCGTAAGAAAGACTTTTTCCGGTTTTATATCTTAAGTTGGAGCTTATATTTTTATCTCCAATGACTTTAGTCGGATATTTTACATTTATAGTTCCATGATCTGTTGTAATAATTAATTTAAATCCTAATTGTGATGCTTGTTGAATAATATCTAACAATGGAGAGTTTTTAAACCAACTTTGAGTCAATGATCTATAGGATTTATCAGTAGAGGCTAATTCTTTTATAACCTCCATTTCAGTCTTGGAGTGAGAAAGCATGTCTACAAAATTATAAACTACTGCAATTAACTCATTGTTTTTATAGGATCTAAAATTATCAGATAATTTTTTTCCCTGCTTTAAACTGGATATTTTATGGTAACTCCAATTAAGTTTTTTACCAAGTCTTTGTAATTGAGCTTCTAAAAAATCTTTTTCAAACATATTTTTACCACCTTCATCTGTATCATTTAACCAAAGATTTGGATGTAATCTTTCCATTTCACCTGGCATTAAACCAGAAAATATAGAGTTTCTTGCATACTGAGTTGCAGTTGGTAAAATACTATAATAGAGTTCTTCGGAATCTTTTTTAAAACTACTATTTAAAAAAGGCTCAAAAGCTTTCCATTGATCATATCTTAAATTATCTATTACTACAAATAGTGTTTTTTGTTTTTCAATTACAGGTAAAACTTTATTTTTAAATAAGGTGTGAGATAGAGTTGGATTGCCTTCCTCTGAGTTAAACCATTTAGGGTAACTTTTATCGATAAACTTACAAAACTGAATGTTTGCCTCATTTTTTTGAGACTCTAGAATTTCAAACATACCAGAATCATCAATATTTTCAAGTTCTAATTCCCAATAAACAAGTTTTTGGTACATATCAATCCACTCTTCATGGCTGTTGATCATTGACAAGTCAGTAGCAATTTTTCTAAATTCTTGCTGATACGAAGAGGTCGTTTTTTCAGATACAAGTCTAGTGAGGTCAAGATTCTTTTTTAAGCTTAATAATATTTGGTTCGGATTAACAGGTTTTATGAGGTAATCAGCAATTTTAGATCCAATAGCCTCTTCCATGATATATTCCTCTTCACTTTTTGTTATCATTACCACAGGAAGGTTTGCCTGATATTCTTTTATTTCTGCTAAAGTTTCAATCCCAGTGAGACCTGGCATATTTTCGTCAAGAAATACAATATCAAAATTCTGTTTTTTTATTTCTTCGAGGGCTTCAGTTCCACTCAAAGCTTTTATAACGTCATAATTTTTTTTTTCAAGAAAAATAATATGTGGCTTTAATAATTCTATTTCATCATCGACCCAAAGTACTTTTATTTTACTCATATATGTATATTTGTTTTAAATTAAAGATTTTATTCTCAAATACAAAAATAATTTTGTCTTTCTTTAATACTAAATTAAAATCAAAAAAATAAATTTTGAATTTCCAGAACAAGCTTAAAATTATTAACGATCCAATCTATGGTTTTATTACCATACCAAGTCCAATCATTTTTGAACTTATTGAACATCGGTACTTTCAAAGGTTAAGGAGAATTTCTCAGATGGGTATGTCGTATCTGGTTTATCCAGGAGCTCATCACACTCGATTTCAACATGCTATTGGAGCGATGTATTTAATGCAAAAAGCGGTTCAAACCCTTGTCTTTAAAGGTGTAAAAATTTCTACTGAAGAATCCGAAGCTTTGTATATAGCCATATTGCTTCACGATATAGGTCATGGTCCTTTTTCTCACGCGATGGAACATAGTATAGTTGAGGGAATAGATCATGAGACTATTTCATTATTATTTATGTCTGAGCTTAATAAAAAATTTAACAACAGATTAACATTGGCAATTCAAATTTTCAGTGACAACTACCATAGAAACTTTTTTTATCAATTAATTTCCGGGCAATTAGATATGGATCGTTTAGATTATTTAAAGCGTGATAGCTTTTATACAGGAGTTTCAGAAGGTTCTATTAATTCGGAGCGATTAATTAGTATGTTAAATGTAGTGGAGGATAAGCTGGTGGTTGAAGAAAAAGGTATTTACTCTGTTGAAAAATTTATTATAGCACGAAGATTAATGTATTGGCAAGTATACTTACACAAAACAAGTTTAGTTGCTGAACAATTATTGACCAGACTCCTAAAAAGAGCAAAATATTTGGTTACTAACGGAGTGGTTGTTAAAGCCAGTAAACATTTAAATTTTTTCCTTAATCGAAAAATAACTAAACAAACAATTAACAGCGAAATTCTTGATGAATTTGCTAATTTAGATGATTATGATATAATTTCTGCAATGAAATCTTGGCAATACGAAGATGATTTTGTGTTGAGTAATATATCTAAGATGTTATTAAATAGAGAATTACTTAAAATTGAAATTCAAATAGAAGAATTTGACAAAGATTATTTAATTGAATCCAAACAAAAATTAATGGATTTATATTCAATTACCGACGAGGAAGCCTCTTATTTTGTTTTTAAAGGACAAATTACAAATCAAGCCTATAGTATGAATAAAGAGACCATAGATTTGTACACTAAGCAAGGAAAAACTATAGATGTTGCAAATGCTAGTGATCATTTTAACCTAAAAGCGTTATCAAAAAAAGTGGTCAAGAATTATATGTGCTACCCAAAAACAAATAACTAAACCTTTTTTTTTTACTTTTGCACTAAATGAATATTTTATAAAACTATTATTTTGAAATTTACAGCAGCGCAAATCGCAGTTATTTTAGAAGGTGAAGTTGAAGGTAATCCTGAAATAGAAGTCTCTAAACTTTCTAAAATAGAAGAAGGAGAACCTGAAAGCTTAAGCTTTCTTGCCAATCCAAAATACACACAGTTTATATATACTACCAAAGCCTCAATAGTCATAGTTAATAAGATTTTCAAGGCTGAAAAAGAAATCAATAGTACCTTGATTAGAGTTGAAGATGCCTATAAATCTTTTTCAAAATTATTGGAATATTACAATCAAGTAAAAATGAATAAAACAGGAATCGAAAGCCCTGTCTTTATATCAAAAAGTGCCATATATGGTGATAATATCTATATAGGAGCCTTTGCTTATTTAGGAGATAATATTAAGATTGGAAATAACACAAAAATTTATCCTAATGTTTACATCGGTGATAATGTAGTGATTGGAGACAATGTTATATTA
Organism: Flavobacteriales bacterium; assembly: GCA_004214175.1. Taxonomy (GTDB): domain Bacteria; phylum Bacteroidota; class Bacteroidia; order Flavobacteriales; family Flavobacteriaceae; genus Marifrigoribacter. The sequence goes on along the minus strand of SGZH01000020.1, from coordinate 2,810 downwards.
TTCTCTGGAGCAAAAATATATTCAGATACCTTAATTGGTAATAACTGCGTTATTCATAGTAGTGCTATCCTAGGAGCTGATGGGTTTGGATTTACTCCAAATGAACAGGGTGAGTTTATAAAAGTACCACAAACTGGTAATGTTATAATTGAAGATAATGTTGATATTGGTGCTGCGACCTCAATAGATAGAGCTACTTTAGGTTCTACTATTATAAGAAAAGGTGTGAAACTTGATAATCATATACAAATTGCACATAATGTAGAAATTGGAAAAAATACTGTTATTGCTGCACAAACCGGAATAGCTGGTTCAACAAAAATCGGTGAAAATTGTATGATAGGTGGGCAAGTTGGAATTGTCGGACATATTACCATAGGGAATAATGTAAAAATTCAAGCACAGAGTGGTATCGGTCGAAATTTGAAAGATAACGAAACATTACAAGGATCACCAGCTTTACCATATAGTGATTATAACAAAAGTTATGTTCATTTTAAAAATTTACCAAAAACTATGAATAGAATAAGTATATTAGAGAAAACTATTACCAATGACTAGTCTAGATATCAAACAAAAAACCATAGCTAAAGAAGTTTCTCTTTCTGGTGTAGGATTACATACTGGAAAATCTGTAACAATGACTTTTAAGCCTGCTCCAGAAAATTATGGTTATTCATTTATTCGTGTAGATTTAGAAGGAAAACCATTAATAGAAGCAGATGCAAATTACGTAGTTACTACTCAAAGAGGAACAAACCTTGAAAAACACGGTGTTACTATTAATACTTCTGAGCATGTATTAGCTGCTTTAGTTGGATTAGGTATTGATAATTGTATTATTGAGTTAGATGCTTCCGAACCACCTATTATGGATGGATCCTCTAAATTTTTTGTTGAGAAACTCGAATTAGCAGGATTTAGAGAACAAGAAGCATTTGTTGAAGAATATGTAGTTAATGACATTATAACTTACAAGGATGAGAAAACAGGTAGCGAAATAATAGTAATGCCCTCTGACAACTATCAACTAACAACAATGGTGGATTTTGGTACCAACATATTAGGTACGCAAAATGCATCAATTGATGATATATCTAAATTTAAATCTGAAATATCAGATGCTAGAACTTTTAGCTTTTTACATGAAATAGAAATGCTTTTAGATAATGGTTTGATAAAAGGTGGAGATTTAAATAATGCAATTGTTTATGTAGATAAAGAATTGTCCCCAGAAACGATGGATAAGTTGCGTGTTGCATTTGGAAAAGATGATATCTCTGTAAAACCAAATGGTATTCTTGATAATTTGAATTTACACCATCCAAATGAAGCCGCAAGACATAAGCTTTTAGATGTAATAGGGGATTTAGCATTGGTAGGGACTCGAATCAGAGGTAAAGTAATTGCGAATAAGCCTGGACATTTTGTAAATACACAGTTTGCAAAAAAATTATCTAAAATTATTAAATTAGAAAAAAGAAATAAAGTTCCAGTTTTTGATTTACTAAAGAAGCCTGTCAAAGATATCAATGCTATTATGGAAGTTTTACCTCATAGACCTCCCTTTTTATTTGTAGATAAAATATTGGATTTGACAGAAAATCGTGTTGTTGGTTTAAAAAATGTAACTATGAATGAACCTTTCTTTGAAGGTCATTTTCCTGGAGCTCCCGTTATGCCAGGAGTATTAATTGTAGAGGCTATGGCTCAAGTAGGAGGGATTTTAGCATTAAGTAAAGTTCCAGATCCTGAAAATTATCTAACCTATTTTTTAAAAATAAATAATGTTAAGTTTAAAAAACAAGTAAATCCAGGAGATACATTAATTTTTGATCTTACTTTAGACGAACCAATTCGTAGGGGAATTTGTGCAATGACAGGAAAGGCATTTGTAAATGGTGCACTAGTAACTGAGGCTGAATTAATGGCTCAAATTGTAAAAACTAAAAACATATAAATGAATCAACCACTAGCTTACGTTCATCCAGGCGCAAAAATTGCTAAAAATGTAGTTATTGAACCTTTTACAACAATACACAATAATGTTGTAATAGGAGAGGGTACTTGGATTGGATCTAATGTAACTATTATGGAAGGAGCCCGAATAGGTAAAAATTGTAATATTTTTCCTGGTTCAGTTATCTCTGCTGTCCCTCAAGATTTAAAATTCCAAGACGAAGAAACTATTGTTGAAATTGGTGATAACACTACATTACGAGAGTATGTTACCATAAATCGAGGAACGGTTGATAAAGGTAAAACCGTTGTTGGGAAAAATTGTTTAATTATGGCGTATTGTCATATTGCACACGATTGTGTTGTGGGTGATAATTGTATCTTTTCAAATAGTAGTACTTTAGCCGGTCATGTAACCGTTGGGAATCATGTAATTTTAGCTGGTATGACTGCGGTACATCAATTTTGTACTATTGGCCAACATGCATTTATTACTGGTGGTTCACTAGTAAGAAAAGATGTCCCACCTTTTGTTAAAGGAGCAAGGGAACCAATGTCTTACGTAGGTATAAATTCCATCGGATTACGAAGAAGAGGTTTTAAATCTGAAAAAATAAGAGAGATTCAAAATATATATAGAATATTATATCAAAAAAGCTATAATAACACTCAAGCATCTAGGCTAATTGAAGCTGAAATGGAAGCAACTAATGAAAGAGATGAAATATTACAATTTATAAAAAATTCTAAGCGAGGAATAATGAAAGGTTATTTTTCTAACTAACAAAAAAAATATGGCGAGTACTTCAGATATTAGAAAAGGATTGTGTATTAGCCAATAAAAACAACAC
>SGZH01000002.1 GCA_004214175.1 Flavobacteriales bacterium | reverse complement strand
TGCCTACAAGGGAGAAACCTATGTATTAAATTTAATAGATACTCCTGGACATGTCGACTTTTCTTACGAGGTTTCTAGGTCAATTGCTGCTTGCGAAGGAGCTTTGTTGGTAGTTGATGCTGCCCAAAGTATTCAGGCTCAAACCATATCTAATTTGTATTTAGCTCTTGAAAATGATTTAGAAATTATCCCTATTTTAAACAAAGTTGATTTACCATCTGCAAATCCAGAGGTAGTAACTGATGACATTGTTGGGCTCTTAGGTTGTGATGTGGCAGAAGTAATTCCAGCGAGTGCTAAAACAGGAATTGGAATTGAGAATATTCTAGAGGCTATTATTCAAAGAATACCGGCACCCAAAGGAGATGTAAACAAGCCTTTACAAGCTCTAATATTTGATTCTGTTTACAATCCTTTTAGAGGGGTTGAAACCTATTTTAGAATATTGAATGGAGAAATTAAAAAAGGCCAACACATTAAATTTATGGCAACCAATAATGACTATTATGCCGATGAAGTTGGGGCTCTTAAATTAAAACAAGAAATAAAAAGCAGCGTAAAAGCTGGAGATGTAGGTTATTTAATCACTGGGATTAAAGAGGCCAAAGAAGTAAAAGTGGGCGATACAATTACCGATTTTAAAAATCCAACTAAAAATAGAATTGATGGTTTTGAAGATGTTAAGCCAATGGTCTTTGCGGGAATATATCCTGTAGATACAGATGACTACGAGGAGTTAAGAAATTCCATGGAAAAGCTTCAACTTAACGACGCTTCCCTAGTTTTTCAACCAGAAAGCTCAGCTGCGCTTGGTTTTGGTTTTCGCTGTGGTTTTCTAGGAATGCTCCATTTAGAAATTATTCAGGAACGTTTAGAACGAGAGTTTGGAATGACAGTGATTACTACAGTTCCAAATGTGTCTTATTACGCTTATACCAATAAAGAAGCAAATGAAATACTGTTAGTAAATAATCCTTCCGATTTACCAGAGCCATCAAGTTTGAATAGGGTAGAAGAGCCTTATATCAAGGCTTCTATCATCACAAAATCAGACTTTGTTGGTTCCGTTATGTCGCTATGTATTGGAAAACGCGGTCAGATTACCAATCAAACGTATTTAACCCCTGAAAGGGTTGAATTATCTTTTGATATGCCTCTGGCTGAAATTGTCTTCGATTTTTATGATCGTTTAAAAACAGTTTCTAAAGGATATGCTTCTTTTGATTATCATCCAATAGGTATGCGAGTTTCTAAATTAGTAAAGGTAGATGTCTTATTAAATGGTAACCCTGTTGATGCTTTATCTGCTTTACTACATCAAGATAATGCTTATGATGTAGGTAAAAAGATGTGTGAAAAGCTTCGCCAACTAATCCCAAGACAACAATTTGATATTCCTATACAAGCTGCGATTGGAGCAAAAATTATTTCTAGAGAAACGGTAAAAGCGCTTCGTAAAGATGTTACTGCAAAATGTTATGGTGGTGATATTTCACGTAAACGAAAACTACTTGAAAAACAGAAAAAAGGTAAAAAGCGAATGCGCCAGGTAGGTAATGTAGAAATACCTCAGGAGGCTTTTATGGCGGTACTTAAATTGAATGATTAAAGTAGTAGGGATTTATTCTCCGTGCATCCAAGATTTTTTGCTGAGTAAATAAGCTTCAGATTCTATGTTTTTTTCATCAGGCACACAGCAATCAACAGGACAAACGGCTGCGCATTGAGGCTCTTCGTGAAAACCTTTGCATTCTGTGCATTTATCAGTCACTATATAATAAAACTCGTCAGACCCTGGTTTATTTTGTGCGTCAGCATCTGCCTCAGAACCATCAGGTAAGGTGATTAGTCCTGTTAAAATTGTTTCGTCTGAAAAAGACCACTCCTGATCTGGTTCATAAATTGCATTGTTTGGACATTCTGCAACACAGGCGTCACAATTAATACATTCATCTGTAATTTTAATAGCCACAACTCTATTTTGAAAAACAAAACTAAAATTTATCTCCGTATTATAAAGAATCTGTTTTCATAAAGTTATTATAAAATACCCCTATTAAATCAAAAACTCAATACTTTTGACCTTAAATAAATTTACTTCGAGCATAAAAAATCTTCAAAATCAATAAAAAAGATAAAAGCTTTGTAATTTTGCAATTTCAATTTTGAAAAAATATTAAAATGATAAAAACGGATATCTTAATCATTGGAGCTGGGCCAACTGGTTTGTTTACAGTTTTTGAAGCGGGTTTACTTAAACTTAAATGTCACCTTATAGACGCCCTTCCTCAAGCTGGAGGACAGTGTTCCGAAATTTATCCAAAAAAACCTATTTATGATATTCCTGGTTTTCCTGAAATTCTTGCTGGAGATCTAACCAACAACTTATTAGAGCAATGCAAACAATTTGAGCCAGGTTTTACTCTTGGGGAGCGTGCTGAAAAGATTTCTAAGGATGAAAATGGAATGTTCATCGTTGTAACAAACAAAGGAACAGAGCATCAAGCGCCAGTAATTGCTATTGCTGGTGGTTTAGGAAGTTTTGAACCCAGAAAACCTAGTCTCGATAACTTAAATTTTTACGAGGGTAAAGGAGTGGAATATATTATTAAAGACCCTACTGTTTATAAAAAAAAGCGTATTGTTATTGCTGGGGGTGGTGATTCAGCTCTAGATTGGAGCATCTATTTGGCAGATATTGCTAAGGAAGTTACGCTTGTCCATCGAAGAAATGAATTTAGGGGTGCTTTAGATTCTCTTGAAAAAGCAAGAGAATTAAAAAAACTAAAGAAAATAAATATCATTACCCCCGCTGAGATTACTCAACTTGGGGGAAAAGAAAAATTAGAGAGAATTGTTATCACAAAAGATCAAGTTGATACAATTATTAACTTAGATCATTTTATTCCTCTTTTTGGTTTGTCGCCAAGACTTGGACCTATTGCTGATTGGGGGTTAGAAATTGAAAAAAATGCAATTAAAGTAGACACTTTTGATTATCAAACAAACGTTCCTGGTGTATTTGCGATTGGCGATATCAATACATACCCTGGAAAGTTAAAACTTATTTTGTGTGGATTTCACGAAGCAACACTAATGTGCCAATCTGCATTTAAAATAATAAATCCTGGTAAAAAAAATATTTTTAGATATACCACAGTAAGTGGTGTTGACGGTTTTGACGGCACAAGGAAGGAAGCTAAAAAACCCGTCATTCAGTCGCTTAATCATAATGATTAAATATGTCTGACATTAACATAACCATAAAGGATCGTGATGGACATGTTCATAAAATTTTAGCACCAACGGACATGGCTATGAATATTATGGAAATTGTACGGTCATATGAGTTGGCTCCAGAGGGAACTATTGGGGTTTGTGGCGGCATGGCTATGTGTGCTTCTTGCCAATGTTATATTCATTCCAAACACACTATCCCAGAAAAAGGAGAAGAAGAAGAAGCTATGTTATCTGAGGCTTTTAACGTTAAACAAAATAGTAGATTAAGTTGTCAAATATCTGTAACTAAAGGGTTAGATGGCTTATATTTAGAGCTGGCACCCGAAGAATTGTAACTATTATAATACCGTTGAAGGTTTCTCTTTCTGTTACAATATAAAATAATTCTTAATATTTACTATTTTAGCTATTTAGAAACAAAACCATCAAATCTTTAAAATGGATAGCATACCAAAAAAAGGTATTCCGGGGTTAATTCAAAATTGGCGAAGCGATTTAATTGCTGCAGTAAGTGTGGCTCTTATTGCTTTACCTCTTTCACTAGGAATTGCTCTTGCTGCAGGGGCGCCTGCAATGTCTGGTATTCTCTCTGCTATTATTGGAGGGGTTGTGACCACTTTATATCGGGGTGGCCACATCTCGGTCAATGGACCCGCTAAAGGAGTTATCGGAGTAATTCTTTTGGGCATTGTATTGATGGATGATGGCTCAGGACAAGCATTTAATTATGTCTTGGCGGCTGTGGTGATTTCAGGTGCAATTCAAATGCTACTTGGCTTAGCTAAATTAGGAAGGTTAGCAGAGATTTTTCATTCTTCTGTAATTCACGGTATATTAGCAGCGATAGGAATCATCATTTTTGCAAAACAAATCCATGTTGCGATGGGTACACATTCTGACAGTAGTAGTATTATAGAAAATCTAATTGATGCTGTTTTGTTGTTGCCAGAAGCCAATCCATTTGTTTTGATCATCGCTTTAACTGGATTGCTCCTGTTGTTGTTTCACTCTAAAACTAGTTATCGTTTTTTTCATCTTTTACCTGCGCCGATGTGGGTTATAGCACTGTCTATTCCGTTTGTATATGTGTTTAATTTCTTTGACCAACAAACGATTTCATTTTTAGGAAAAGCCTACGATATAGGCCCTGACTTACTATTAGATATCCCTGATTCAATAATGGAATCAATAATGCATCCTAACTTTAGTAAGATTAACACACTTGAATTCTGGACAACAGTATTTTCTATGTTAATTATTACGAGTATAGAGTCTTTAGCTATTGCTAAAGCCGTTGATAAAATTGATCCATATAGACGAAAGACAAACTTAAATAAAGACTTAACAGGTATAGGCTTAAGCACAATGGTCGCTGGTTTAATTGGAGGACTGCCAATCATTGCTGTGATTATTAGAAGTACTGTAAACATTCACAATGGTGCAAAAACTAAATGGTCAAATATGTATCAAGGTCTTTTGTTGTTAGTTTTTATCGTATTATTAAGCCCAATAATGAGACAGGTTCCTTTATGTGCTTTTGCTATTTTACTTGTGTATACTGGTTTTAAATTGGCATCACCTGCAGTTTTTAAACAGGCTTACAACCAAGGAACAGAACAATTAATTTTCTTTGTATTTACAATGGTTTTAACGCTATATACCAATTTATTGATTGGCTTAGTTGGTGGCTTATTACTTGCGCTTGTTACACATATGCTATTAGCGAAGTTATCCGTTCCACAATTTTTTAAAATGGTTTATAAGTCAAGGACTAGGCTCGTAAAATTATCTGATAATGCTTTCGATCTAAAAATTAATGGAATTGCGAATTTTTTAGGGATTTTAAAAATCGATAAACTAATAGCAGAAATACCCCAAGGAGCTGATGTCAATATTGATTTGTCAGAAACAAGATTGGTAGGTATTACCTACATGGATTACTTGGCGGAATATCTAAAAACACAAAGAGCTTCTGGAGGTAACGTTTTTATTACTGGATTGGACTCACACGTATCGTCATCTAACCATAATAGAGCTTTGAAAATTTGTTTAACTAGCTCTGACGCTAAATTATCTCAAAGACAAAAACGTTTAAGAAATTTAGCAACTGAAAAAGGGTTTCAATTCTCGAGTCAAGTTGATTGGAAGACGGACTATTTAAAAAAGTTTCACTTTTTTGAAATTAGGCCTATTGAACGAAAATATAACAGCTTAAAAGGCTCGTTTCTCGGGATGGGTATTTCTTGGGAAATCGTAGATATAACTTTTAATGAGGGGCAAGCTTTTACAGCCGAAACTTTTAATACCACTTTAATGGTATTAAGGTTAAATAAAAAAATACCTGTTTTCTCAATGGAAAAAGAAGGGGTTTTGGGGAAAATTTTTGATAGGGTAATGGCGTTTACAGGCTATAAAGATATTGATTTTGAAATGTATCCTGATTTTTCTAAAAAATTCTTACTTATGGGTAATAATGAATCTGAAATTCGCACTTTTTTCACAGAAGAAATTGTTCGCTTTTTTGAAAACCAGCAGATTTACCATATTGAAAGTAATGGCAATGCGCTTTTAATATTTGATAAAATTAAATTAGCACGGACAGATGAGACCATTGCTTTTTTAGATTATGGAGAAAAATTAGCTACAATCCTCAATAAATAAACCAATACTATTGGTGCTAAAAATGAGGATTCAAATACAAATTAGCACAAAACCCTAATAATCTCATAAGATTTTGTCCTTATTCATATGTTTAATTACCTTTGCTAGCCTATGGAATTACACCCTATTGAAGCAGGTAATTTTAAATTAGATGGCGGAGCTATGTTTGGCGTAGTTCCTAAGTCTATTTGGTCTAAAACAAATCCAGCTGACAGTAATAATATGATAGATATTGCTGCTCGCTGTCTTTTAATCGAAAATGGCAATAGACTTACCTTAATAGATACAGGTATGGGGAATAAACAAAGTGATAAGTTTTTTGGATATTACTATCCATGGGGAAATCATAGCTTGGAGTCTTCATTGAACAACAAAGGTTTTCACAAAGATGATATTACAGATGTATTTTTGTCTCATCTTCATTTTGATCATTGTGGCGGCGCTATACAGTGGAACAAAAATAAAACCGGTTATGAGCCTTCCTTTAAAAATGCAACTTATTGGAGTAATAAAGATCACTGGAATTGGGCTACAAAACCAAATCGTCGGGAAAAAGCATCTTTTCTATCCGAAAACATAATTCCAATACAAGAAAGTGGGCAATTAAATTTTGTTGAGAGCCACAATGGTGATTTTTTAGAATCAAAAAAAATCAATTTTGACATTTTTTTTGCAAACGGACATACCGAAAAACAAATGATTCCGCATATTAATTACAAAGGAAAAAAAGTAGTCTTTATGGCAGATTTATTACCAACCGCAGGACATTTACCGCTGCCTTTTGTGATGGGATATGACACAAGACCTTTATTAACTATGCCGGAAAAAGAAAAATTTCTAAATTTGGCAGCTAACAATAATTACTATTTATTTTTAGAGCATGATGCTCATAATCCAATTATTACTGTAAAACATACCGATAAAGGAGTTCGTCTCGACGAGAGTTTTACGATTAATGAATTTTTTAATTAAATATAACAATGAAAAAATTAAAACCTTTCTTATTCGCAGCTACAACAACAATTTTATTAACAAGTTGTGGGAGTACTGTAAAGCCCATAAATGCGGCACTTTTAAAAAACACAAACGAAAAAACATCAAAATCTACTGAAATAGAAGATGCTCAACTTAAAAGCTGGAGCTACAGTGATTTGGTTTCTGACACCATACCCGGTATGAGTGTTGATAAAGCTTATGCAGAGCTTATTCCTAATTTGAAGAGCACAAAAGTAATTGTTGCTGTAATTGATAGTGGCATTGATATTGAGCACGAAGACTTAAAAAACGTAATGTGGACGAATGAAAATGAAATTCCAGACAACGGAATTGACGATGATAAAAACGGATATATTGATGATATATATGGGTGGAACTTTCTTGGTGATATTGTCGGTGAAAACCTTGAATTCGTCCGTATTATAAGAAGATATAATGATCTTTTTGAAGGAAAAAGCAGTTCGGATGTTGAAGAAAGTAAAAAAGCTATTTTTGATCTTTACGAAAGCGCAAAAGCAGAGTATAGTAAGGAGCACAAAGAAATAAAAGCAAACTTTGATAGATATAGCCAGATGCTTAATCAAGTAACGGTTGCTCATGAGGTTATTTCTAAAAAAATAGGAAAAGAGAATTACAATGCTGAAGATTTAGCTGCAATTACAGATCCAACAGAAGAAGACCAAAAAAACATTGGTGTTATTTCTAAAATGCTTGCTTATGGAGGCTCTATTCCTGATTTTAAAAATAGACTTAATAGAGGAGTTCAATACTTTCAAGGCCGATTAAAAAATCACTTCACAATGGATACAGATTTTAGAGCTGTGCTTAAAGATAATCCATACGACATTAATGATAAAGTTTATGGCAATAATGATGTTGATGGACCAGATACAAAGAAAGAAGATGCAAGACATGGAACTCATGTAGCTGGTATTATTGCTGCACAAAGAGCTAATAATATTGGAATGGATGGGGTAGCTCAAAATGTTGAAATCATGGCATTAAGAGCTGTCCCGGATGGTGATGAATATGATAAAGATGTGGCGTTAGCAATCCGCTATGCAGCTGATAATGGCGCAAAGGTAATCAACACTAGTTTTGGTAAAGCGTATTCACAAAACCCAGAGTGGGTTTGGGACGCTATTAAATATGCTGCTAAAAAAGATGTATTAATCGTTAATGCGGCAGGAAATGATGCAAACAATTTAGATCTTGTAGTGAGTTACCCCAACGATGAAATAATAAAAGGTGAAGAGATTAGTGATAACTTTATCACAATTGGAGCTTTAAACTATAAGTATGGAAAAGAGATGGTTGCTACATTTTCAAATTATGGAGCAGCAAATGTTGATTTATTTTCACCCGGTGTAAAAATTTGGTCGACAACTCCACTAGACACTTATGAGTATCTACAAGGAACATCAATGGCATCACCTAACGTTGCGGGAGTGGCAGCCGTGGTTCGCTCTTGTTACCCAAAACTATCTGCCAAACAAGTAAAGCAAGTGTTAATGGATAGCGGCTTAAGCTTTTCTTCCTCAGTAATTGTTGGTGGTGATGAATCTAATATGCAGCCGTTTACTGCTATTTCTAAATCTGGCAAAACAGTAAATTTATATAACGCGCTAATTTTAGCAAGCAAAATGTAACTACATGAAGTTGGTTTTAAAGCTATTTTTTTTAATAGTATTTGGTGTGGGGTTTTCCCAAAATAACAGCTCTTATTGGCAACAAAAAGTAGACTACAAAATAGCTATAGATTTAGATGTTGAAACTCACCGATATAAAGGTGTTCAAGAGCTAACTTATACTAATAACTCACCTGATACTTTGTATCGGGTGTTTTATCATTTATATTTTAATGCCTTTCAGCCTGGAAGCGAAATGGATGTTCGCTCCAGAAATATTGAAGATTCGGATAAAAGAGTCGGAGATCGTATTTCTAAATTATCACCTACAGAAATTGGTTTTATAAAACCTCAACGATTAACGCAAGATGGTGTTCTTTTGGCTTTTGAGGTTGCTGGAACTATATTAGAAGTTGACTTAAATAGGCCTATTTTACCTAACAGATCTACCGTATTTAAAATGGATTGGGACGCTCAAATACCAGTTCAAATAAGGCGATCAGGGAGAAATAACGCAGAGGGTATAGCTTATTCTATGACACAATGGTTTCCAAAAATAGCTGAATACGATTTTGAAGGTTGGCATGCAACCCCCTACATCGCTCGTGAATTTCATAGTGTTTGGGGTAATTATGATGTTAAAATAAAACTTGATGAAAATTATATCATTGGGGGTACGGGATATCTTCAAAATGGAGATAAAAATGGATTGGGCAAAAAATCAAAAGGAAAAACCAGAACCTGGCATTTTAAAGCTCCAAATGTTCATGACTTTGCTTGGGCAGCTGATAAAGATTTTATCCACGATACCTATCCGGGACCTAATGGGGTTACGTTAAACTTTTACTATAAAAACCATCCTGATATTATTGAAAATTGGAGGGTTCTACAAGAAAAAACAGCGCAACTACTAGCTTATTTTAACAAACATATTGGCGATTATCCCTACAAACAGTATTCTGTTGTCCAGGGTGGTGATGGAGGTATGGAGTATGCGATGTGTACTTTAATTACTGGTAAAAGAAAATTAAAAAGTTTAATCGGAGTCACAGCTCATGAATTGGCTCACACATGGTTTCAGTTTTTATTAGCCACAAACGAAAGTAAGCACGAGTGGATGGACGAGGGGTTTACCTCCTACATTTCTAGCTTAGCTATGAATGAAATAATGAGTGAACAAAAAAAGAATCCAAACTCAAGCTCATACAGAGGGTATAATTATATTGCTACCAGTGGTAAAGAACAACCCCAATCTACTCAAGCAGATCGTTATCACACCAACACTGGATATAGTATTGCCGCATACAGCAAAGGTGCTGTTTTTCTTTCTCAGCTTGAATATATAATAGGTAAAGAGAATTTAAACAAAACACTGTTGCGTTATTTTAAAGAATGGGCTTTTAAACATCCAACACCTAACGATTTTATAAGGATTGCAGAAAAAGTCTCAGGTGCAGAATTAGATTGGTATTTAATGGATTGGACACAGACTACCAATACTATAGATTACGGTATCAAAAATATAGTTTTTGAAAAAGAAAAAACGACTATAACTATTGAAAGGGTGGGTTTAATGCCTATGCCAATAGATATTCTGGTGACTTATGAAGACGGTTTAACAGATAACTTTTACATTCCGCTACAAATGATGCGAAGCAATAAACCAAACCCGGATATTAATAAAAGCTGGACTGTTTTACCAGACTGGGCTTGGGCTTACCCAAACTACTCCTTTGTAATTAAAAAAAATAAAAAGATTAAAAGTGTTGAGATTGATGCCTCTGGCTTAATGGCAGATATTAATCTAGAAAATAACACTTACAAATTAAAGTAATTATTTAAAAGTACGGTTATCTCACAATCTGGATGCTATCAATGTAAGTGTAAATAGATTTTGTTTTAATTAGATATTGGTTTCTAATTTATTACTGATACTCTCCCTTATTTCATACATTTACCGATATGAATTTTAGTTTTCCAAAATCTGAAAAACTTAAGAGTAAAAAAGCTATTAAACTTCTTTTTACAGAGGGTAATACTGTTACTAAATATCCTATAAAATTGTTTTATCTTACTGTGGAGAACAGTCATAAAACAAAAGCGGCGTTTTCAATTCCAAAACAAAATTTTAAAAAAGCCATAACCAGAAATCGTATAAGAAGACAACTAAAAGAAGCTTATCGTCATCAAAAACATTTGTTAAAAAATGATAGTAACTTAACGTATTTGTTGTTCTTTTTATATATTGGAAAGGAAAACTCAACTTACACCACCATTAATACATCGCTTATTAATGTGCTAAAAAAATTAATAAATGAAAAATAAAATTCTCATTCCTTTTCTTGCTTTAGTGATTTTACTTACGACTGTAAGTTTTAAAAAAGATTTTTTTGAAATCGCGAAGCAAATAGAAATCTTCACCACCTTATTTAAGGAATTAAACATGAATTATGTAGATGAAACCACACCTTCTGATTTAATAAACAAAGCAATTAAAGGAATGTTGGATGGTTTAGATCCATATACGGTTTATTGGAATGAACAAGAAGTTGAAGATGCGCGAATAAATAATTCTGGTGTCTATACTGGTATTGGAGCTACTGTTAGAAATATAGATAGAAAATTGTTTGTTTTAGAACCTTTTAAAGGGTTTCCGGCAGATATTGCTGGATTAAAAGCAGGGGATGAAATAATTGCTATTAATGGTATTAACATAAAAGAATATGAGGGAGATTCAAGTGAGCTATTGAAGGGAATGGCGGATACAAATGTGAATCTCACTTATTTGCGTCAAGGAAAAAAAGAAGAGACTTCTTTAATAAGGGGGGCTATAGATATATACGCGGTTCCTTTTTACCAGTTGATAGGTGATGATATTGGGTATATTGTTTTATCTAAATTTAACAAAAAAACCACCAAAGAAACAAAGGCAGCTCTAACAGACCTAAAAAAACAAGGTGCTAAAAAACTAATATTGGATTTAAGAGGTAATCCTGGCGGATTATTAACAGAAGCGGTAAATATTGTGAATTTATTTGTGCCAAAAGGTGAGCCTATCGTCACCACTAAATCTGCTGTTAAAAAATATAATAAAACGTATAAAACTCAAAAACCTGCTTTTGACCTAGAGATTCCTCTAGTAGTTCTTATTAATGGACGGAGTGCATCTGCTAGTGAAATTGTTTCAGGGAGCTTACAAGATTTAGATAGAGCAGTAATTGTTGGAGCTCGTAGTTTTGGAAAAGGCTTAGTGCAACGACCAAAAAAATTAACTTATGGCACCCAATTAAAGGTTACTATCTCAAGATATTACACACCAAGCGGCAGGTGTATTCAGGCCTTAGATTATTGGAATAGAGATGAGGATGGAAATCCTGTTAGGATCGGTTCAAAAGAATATAATTCTTTTAAAACAAAAGGAGGAAGAACAGTTTATGATGGAGGCGGTATAATGCCAGACATAGAGCTTGAATCTGGTAAATTTAGCTCCATTACAAACGCCCTTTTGAACGATATGGTAATTTTTGATTATGCAACTCAATATTATTATTCAAATAAATTAGAAAGTACTGAAGACTTTATATTTACAGATACTAATTTTAAAGAATTTTTAATCTTTATAAAAGATAATAAATTTGATTATGAAACAGAATCTGAAAAATTATTTTCTAAAGCCATGCGTAAAACTTCTGAAGAAAATTTTAAAGATAATATTGATTTAAGTTTTAAGCAGCTAATGACTGATATCGAGAAAGCTAAAGAAAATATGCTGTTTGCAAAGAAAGAAGAAATAGTTGTTTTATTAAGCGACGAGATTTTAAAGCGTTATTTTTATCGTGATGGGATGTATTCCTACCATCTAAACCATAGTAAAGAAATTATTAAAGCCGTCTCTATTCTAAAAAATAAATCTTTATATAATAATATATTAAAATAATATATGGAGCGTTTTTTGTTTTTTTTTGAAGATTTACCATTCTGGTTAAAAGGGATTTGGATTGTTTGTTTTATTTCTTTTTTTTGGATTATTGAAGGATATTATTCTTTTTATAAAAGTAGTTTTAATAAATGGAAGCATGCAAAAACAAATTTATTGTTGTTGTTGTTTGTTATTCTAATTAACTCCTTTTTTGGGATTTTATTCACTTTTATAGATGTCTGGTTAAAGAAAAATGGATTTGGAATCCTTAATATGTTAAATATTGTTCTATGGAAAAAAGTAATTTTATCAATTGTAGTTCTTGATTTTACCTCACAATATTTTGTTCATCTTTTGTTACACAAAGTAAGGTGGATGTGGCGATTACATTTAGTACACCACACGGATAAAAATGTTGATGTTACAACAGGAACAAGGCACCATCCTTTTGATTTTTTAATACGTGAAACCTTTGCATTAATGGTAGTCATCATCATGGGAATGCCGATCTCTTTTTATTTTTTTTATAGGATGATAACTATTCCTTTTACTTATTTTAATCACGCAGATATTTCTTTACCTCTTTGGTTAGATAAAGGGTTAAGTTATTTAATTGTCTCTCCTAATATGCATAAGTTTCATCATCATTATCAACAGCCGTGGACGGATAGTAATTTTGGTAATATTCTCTCTGTATGGGATAGATTATTCGGTACTTTTATATATGAAGATCCTAAAAAAATAAAATATGGTTTAGATTCTTCGAACCATACAGATGATGAAAATTTTATTTTTCAATTAAAAGTTCCTTTTAATAAAGAAGAAATTAAGTCTATGATAAAAAAATAAATATTTATTTTTTTATCATTTCTATATGCGGTATTCCGTCTTCTAAATATTCAATTCCGACGCTATAAAAACCAAGATTATTATAAAATTTTTTTAAATGTGATTGTGCTGATATCAATATGGTTTTAGTATGATAATTCTTTTCAATTAATTCGATTGAATAAATCATAATTTGATGACCTCTTTTTAATTTTCTATCTTTTTTTTTTACAACAACTCTACCTATTGAAGCTTCTTTAAAATACTCACCAGGCTGAAAACATCTAGTATAAGCAATTATTTTATTTTTTACTATTCCAAAAACGTGAATTGCTTTTTCGTCTTTTCCATCAATATCTTGGTAAATACAATTTTGCTCAACTACAAAAACTTCAGATCGTAATTGTAAAATTTCATATAATTCTTGATTTGTTAATTCTGAAAAAAATTTATAAGTTAATCTCATTTAAGTATTATAATTAAAGACAACTAATTTTATTCACTCTTTTTTGATGTCTACCACCTTCAAAATCTGTGTTTAAAAAAGTTTTAACCATAGTAATTGCTTGTGGTATACTAGTATATCTTGCCGGTATACTTAATATATTTGCATTATTATGTAGTCTTGCTAATTCAGTAATTTCTTTTGTCCAACAAAGAGCTGCTCTTACTTCTTGATATTTATTAGCAGTCATAGCAGCTCCATTACCTGAACCACAGATAATTATTCCAAAATCTACTTTATTTTTAGCAACATCATTTGCTACAGGATGAATAAAATCTGGATAGTCAACACTGTCATTTGTATCAGTGCCATAATTATAAATTGTGATTTTTTTAGAATTTAGATAACTTACTATAGCTTCTTTATAAGCAGGTCCAGCATGATCATTTCCAATAGCTATTTTCATAAAAGATAATTTTAATATTAATTACTAAATACATCGTATAAATTTAATAAAATATAAAAGAACACTAGGTTTTGTAAATATGTTTTTTAATAAACTGTTAACTTCTGTTTATATATTTATTAAATTTTTTTTTTTTTTATTTAAATTTATTCTAATAGTTTTTTTTATTAAAAATACCAATTAAAATAGTCATTAAGTTTAAACAAGTTATTTATTTATTTACCGCTCTTTTTAACTATTAATAATAAATTAGTTATTAATAATAACTCATTAATAATTCTAATGAACAGTTGTTAATTAAAAATACTATTCATCTAGTTTTCAATTAATAAAAAGGTTTTATATATGTTTATATATTGCTGATAAAATTAATTAATTAAAATAGAAAGTAAAAAACAATAAAGTTATTCTATATATTAACAATCAATTATATAAATCATTTTTCTATAAATTAAATAAATAAAATAAAAGTATATATACTTATTGTTAATAAGTAAGAAAAATTAGAAATATTAAATTAATTCTAGTTTAAAATTGTTGTTAAATTCTTTAATTATCTGAATTGCTTTTTCTTTATCTTTTTGGTGTACTTGAAGTCTAATCCCTCCAAAAGCATTAGAATGAAAAGGCATTACATTGATAGCTGTTTCGTTTAAAAAAATAAAATTTATATGATTGCGATCTAATAATAATTTTAGAACAGCATACTCACTGGGATAAGTAAATCGAGCTATGGTTATAAAGTCTTTCAATTAATTAAAATTTTAACAATACTAAGATAATCATTTATTAATATTCCTATAAAATTATAAACCTTACATTTACCATTATTAAAAATTAAAAATGTCGAGAAGAAAAAAGAGTAGAAAGAGATCAAGTAATTCCAATCTTACCCAAAGTATACTAACTGTATTAAGAAAACAAAATGCAAAACCAATTAATTACAAACAAATAGCTTCTATTTTAGGTATTAGAGATACTAGTACTAGAAATTTATTAATTAAAAAACTAAAGAAACTTAAGTCTGAAGAAAAAATAGAAGAATATTCTAGAGGAAAATATATAATAAAAGTTTCTAAAAATTACTATACTGGTTTAGTAGATATAACTTCTAGAGGACAAGCATATATTTTAATAGAGGAGCTAGAGGAAGATATATTTGTTAATCAAAAAAATATAAATCATGCTTTACATGGTGATACTGTTGAAGTTTATATTTTTAAGAGGAATAGAGGTGGTAAACCAGAAGGAGAGATTACTAAAATATTAGAAAGAAAGAAAACAGATTTTGTAGGAGTAATTACAACTCAAGAACGATTTGCTTTTGTAGATTGTCAGGATAGTAAAATGTATACTGATATTTTTGTTTCAAAAGAAAATATAAATAATGCAAAAAATGGTGATAAGGTATTAGTAGAAATTGAAAGTTGGCCAGAAAAAGCAGGATCACCTTATGGTAAAGTTATTAAAATACTAGGGAAACCAGGAGAGCATAATACTGAAATTCACTCTATTTTAGCACAATTTGGTTTACCGTACGAATTTAAAAAAGAAGTAGAGGATTATGCTAATAATATAGATACCAATATAAAACAAGAAGAAATAAAAAAACGACGCGACATGCGTGGTGATTTAACTTTTACAATCGATCCAAAAGACGCTAAAGATTTTGATGACGCTTTGTCTTTTAAAGATTTAAAAGATGGTACGTATGAAGTAGGTATACATATAGCTGATGTTTCTTATTATTTAACCCCAGGAACTATATTAGACGATGAAGCTTATGAGCGTGCAACTTCAGTTTACCTTGTAGATAGAGTAGTACCAATGCTTCCTGAAATATTATCAAATAATGCTTGCTCTTTAAGACCAAACGAAGAAAAGTTTACTTTTTCGGTGGTATTTAAAATAAATAATAAAGGTGTAATTATTAACCAATGGTTTGGAAGAACTGTTATTTATAGTGATGCTCGTTTTGCTTATGAAGAAGCTCAATATATTATTGAAAAAGAAATAATTAATGAAGGAGAAACTTTAAACATTCCCTCTGATATTTCTATTACTGGAAAAATGTATAAAGTACAGAATAAAGTAGCTAAAGCGGTTTTAAAATTAGATGAATTAGCTAAAATATTAAGAAGAAAAAGAATGAAACAAGGTGCTATTTCCTTTGATAAACTAGAGGTTAAATTTCACTTAGATAAAGATAACAATCCAGAAGGAGTTTATTTTAAAGAAAGTAAAGATGCTAATAAATTAATAGAGGAATTTATGTTGTTAGCAAATAGAAGTGTTGCTGAGTTTATAGGAAAACAAACTATTAAAAAAACATTTATTTATAGAGTTCATGATGAGCCTGATGATGAAAAAATTGCGGCGTTACAAAACATTATTAAACAATTTGGATACAAAATAGATACTAGAGACAGAAAAAGAACCTCTAATTCTTTAAATAATTTATTGAAAGATGTTCAAGGTAAAAAAGAACAAAATCTAGTGGATTCACTTGCTATACGATCTATGAGTAAAGCGGTTTATACCACAGACAATATAGGTCATTACGGTTTAGCTTTTGACTACTATACACATTTTACCTCACCCATTAGGCGTTATCCAGATGTCATGGTACATCGGCTTTTACAATTTTATTTAAATAAAGAAAATAGCGTAAATAAAGATCAGTTTGAAGAAAAATGTAGACATAGTAGTGAAATGGAAGGTTTAGCAGCCCAAGCTGAAAGAGCTAGTATTAAATACATGCAAGTAAAATATATGTACGATCATCAAGATCAAAATTTTTTAGGTGTTATTTCTGGTGTAACTGATTGGGGAATTTATGTTGAAATTATTTCTAATAAATGTGAAGGAATGATTAGACTGCAAGATATGAAAGATGACCATTATACTTTTTATAAAGAAGAATTTGCTGCTGTTGGTGATCGAACAAAAAACAGTTATCAACTAGGAGATGAAGTTTATGTAAAAGTTAAAAACGCGGATTTAGTTAAAAAACAATTAGATTTTAAAATGTTAGGCCATAAAAAAGATTTTTCTGTGAATTAAGTGTTGTTTTTTCTTTCACTAATCATTTTGTATTTTTACCTACTCATGTTTGATGGTTTATTATATGCTACTTTCTACGGATTTTTATTAGCTTTTGCTATAGGTCCAGTTTTTTTTACCCTCATAGAGACTAGTATCACTAAAGGAATAAAAGCAGCTATTTTTTTTGATTTAGGATCTTTATTTTCTGATATTGTTTTTATTGTTATTGCATTTTATAGTACTAACAAATTATTAGACAAGTTAAAAGACGATCCTGCATTATTAGTATTTGGGGGTGTGGTATTAATCGCTTTTGGATCAATATCTTATATTCGCACTTCTAAATCCTTTATAAAAATTGTTCGTGAACATTATTCTGTTGCAATAAAAAAAAATCATGGGGGTCTTTTTCTAAAAGGGTTTTTGTTGAATTTTGTCAATTTTGGAGTTTTAGCTGGATGGATTGCAACGATTATTATTGCACAAGCTTTAACTACTCACAAGAAAGGGGTGATGCTATTCTTAGGCACTGTAATGATAACTTTATTTATAACAGATTTATTAAAAATCATTTTAGCTAAAAAACTAAAAAGCAACCTAACACCTCGATTTATCATAAAAACAAAGAAATTAGTGAGTATTTTAATTATTTGTTTTGGAATTTTATTATTAATACAAGGGGTCTTCCCTGACAATATTCAAGAAGGGTTGGAGTATATTCCTAAAACAAATAGAGTTTTGGAATAAACAAACAATCTCAAATGCTTTTATTTACTTTTACAAACACTTACTATAAAATAAAAAAGCTTCAGAGATATCGGAAGCTTTTTGGAGGCGTCGAGCGGATTCGAACCGCTGTAAGAGCTTTTGCAGAGCCCGGCCTAGCCACTCGGCCACGACGCCTTAATTATTAGTAGGCAAATATACTATAAAGTTCAACTCTTTCAATTAAAAAAGAACTTATCTTTTAGCGCTCAAAGTTACACTCACTTCTGCTACATCTCCACCTATAGGTGGATTTACTTTCGCTACAGTTACTTTGACGTAATTCACCAAAGGTTCCTTGGTAAGTATTTTATCAATAATACGCTGTCCTACATGTTCTAATAATTTAGACCGAACTTCCATTTCTTCCACTACAGTCCTTTGTAAGGCGACATAGTCAATAGTATCTTTTAATTCGTCGCTTTTAATAGCCTTATTTAAACTTCCTCTAACTGAAAGATTTACTAAATAATCAGAACCAATCTGTCCTTCTTCTAACAAACAACCATGAAAAGCATAAATTTTAATATTTTTTAATCGTATCGTGCTCATTTCAACTATTTTTGTAAAGTTACAATTCCTTAATTTACTAGTTAAGGTATTTGATTATAAAATTTGATCCTAAACATGTCACAAAATCCAGCAGCTCTAAATTTTATTGAGCACTTAATAGAAGAAGATTTAAGGAACGGAATGTTAAAGGAAGACCTCCGTTTTCGATTTCCTCCCGAGCCAAACGGTTATTTACATATTGGACACACTAAGGCAATAGGAATTAGTTTTGGTTTGGGAGAAAAATATCAGGCTCCGGTTAACCTTCGTTTTGACGATACCAATCCAGCTAAAGAAGAACAAAAATATGTAGACGCCATTAAAGAAGACATTGCTTGGATGGGTTACCAGTGGGATAAAGAAGCATATTCATCCGATTATTTTCAAACTTTATACAATTGGGCAATTAGTTTTATTAAAAAAGGGTTAGCCTATGTAGACTCTCAATCGAGTGACGAAATAAGACTACAAAAAGGATCCCCAACACAGGTAGGTACTAATAGTCCATACAGAACAAGATCTGTCGAAGAAAATTTAGAATTATTCATCAAAATGAAAAATGGTGAATTTAAAGAAGGTACTCATGTCTTGCGCGCTAAGATTGACATGGAAGATCCGAATATGCTAATGCGTGATCCAATAATGTATAGAATATTAAAAAAAGCACACCACCGAACAGGTAATGATTGGTGTATTTATCCAATGTATGATTGGACGCACGGCGAAAGCGATTATATCGAACAAATTTCACATTCTTTATGTTCTTTAGAGTTTAAATCTCACAGAAAGCTTTATAATTGGTTTAGAGATGAGGTCTATAACGAGAATTCCAATCAGCTTCCTTTAGCACCTAAACAAAGAGAGTTTGCACGTTTAAACCTAAGTTATACTGTTATGAGCAAACGTAAACTATTACAGTTGGTAGATAAAAAAATTGTCAGTGGTTGGGACGATCCAAGAATGCCAACTATCTCTGGTTTACGAAGAAGAGGCTATACACCAAACGCTATAAAAAAGTTTATTGAAGCTGTAGGTGTTGCTAAAAGGGAAAATATTATTGATGTCTCCTTATTAGAATTTTGTATTCGGGAAGATTTAAACCAAGTGGCACCCCGAGTGATGGTGGTTTTAAATCCAATTAAACTTACCATTATAAATTATCCTGAAGGAAAAGAAGAGTTATTAAAAGCTGAAAATAACCCTGAAACTGAGTCTGCCGGTTATCGAGAGGTCCCTTTCTCAAAAGAATTATATATAGAAAGAACAGATTTTAAAGAGGCAGCAAAAAGCAATTTTTTCCGTTTAACTTTAGGAAATGAAGTTCGGTTAAAGAACGCTTACATTATAAAAGCAGAGTCTATTATTAAAGACTCTGAGGGCGTTATCAAAGAGGTAAGATGTTCTTATGATCAGAATAGTTTAAGCGGTACAGGTAGCGAAGCCAGTTTAAGAAAAGTTAAAGGAACTCTTCATTGGGTCTCTGTTGCTCATGCTATTAAAGTTGAAGTGAGATCTTATGATCGATTGTTTACAGATGAAGCCCCTGATAGCCACAAAGAAAGGACATTTATGGATTTTGTTAACCCAAATTCATTAACTGTTTCTCGAGCTTTTGCTGAACCAAGTTTAGCTTTAGCAAAAATAGGTAACAGCTTTCAGTTTCAGCGATTAGGGTATTACAATGTAGATAAAGATTCTACTAGAGAAGCACTTGTTTTTAACAAAACGGTTGGTTTACGTAATTCTTGGATCAAGAAAAAAAGTACTAACAATTCAGCATTAGTGTCTCAAAAAGCTGCAATTTCTCCTCTAAACGAAGTTATGCGTTTTGGAAAAAAGTATACTAAGTTTTCTATCGAAAAACAACAAGAAACCAAATACAGAATACAAGAGTTGGCAAAGAACATTTCTTACGAAGAATTAACTCCTTTTTTTGGAACAGCTCTCAAAAAGGCGGGTACACGAATCGTAACGATGATAGCCCTTGGTGTTTTAATAAAAAACAATCAAGAAATAACTCCTGAAATTAAAGCATTTGTAAGGAAAGCTTTAGAGGACAAAAACGAATTGTTAGTTACCGAAGCAAGCAAAATTAATTATTAAGCTCGATTAGTAATCAAAATCTTTTTTTGGCGTCTCTTTTGAAGCATCACCTTTGTTTTTTTTGTTTATAATACCTTTAGCTGCATTATCTTTTTTCATTTGCTCACCAATTTGATTACTTGCTGCAAATGAAGCAATCATATTATTTAACATATCGCTTCCGGCTTGAGGTGAATTAGGTAGTAAAATTAAATTAGAGCTAGTAGCTTCTCCCACCGATTGTAACGTGTCATAATGCTGTGTAACTACAATTAAAGCAGAAGCTTCTTGTGAATTAATACCAACATTATTTAATACATCAACACTATCTTCCAGACCCCGAGCAATTTCTCTACGTTGATCTGCGATACCCAATCCCTGTAAACGCTTGCTTTCTGCCTCTGCTTTTGCTCTTTCAATAATTAAAATACGTTGTGCATCTCCTTCATGTTGAGCTGCTACTTTTTCTCGCTCTGCTGCATTAATTCGGTTCATAGCAATTTTCACCTTTTGATCAGGATCAATATCAGTAACCAGTGCTTTTACAATATCATACCCATAGTTCAGCATCGCCTCTTTTAGCTCTCGCTGTATCGCTAATGCTATTTCTTCTTTTTTAACAAAAACATCATCTAAAATCATCTTTGGAACTTCTGCACGAACTACATCAAATATAAAGGCGGTTATTTGCTCGTGTGGATTCTGAAGTTTATAAAACGCATTATACACATGCTCTCGTTGAATCTGAAATTGCACTGAAATTTTTAAGTGGACAAAAACATCGTCTTTTGTTTTGGTCTCAACGATGACATCTAACTGTTGAATCCGCAAGCTAACCCTTCCTGCTACCCTATCAATAAACGGAATTTTTATATTGATACCCGCTCCATAATCTCTGGTAAATTTCCCAAATCGTTCAACAATTGCAATGGTTTGTTGTTTAACAACAAAAAAGGAAGCAAAAACAAGTGCTATTAAAATAATAAAAAAAAGAGACCAAATAAAACTCATAACATAATTTTTAATAAAAATACAATAATCAAGATAAAAATACAATCATTTTATTTATTCTTGAAATAACCTCTTTTTTACCCAATATCGAAGCAATTTCAAACACATCGGGTCCTTTCATTTCTCCAACAAGAGCTAATCTTAAAGGCATCATTATATTACCAAATCCAATTTCATTTTCTGTTATCCAGCCCTTAACTTTATCAGTCAAACTTTCTGAAGAAAAATCAACACATTCCTCTAATAATTTAACCAAATTTGAAAGTAGTAGTGGGGTTTTTTTCTTGAGTGCTTTTTTTGCAGCTTTTTCATTATACGATTTTGGTGCTTGAAAAAAGTAACTCCCCTGTTCCCAAAAATCAACTATAAAAGATGATCGTTCTTTTAATAACCCAATAATCTTCAAAAGGTCTTTATTATGGGTAACTCCTTTATTAATTAATAATTTTGCAAATAGTTTCGATAAGGCCTTGTTATTTTTCTCTTGCAAATAATGATGTTGGAACCACTTTGTTTTCTCAGGATCAAACCTTGCTCCTGACTTGTTAACCTTTTCTAAACTAAACGATTTTACAAGTTCTTCTAAGCTGAAAATTTCTTGTTCCGATCCAGGGTTCCATCCCAATAAAGCAAGCATATTAATAACTGTCTCAGAAAAATAACCATCTTCTCTATATCCTGAAAAAACATTTCCATTTTCTGCATTCCATAGAATTGGAAAAACAGGAAAACCCATTTTATCGCCGTCACGTTTGCTTAATTTTCCTTTACCAACAGGTTTCATAATCAATGGTAGGTGAGCAAAATTTGGTATTTCCCAATTGAGTGCTTTATATAATTCAATATGTAATGGTAGTGAGGGCAACCACTCCTCACCCCTTATAACATGAGAAATCTCCATTAAGTGATCGTCAACTATATTTGCTAAGTGATAAGTTGGCATACTGTCTTGTTTAAACAATACCTTATCGTCAAGTAGTGCTTTTTTAAACGACACATTTCCTCTAATTAAGTCTTTGGCAACAATTATATCTTCCTCATTTTGATTAGGATCATACATCTTAAAACGCACCACATAATCTTCGCCGTTTGCCATCTTTTTTTCAACCTCTTCTTTTGTTAAAGAAATAGAGTTGGTCAGTTTTTCTCTATTGTGCCAATTATAAATAAATGTTTTTCCTTTTCTTTCATGATCTTTTCTATGAAAATTAAGCTCTTCATTTGTATCAAAGGCGTAATAGGCTTTACCTGTGCTAATTAATTGCTCTGCATACTGTTGATACAATTTTTTTCGCTCACTTTGTCTGTAAGGCCCATAAAGACCTTCTTTTCCTATACCCTCATCAAATGGAATATTTAACCAATTTAAGGTTTCTACAATATAAGCTTCGGCGCCTTCAACATACCGGTTTTGGTCTGTATCCTCAATACGTAAAACAAACTCTCCACCACATTGTTTAGCAAATAAATAATTAAATAATGCTGTTCTTACACCTCCTATATGTAGTGGTCCGGTTGGGCTTGGAGCAAAACGAACTCTAACTTTTTTTGACATGTGTTTTTATAAAAAATAACAAAACAAAGGTACACACCTAAGGAGATTTTAAAAAGTAACAGCGCCATAATTTTTACAGCAAAAAATTTACAGAAAGATTTAAATTAATAATGTATTTTCGAAGATATAATTTTATAGAGTTAATTAATGAGTAGTTTTTTAGAAATCCAGTCAAAGCTGGAGCGGTTTATTAAAAAATACTATACTAACAAGTTAATAAAAGGAGTCATTCTTTTCTTTAGTATTGGATTCGTATACCTAATCATTACCCTTCTTATTGAATATTATTTATGGCTAAACCCTGTTGGTCGAACTTTATTGTTTTGGGTTTTTATAACAGCTGAATCTTTGTTGTTTATAAGACTAATAACCTTCCCTTTATTAAAATTATTTAATCTTCAACAAGGAATATCAGATGTTGAGGCGTCTAAGTTAATAGGAAATCATTTTCCTGAGGTTAGCGATAAGCTTCTTAATGTAATTCAATTAAATCAAAACCAAAGAGAATCAGAGTTGTTGCTCGCAAGTATTCATCAAAAGGCAGAAGAGTTACAACCTGTATCTTTTAAAAGCGCAATTAACTTCAAAGCAAACAAAAAGTACCTAAAATATACGCTGATTCCTATAGTTGTTTATATATTGTTTTCTGTACTAGGAGAAAAAGATATTTTTTATAATAGCTACAACAGAGTTGTTAATTATAATACTGCTTTTGAGCCCCCAGCGCCCTTTAAATTTCAGGTAAAAAACAAATCACTCACTACTTTAGAAAATAAAAGCTTTTTATTAAAAATCTTAACAGTAGGGAAGTATACACCCGAAAATGTTCGTATAAACTACAACAAAGAAACGTACTATTTAGATCAAACTTCTCCTGGTATTTTTGAACACAGATTTATTCAGCCTATTAATTCAATTAGTTTTAATTTAACCGCAAACCAAGTATATTCCAAAGAATACACTCTTAATGTATTAAAAACACCGTCCTTAGTAGGTTTCAAAATGAAGTTAGATTATCCAAATTATATTGGAAAAAAATCTCAGGTTATAGAGAGTACAGGAAATGCCACCATTCCTCAAGGAACCCTAGTCTCTTGGTTTATTGAAACAAAAAACACAAATCAAGTACAACTAAAAACATTAGAAACATCATATAATTTACTAAAAGACAAAGAAAAATTTAGTTTTAAAAAAAGAATCTATAAAAATTTAAAATATACGCTTACTACTTCCAATTCAAAATTAAAAGAATACGAAAACTTAGCTTTTGCTTTATCCGTTATAAGAGACCAATATCCTGAAATCGATGTGGTCACTCAACAAGACAGTACCTATTATCAAAACAACTATTGTTTAGGAACTGTTTCAGACGATTATGGGCTTACTAAGTTACAATTAGTCTATTACCCATCCTTAGATGAAGGGAGTAAAAAAACAGTAAATATAGCCTTAAGAGGTTCTAATTTTGATCAATTCACATATGTTTTTCCAGGAAACCTTCCGTTGAAAAGGGGCTCCTCTTATAATTATTATTTTGAAGTTTTTGACAATGATGCGCTTCAAAACCTAAAGTCTAGTAGGTCCTCTCTCTTTTCATATAGAAAAAAGACTCTCGAGGAGATTGAAAACGAACAGCTTAAGAGACAAGAAAACACTATCAAGCGTTTGGACAAGTCTTTGGAAAATATAAAAACCCAAGACCAATCATTAAAGGAACTCTCAAAGTCTCAAAAAGAAAGTGAAGAACTCAATTGGAACGACAAAAAGAAACTAGAAAAGTTTCTGATGAAGCAGCAAGAACAAGAGAAAATAATGAAAAATTTCTCAAAAGAATTAAAAGAAAATTTAGAAAATTTTCAACCAGCGAATAGAGATAACGACCCTTTTAAAGAACAATTGAAAGAACGCTTTCAAGAAAATGAAACCCTATTAGAGGAAAATGAAAAACTTATAGAGGAACTTCAAAAACTTCAAGACAAGATACAGAAAGAGGAGTTGACTGAGAAACTAGATCAGCTCTCTAAACAAAATAAAAATCAAGAAAAAAACTTGGAGCAACTTTTAGAGCTAACCAAACGTTACTATGTAACTAAAAAAGCAGAAAAGCTTGCTGAAGAATTGAACAAACTTGCTGAAGAACAAGAAAAGTTGGCGAATGCTAAAGAGGAAAAAAACACTAAAGAAGCCCAGGAGCAATTAAATAATAAGTTTAAAGAATATACCGAAGAAAAAAAGAAACTAGAAAAAGAAAACAAGGGCTTAAAAGATCCTTTAGATATTCCTAACGATCAAACGGAAGAGGAAAAAGTTAAAGAAGATCAAAAAGAAGCTAGTGATAACTTAGAAAACGACAATAAAAACGCTGCAACCCAAAAACAAAAAGCTGCAGCTAAAAAAATGAAAAAAATGGCTGGTAAAATGCAAATGCAATCTGGCCAGATGAAAACAATGGATGAGGACTCAGAGATGTTGCGACAAATTTTAGATAATCTTGTAGTTTTTTCTTTTGAACAAGAAGCGCTTATGAAAGATTTTAAAAAAATAGATTATGGCAACGCGCTTTTTGGTAAAAAATTAATCAAACAAAATGAAATAAAACAAAACTTTGAGCATATAGACGATAGTCTTTTTAGTTTATCCTTGAGACAACCTATGCTCGGTGCTCCTATTAATTCTTCTTTAACTCAAATTAACTTTAATTTAGAAAAAAGTTTAGAAAGGCTCGCTGAAAATGAACTAACAATAGGGGTGTCTAGCCAACAATATATTATCACTGGCGCTAATGAACTTGCTGTTTTACTCAGCGATATTTTAAGTGCCATGCAAAATCAAATGAGTAGTATGGGGCAAGGTAAAGGCGAAGGTAAAGGAATGGGAGAGGGCGAAGGCGAAGGTCAGGGCTTCCAGCTGCCAGATATTATAAAAAAACAAGAAAGTCTTACAAAAAAAATGGAAGATGGCCTAGAAAAACAAGGAGCTGACGGGAAAGACGGTAAGGGAAACGGTAAAGGTGTAGGTCAAGGAGGCAACGATGGCTCTTTAGAAAATAGTAAAGGAGGTCTTAAGAAAAATAGCAAGTCAAACAAGGAAGAAGGCTATGGAAATACTGAAGATACAAGCGGAAAACTATTTGAAATTTTCAAACAACAACAACAATTAAGGCAACAATTACAAAATAAAATTAGTCAAATTAGAGACCAAACTAATGCAGCGTCACTGCTTCGAGAAATGGAAAAAATAGAACAGCAATTATTGGATAAAGGTTTTAATCAAGAAACCCTGGAACGAATGCAAAATTTAAAACATGAACTTTTGAAATTAGACAAGGCAACCTTTGAACAAGGAAAGGAATCAAAGAGGGAGTCAAGAACAAACAATCAGCAATTTGATAACAACATAATCTTAGGCCCTACAGAGATAAAAAAATATTTTAATGCAACAGAAATCCTTAATAGAGAATCCTTACCTTTAAAGTTAGAATATAAACAAAAAGTCCAAGCATATTTTAATAATAAAAATGATTGATTTTTTCTCAGAAACAGTGTTTAGTCTTCAAAACCCAAATGAAATAGCTCGTTGGATATCTAAAATCATCAATGACCAAAAACGAGAAGAGGGAGAAATTAGATATATTTTTTGTGATGATCAATACCTTCATAAATTAAACTTAGAGTTTTTAAATCACGATTCATTAACCGACATTATCAGTTTTGACAATAGTTTAGGTGATCAAATTAATGGAGATATTTTTATATCTATCGAGCGTGTAAAAGAGAATGCAGATACCTACAAAACTAATTTTGAAGACGAATTACATCGTGTCATTATCCATGGAATTCTACATTATTGCGGCTTTAATGATAAAACAAAAGCTGAAGCAGCTTTGATGAGAAAAAAGGAAGATGAAGCGCTTTCTCAAAGAGTTTTTATATAAGAAACTGATAATCAATAAATTAATTAATTAATATTTCAATTTTAAGTTAATTACTTATATTTGCACGCCCTTGTAAAATGAAGATTAGATTAATTTTAAAAGTAATGTTCCACGTGGAACAAATTTAAGTTTATGTTTCCAAATGAATATGATGTTATTGTTGTTGGTGCTGGCCATGCTGGCTCTGAGGCCGCTGCCGCTGCTGCGAACCTAGGCTCTAAAACCCTTCTAATAACAATGAACTTGCAAAATATAGCACAGATGTCTTGTAACCCTGCTATGGGCGGAATAGCAAAGGGACAAATTATCCGTGAAATAGATGCTATGGGCGGATATAGCGGTATTGTTTCAGATGAAACGGCTATTCAGTTCAAAATGCTCAATAAATCAAAAGGCCCTGCAATGTGGAGTCCGCGAGTTCAAAGCGATCGTATGCGTTTTTCTGAAGCCTGGAGAGATATGCTAGAAAAGACCCCTAATTTAGATTTTTATCAAGAAATGGTCTTGGGTCTTATCACTAAAAACAATAAAATTGTTGGTGTTAAAACATCCCTAGGTATAGAAATACGATCTAAAACTGTTGTTCTTACCAACGGTACATTTTTAAATGGAGTTATTCATATCGGGGACAAACAGTTTGGAGGTGGAAGAGCTGGAGAAAGAGCTTCAACAGGAATTACTAAGGATCTTATTCAATTAGGTTTTGAATCTGGTAGAATGAAAACAGGAACTCCCCCTAGAGTAGATGGAAGATCTTTAGATTTCGCTAAAATGATTGAACAGCCAGGTGACGAACAGCCAGAAAAATTCTCTTATTTGAACACTACCTCGGTTTTAAAACATCAGCGTTCTTGCTACATGTCCTACACAAGCCAAGATGTGCATGATATTTTAAAGGAGGGGTTTGATAAATCACCTATGTTTAACGGCGCAATTCAATCGAGTGGCCCAAGATACTGCCCTTCCATAGAAGAAAAAATAAATCGTTTTGCTGATAAAGATCGGCACCAGCTTTTTGTTGAGCCTGAGGGTTGGAAAACCATAGAGTATTATATTAATGGTTTTTCTACATCGCTTTCCGAGGAGGTTCAGTACAAGGCCTTAAAGCAAGTTTCGGGTTTTGAGAATGTTAAATTTTTTCGCCCTGGTTATGCAATTGAATATGATTATTTTCCGCCAACTCAACTCAAACACACCCTAGAAACAAAGCTTATCTCCGGATTATATTTTGCAGGACAAATAAACGGAACAACTGGCTACGAAGAAGCTGCGTCACAAGGACTTATAGCAGGGATTAATGCACATCAAAAAGTGCAAGAAAAAGAAGCTTTTACATTAAGTCGTGATGAAGCTTATATAGGGGTCTTAATAGATGATTTAATTACTAAAGGAACCAAAGAACCCTACAGAATGTTTACCTCAAGAGCAGAATACAGAACCTTATTAAGACAAGATAATGCGGACTTTAGATTAACAAAAAAATCATTTGATCTTGGTTTGGCCACAGAAAATCGTTTAATCACAATGGAGAAAAAAAAGAAAGAATCTGAAGATTTGATTCAATTTTTTAAAACTACGAGTGTTAGTCACGCAATTTTAAATCCAATTCTAATCTCAAAAGAATCCGCACCAGTTAAACAAATGGACAAATTATATAAACCATTCTCACGTCCAAATATTACAATGGATGACATGAGAAAAATTAATGATGTGGAACAATATATATTAAAAAACAAGCTTGGAAGAGAGGTATTAGAGCAAACAGAAATCCAAATAAAATATGCTGGCTATATCAATAAAGAAAGAGTTAACGCTGATAAGTTAAATAGATTAGAAGGTATTAAAATACCTGAAAACTTTGACTACTCAAAATTAAAATCACTTTCTTACGAAGCTCTTGAAAAGCTTCGAGACATTAAGCCAGTTACTGTTTCACAAGCATCAAGAATCAGTGGTGTTTCACCTAACGATATTTCTGTTTTATTAGTTTACATGGGTAGATAAGTTGTTTGTTTCACGTGAAACATTCATGTGTTTATCTAATAATATTTTATAATGCAACTAAGACAAGAAAACTTTCCCTTAACTGTTAAAGATTATTTAGTATCTAATGAAGAGTTTACTCTCGAGTTTGACGCTGAAAAAGAAATGCTTTTAACTAAACCGCAGCCAGAGACTAGTAAACTTTCTAAATATTACGAGAGTGAACAATATATTTCTCATACTGATAACAAAAATGGTCTCGTTCCGTTTTTATATCAGGTTGTAAAAAGAAGATCTCTAAAGAACAAACTAGGTTTAATTAACGTGCTAAAAAAGGACGCCAAAAGTATCCTTGATATTGGAGCAGGAACGGGTGATTTTTTAAGTTTTATTCAATCTGAATCAAGGTCAGTAATAGGTGTTGAACCCAACTCAAAAGCCAGAGAATTAGCACAAAATAAGGGAATTTTTCTAGAAGAAGACATAAAAAACGTTAAAGGAAAATTGTTTGATGTAATTACAATGTGGCATGTTTTAGAGCACGTTCCTAACCTAGAAGAAACAATTCTTGATGTAGAAGCTTTATTGAAACCGAATGGATTATTAATAGTTGCTGTTCCTAATTTTTATTCTTTTGATGCGGCTTATTATAAAAGTTTTTGGGCTGCTTTTGACGCACCTAGACATTTATGGCATTTTTCAAAAGTTTCTATGAATAAACTATTCACCGATAAATTTTCACTCTTAAAAATAAGTCCGATGGTTTTCGATTCTTTTTACGTAAGTATACTTTCAGAAAAAAATAAAACAGGAAAAATAAATTTACTTAAAGCTTTTTTTGTGGGATTAATATCAAATTTATACGCTTTATCTACTAAGGAATATTCATCACTTATTTATTGCTACAAAAAACCGCAATAAATTAAAATAAGCACATTTAAGACGGTTTTATGAGCTTAACCAATAGATGTAGTGATATTCTGTTACGTGGCTAAAGAAACGCCTGTAATTAAACCAGATTTAATAAGAATAACCTATTGCTAAAGAAATTATAATAGACAACTCTTATAAGGTTTCTTTTTTTTGTATCAATCGTGTTAATTGAATAGATAGATCTGTAAAAATTATTTTTGAATTTCCATTTCTCTCAATATGAAAAATAGCTTTTTCTATCTCTTCATTTATTTCTAAAATGTTATTATGGTGAACATATTCCGAGAACTTATTAAAAGAAAATTTTCCATCATGACTTTGAAAGTAAATTAGTGACTCTGCTTTGTAATTTTTAAGCATTGCTTGCCTAAAAATTTCCAAACAAAAATTTAAGAATTTCTTTTGAGTTTCGCGACCTTCTTCAGCGATTCTTTCGCTCCAACTAAATAACTCATTTATAGCTTCTCTGTTCTTTTTGGCTTTAAAAGCGGTACGCATCCAATGCACAAAAAGATCTTCAAATAAAACTTCGTTACCACCATTTTTTATGAGTTGAATCGCTCTATTTAAATCTCCATTGGACTGTTGACTAATTTTTCTTGCCTCATTATTTGTTAATGCATAAGCCTCCAATAATCCTAGGTAAATATCCTCCTCAGCTAGAAGAGGAACATGTAATTTTTGACAACGAGATTGAATGGTTCCCAGAATATTCTCAACATTTTCTGTTAAAAGCAATAGCACTGTTTTTTCAGGAGGTTCTTCTATAAGTTTTAATAATTGATTCGCACATTCGTTATTCATTTTATCAGCCATCCAAATTATAAGAACCTTATACCCCCCCTCATATGATTTTAAGGACAGCTTTTTTGTAATAGAAACCGCTTCATGCTTACTGATATTCCCTTGTTTATTTTCTATTCCTATAAATTGATACCAATCATATAAAGAAGAATAGGAGTTTTGAATGACAAAGGCCCTCCACTTAGCCAAAAAATTGTCAGAGACAGGGTTTTTTTTAACACTCTCATTGGTATTAACAGGATAGACAAAATGTAAATCAGGATGTGCTAATTTTTCAACTTTAGTTTTACAATTGGTATATGGAAGACTTTCCTTGTTATAGGACAGGCACAATATTTCGTTTGCATAACCTAATGCTAAAGGTAATATCCCAGATCCTGACTTTCCGATAAATAGTTGGGTATGCGGTATTCTGCCATCTTTGACCGTCCTGGTTAGATGAGATTTTATTTGTTGTTGTCCTAAAACACGTGAGAAAGTCATACACAATATTACGGTTTTTTAGTTAAAAAGAACCCTTCAAAAATAGTATATTTGCAGTCCAAAATCCAATTTATGAAAACGGTTAACGACTTTAATTTTGAAAACAAAAAAGCACTAATTAGGGTAGATTTTAATGTGCCTTTAAATGAGAATTTAGAAGTTACTGATAGCACTCGAATCTTAGCTGCCAAAAACACCATTATTAAAGTTTTAGAAGATGGAGGTAGTTGTGTTTTAATGTCTCACTTAGGAAGACCCAATGGTGTAGAAGAAAAGTTTTCACTAAAAAACATAGCTTCTAAAGTAACTGAAATTATTGGTGTACAGGTTCAATTTTCTGAACATTGTATAGGTGAAAAAGCTGAAAAAGCCGCCGCAGAATTAGAAAATGGAGAAATTTTACTTCTAGAAAACCTACGATTTCACAAAGAGGAAAAAGCAGGTGATGATAAGTTTGCCTTAGAACTTTCAAAGTTGGGGGATATTTATATTAATGATGCTTTTGGTTCTGCACATAGAGCACATGCTTCTACCTCGGTAATTGCAAACTATTTTTCAGAGAACAAATGTTTTGGTAAGTTATTAGCTTCAGAAATCGAGAATATCGAAAAGGTATTAACGCATAGTGAAAAACCGGTTACAGCGATCATTGGTGGAGCAAAAGTATCTTCAAAAATTACGATTATAGAAAGTATTTTAGATAAAATAGATCATTTAATTATTGGTGGTGGTATGGCCTTTACCTTTGTTAAAGCGCAAGGCGGAAAAGTTGGATCTTCTTTGGTGGAAGACGACAAACAAGAGTTAGCATTGTCTATTTTAAAATTGGCAGAAGAGAAAAATGTACAAATACATTTACCTGTTGATGCTATCATTGCAGATCATTTTTCGAATGATGCTCATACAAAAACAGAGGCCGTCAACACCATTCCTGAAGGATGGATGGGTCTGGATGTTGGATCTAAAACCAATGTTATTTTTAGAGAAGTTATTTTAAGCTCCAAAACTATTTTGTGGAATGGGCCTGTAGGTGTTTTTGAAATGGAAAATTTTGCAACAGGAACTATATCTTTAGGAGATGCAATTGCAGAAGCTACTGAAAAAGGTTCTTTTTCGTTAGTAGGTGGTGGAGATTCGGTGGCTGCTGTAAAACAATTTAATTTGACTGAAAAAGTGAGCTATGTTTCAACTGGTGGAGGCGCTATGCTTGAAATGTTGGAAGGAAAAACACTTCCAGGGATTCAAGCAATATTAGAGTAATTTTTTTTGAATTATAATAAATAAATAACAAAAGATTCTCAAAAATAGTTGCCTTTAGAGTCTCTTTTCCTAAATTTATAATTAATTTAAATAGGACTCACATTTTTCTATATGACAATCAGATTATTATCCCCATCAATTCTTGTAATATTTTTATATACAAACATTATAAAAATGAACGCACAAGCAGTTAAAATTGTCGACAGTTTAAAAAGTATTAGTCCCATATCTCCACCAAAAAGTATAAAAAGTCAAGACACAATTATCCTTCAAGAATTTAATATTAATAACAGTTTATCTAATCTTAATTTTTCCGATAGTGATTCTTTAATACTTGACCTAAAAGATCAAAAAAAAGCAAAATCTAGTGATAGTTTGTGGTTAAAAGAACTTTATGATTCTACAAGATTTGAAGAAGTTTTTGGAAGTATTAACAGCGAAGAAATTGAACTTCCTGAATATGAAGATTTACCAACAGAATTGCTTAAACAGCGTTTAGTAGAACTAAACGCTAAAACACCTTTTAATGTAAGTTATAATCCGTCATTAGAAAGGCTAATTAAACACTATTTAAAAACAAGAAGAGCATCCATGTCTAAGTTAATGGCTTTAAGTGATTATTTTTTTCCTTTGTTTGAAGAGGAGTTTGACAAATATGATTTGCCTTTAGAAATTAAATATTTAGCGGTTGTAGAGTCCGCTTTAAATCCTTCAGCAAAATCTAGAGTGGGTGCTAAAGGTTTGTGGCAATTTATGTTTACAACGGGGAAAATTTATGGCCTTGAAGTAAGCTCTTACGTGGACGAAAGATCCGATCCGGCTATGGCGACAGTCGCAGCTGCAAAGTACTTAAGTAGTCTTCATAAAATTTTTGAAGATTGGGATTTGGCTTTAGCAGCTTATAACTCTGGCCCTGGAAATGTTTCAAAAGCAATTCGTCGTTCAGGTGGAGAAACAAATTATTGGAAAATTAGAAATAAACTACCCAGAGAAACAGCTGGTTATGTACCAGCTTTTTTAGCAACGATGTATATTTTTGAATATGCCGACGAACATGGTTTTAAGAGCAATGGACCCCGATTCTATTCGATAGCAACAGATACCATACAAGTTAAAAGGCTAATTACCTTTGAGCAAATCTCAAAAGCGGTAAATCTATCTGTTGAAGAAATTAAGTTTTTAAATCCCTCTTATAAACTAGAAATTATCCCATACATTAAGGATAAAAATTATGCACTACGTTTACCAATTCCGGCTATTGGAAAATTTGTTGCTAACGAAGATGTAATTTATGCTCTAGCTGAGGAGGAAAATAACAAAGAAAATGCTAATATTCCTAAATACATAGAGCAACCTGATAGAATTATATATCGTGTAAAAAGTGGTGATTATTTAGGAAAAATAGCTGAGCGATATGGTGTCAGTGTAAGTCAGATCAAAAGATGGAATGAATTAACAAACGACAATCTTAAAGTAGGACAGCGATTAACTATTTATCCAACAAAACTAATCGCTGGAGAAAGTACTTCTAAAAAAGGCAACGAGGGTCTGTATATTGTTAAAAAAGGAGACTCTTTATGGAGTATTTCTCAAAATTTTCCTGGAGTTTCCATACAGAATATTAAAAAATGGAACGATATTAGTAGTAACAATATAAAACCCGGCATGAAATTAAAAGTTTCTAAAGGTTAATATTTGAAAAACAATTGTTAATGAAATCAATCTATTTTAAGGCCTTTATTTTTTTCACTTTAATTTCTTGCATTAATAATGGTAATAAAAGTACCTATAAACAAAAGTCAGTAGGAAGTATTAATTCACTCCAAGTATTGATAACTGATGAATTATGGAATAATAAAGTGGGTGAAAAAATAAGAAATTATTTTGCAGCCCCTACTGAAGGACTGCCTCAAGAAGAGCCTTTATTTTCAATTAATCAAATGGACCCTTCTACCTTTTCAGGTTTTATAAAAAGTAATCGTCTTTTTTTACATGTTACTATTGGAGAAGAAGACAATTATACTTTAGTAACCGATCCTTATGCAAGGCCACAGATAGGGGCAATAATCACAGCGAAAACTGAAGAAAGCTTACTAAAGTTAATCATAGAAAATCAAAAAGAAATTATTAACGCTTATAACAATTCAGAAATAAAAGAACGTCAAAGAAGGACTGCTATATCTTTAAAAGTAATCGATTCTTTAAAGGAGTATTTTGGTTTGACAATAAATATACCTTCGGCATATCGAACAGCTCATAAAGGAAAGGACTTCTTTTGGCTTCGAAAAGATCTAAAAAAAACAGGATCTACTAATATTTTTATATACGAAGCCTCTTTAGACAGAATAACAAGTGATAGTCTAGCTCTCGGACAAATATTAACAATAATAAGAGATTCAATCGGAGGAAGTCTTTTGCCAGTAGAAGATAATGGTAAATTTGGTACCGACTACTCTTATTCTCCCAATTTTTATGTTACAGAATTAAATGGAAACTTTGCCTACAAAACAAAAGGAATGTGGGATATAGAAAATGAATTTATGGCAGGGCCTTTTGTAAATTATGCAGTAAGAGATACCATTAACAAAAGGTATTTAATTATCGAGGGATTCACGTTTGCACCAGCTGAAAGCAAACGGAATCTTCAGTTTGAATTGGAATCAATAATTCAATCGGCAAGAATTAGCAAGTAGATGACTTATTTTTCTTCGTCTAGTTGATTTTCGTCTTTCGAAGCATCTTTCGAAGCATCTTTAAATTCTTTGAGACCACTCCCTAAACCACGCATTAATTCGGGAATTTTTCTTCCTCCAAACAATAATAACACCACCACAACAATTAAGACTATTTGTGGCCATCCAATAACTAAAGGTAACATTGCTATATACATCATCATAGATTTAAAGAACAAATGTAATAAGAAATCATCAGAAACATCGTTTTAAAACCAATTAAGCTTTTATTAGTAATAAACTTATATAGTAAATCCAATTCTAGCATACTAATTTTTATATTTGCTGTTAGGAGATCTCTATAATGGATAAAGAAAATAAATCAAGAAAAATTAAATATAAATTACTAAACAAGTACCGTTTAGTTGTTTTAAACGAGGATACATTTGAAGAACGTTTTACCTTTAAAATCAACCGTTTAAACGTATTTGTATTTAGTATTATTTTTACATTTACTTTGATTTTAGCTACCAGTATTTTAATTGCATTTACCCCTTTAAGGGAATATATCCCAGGATATTCTTCGGTTACTTTAAAGAAAAACGCTGCCCAACTCGCCTACAAAACAGATTCTTTACAGCAAGTAATTAAAATAAATGAACTCTATTTTAGTTCTATAAAAAAAGTATTAAAAGGAGACGTATCAAGTGTAAATTTCAATAAAGATTCAATTATTGAAGCCGCTAAGATTGACCTAACAGTTATAGATATAAATACTTCCAAAGAAGATTCGTTGTTAAGAGAAAAAGTATCCTTAGAAGATAAATACAACCCGTTAATAAATAATTCTGAAATTAATTTTGTTTTATTCCCTCCAGTTAAAGGAACTATTTCGCAGGACTTTAACGCTAAAGAAAAGCATTATGCCATTGACGTTGTTACTTCAAAAGACGCACCAGTAAAATCTGCTGCAGACGGGACTGTTATATTTTCAGAATGGACCACTCAAACCGGTTATGTAATTATTATTGAGCATTCTAATAACTTAATATCTGTTTATAAGCACAATTCTCAGCTTACCAAAGAACAAGGTAGCCTAGTGAAGGCAGGAGAAGTTATAGCTACTGCAGGAAACACAGGTGAATTATCTACAGGGGCCCATTTACACTTTGAATTATGGAGTGATGGCTACCCGATTGACCCAACTAATTTTATAGACTTTGAATAAACTATGTTTTTAAAATCTTTAGGAGCAAAAATATTAGCTAAAAAAGCAGCAAAAAGCATAAAAAAATGGGCATCTAAACCAATAGAGACTCAGCAAAAAGTTTTTCAAAAACTGATTACCGAATCCAAAAACACTTCCTTTGGGAAAGATCATGATTTTCAAAGTATTAAAACATATAATGATTTTGTTAAACGTGTTCCAGCAAGGGATTACGAGGGCTTAAAAGACTATTTTGAAAGAACAGCAAATGGCGAAGAAAACGTATTGTGGAAGGGGAAGCCTGATTACATTGCAAAAACATCAGGAACCACTTCAGGAGCTAAATATATTCCAATAACAAAAGACTCTATGCCCTTTCATATAGAAGCTGCTAAAAATGCTTTACTATGTTATATTGAAGAAACGGGTAATGTAGATTTTGTAAGTGGAAAAATGATTTTTCTGCAAGGAAGTCCAGAATTAGAGATAAAAAATGGAATTAATATAGGGAGGTTATCAGGTATTGCCGCTCATTTTGTTCCGAAATATTTGCAAAAAAATAGATTACCAAGCTGGAGAACTAATTGTATTGATGATTGGGAAACTAAAGTCGATGCTATTGTTGAAGAAACAAAGGATGAAAATATGACCCTTATTAGTGGAATTCCTTCCTGGATACAAATGTATTATGAAAAACTCCAAATAGTCTCTAATAAAAAAGTAGGTGATTTATTTAAAAACTATCAACTTTTTGTATATGGAGGGGTGAATTACGAA
The DNA here is from genome assembly GCA_004214175.1 of Flavobacteriales bacterium. Lineage (GTDB taxonomy): Bacteria > Bacteroidota > Bacteroidia > Flavobacteriales > Flavobacteriaceae > Marifrigoribacter. Next base: position 31,842 of record SGZH01000002.1, on the reverse strand, counting down.
CCATATCGGGCAAAATTTGAAAAAATGATCGGTAGAAAAATAGATAGTATAGAATTGTATCCTGCTTCAGAGGGCTTTTTTGCATTCCAAGATTCTCAAAAAGAAAAAGGAATGTTACTACAACTAAATTCTGGAATTTTTTATGAGTTTATTGAATCGTCAAAATTTTATGATGAAAACCCAAAAAGATTAACGATCGGTAACGTTAAAATAGGAATAAATTATGTAATGATTATTTCAACAAATGCAGGCCTTTGGGCTTACAATATTGGCGACACGGTACAGTTTACCTCAGTCAGTCCATATAGAGTAATTGTTTCTGGAAGGATAAAACATTTTATTTCAGCATTTGGAGAACACGTAATAGGGAAAGAAGTTGAACAGGCTATAAACGAAGCTATGAAAAAATTTAAGTTTTATATTTCTGAATTTACAGTGGCTCCACAAATTAATTCTTTAAATGGTGAATTACCTTATCATGAATGGTTAATCGAGTTTGAAACATTACCGGAAAACCTTGATGAGATAGCTTTTTTTATGGATACTATCATGCAAGATCAAAACACATATTATAAAGATTTGATTAAAGGGAAAGTTCTTCAAACTCTAAAAATCACCTCTTTAAAAACTGGGAGTTTTAATAACTATATGAAATCTCAAGGGAAACTAGGTGGTCAAAACAAAGTACCTAGATTGTCTGATAATCGAAAAATTGCAGACATTTTAATTAACCAGAGCTAAATACTATTTAAATTTTTCTTTTTATTGTAGTATTTTTGAACAAATAAGAGTATGATTATAACACATAAAAGGACACGCGCTCAACAGAGTTCAGGAGCTATTGGGAGACTATATATTACCATGCGACACTTATTTAATAGAGGCTTTTATAAGCCAATGGGTGTCTCTGGTGAGACTTTAAGAGACTCATTACTTACCCTAAGTCCTGAGATTTATGGTTCCATAACTGAAGATAAAGTTGAATTAGAGGGCTTATTATATGTTATCGATCGTCTTCCTATAGGAATTGAAGAATGTAGCTTTATTAACCTCACAAGCGATGAGGGTTATAAAAACTCACATTTTAAACCTATTATACCTTCTAAGAGAAGAAGAAATTGCTATCGCATTGATAAAGAACAAATGAATATTGAAGTGACCCGTGGTCGTTCAGAAATATATGATGTGCTTACCCACCTTACTTTTTTATTTATTGAATCTCATAAAATTATGTCTCAGGTGCTTATAAATGGCGGTAAAGATGTAAATAGAGATTGGAAAAAGCTAGAATCTGCCGCTTTAAAAAAAGGAAATCTAAGTAAAAAAGATAAAGAAATTGCCTTAACCCACACAGCTAATTTTTTAGGAAGAACTTTTAAAGAGGTTAGTGATGCTTATCCAAACTTTGCAACTAAAACAGACCCTAATCGGTTTTTAAAAATCATCTACTATTTAGGGAAATTAGCTATTAATGAGGTGACAACATCTAAAAAGCGAATTATCACTTTTAGCCCTGTTTTAAGAGAGCGTTTAGGGCAACATATTCACGGTGAAATATGGGCCTCTGGGATAAAGAAAAAATTGGATGAGATCAATCTTTTAGAACGACCAATTCATATTATAAGTGCAAATATGCACAGTGTTATGAATACAATCTATAGTCCTTTTGCTCTACCATCTGAATATAAAAAATATTCGGCTATGGAGATTTATGAAATGTTAAGTGACTCAAAAAACATATTGCTTCGTGAAAAGGTTATGAAATATGCTTCTGAAAATGGATTAATTTATATTAAAGACAATAGTGGTACCAATATTAACGTTCAAATTATAGATACGGCTAAATTACCAAACAGTTTAACTAAAAGAGCCATAGATGTCAAGCCAGTACTAATTGTTATGGATTATGCTTTTGGTGAACAGGCCTTTGAAACTCTTGATGAATTATTAAAACCGTATAAAAAATCAAAAAAAAATATAAATTTTTTAGATGTTAAGTCGGTATCAATTATGGGTAAAGCAGGTATTTTAGAGGGGGGTAAAGGAGATATTATGCTCCCTTCTGCCCATGTTTTCGAGGGAACTGCTGACAACTACCCTTTTAAAAATATGCTTAAAAAATCTCATTTTGAAGGAGAAGACATTAAAGTTTGTAAAGGAGCAATGATTACCGTTTTAGGAACTTCACTTCAAAATAAAGATATTTTGAAATTTTTTAAAAACTCGACTTGGAACGTAGTAGGTCTTGAAATGGAAGGAGCACATTATCAGAAAGCAATTCAATCTGCTTCCAAAATACGACGCAGTATTAGCTCAAAAGTTAAGGTACAATATGCGTATTACGCATCAGATAATCCATTAGAAACAGGTAGCACACTTGCTTCAGGAGGACTTGGGACATCAGGAGTTAAACCTACTTACTTGATTACAGAAAAAATGTTAGATCAAATTTTAGAATAACTATTTTGAAAAATAAAATATTAGTTACAGGCGGCGCTGGATTTATTGGTTCTAATTTCGTAGAATTAATTCTAAAAAATAACGAGGATCAGATAATCGTTCTTGATAAACTTACGTATGCTGGTAATCTTAAGAACTTAGAAGCGGTTTCTAATTTAACTAATTATAACTTTATTGAAGGTGATATTTGTGACCAAGCTTTAGTGAAAAGACTTTTTAACGAATATCAGTTCAATAAAGTAGTGCACTTTGCCGCCGAGTCTCACGTGGACAATTCAATTAACGACCCATCTGCATTTATTCAAACAAATATTGTAGGTACTTATAATTTGGTTCATAACGCTTATTGTTTATGGATGGATGGTCCAAGTCAATTAAAAAAAGAGTTTATTAACGCACGGTTTTTACATGTTTCAACCGATGAGGTATATGGTTCTTTAGGGGAGACGGGTTTATTTACAGAAGAAACAGCATATGCTCCAAACAGTCCCTATAGCGCTTCAAAAGCATCTTCTGATTTTATTGTAAGAAGCTATTTTCATACATATAAAATGCCTGTGATTACTACGAATTGTTCAAACAACTACGGCGCTCACCAACACAAAGAAAAACTAATACCTACGATTATTAGAAAAGCTTTAAAGGGTCAAGAAATTCCTATTTATGGAAATGGCAAAAATATAAGAGACTGGATTTATGTAACCGACCATTGCAAAGGAATTATGCTAGTATTGGAAAGAGGAAGGTTAGGAGAAACGTATAATATTGGCGGAAGAAACGAACGAGAAAACCTTTACATTGCCCACATAATTTGTGATTTATTAGATAAATTAGCGCCCAGTGAAATACCTTACAGGGAACAAATAACTTTCGTTCAAGATCGTGCTGGGCATGATTTTCGGTATGCTATAGATGCTAATAAAATTGAAAGCGAATTAGGCTGGAAAGCTGAAGAAAACTTTGAAAGTGGCATTTTAAAAACCATTGATTGGTATCTAAACAATAAAGATCAATTATAAAAGTTATGAAAGGAATTATTTTAGCAGGAGGATCAGGAACTAGGTTACACCCTATCACCTTAACCATAAGCAAGCAGTTAATGCCGGTTTATAATAAACCTATGATATATTACCCATTGTCTACATTAATATATGCTGGAATAAGAGAAATTTTGATTATTTCAACTCCTCAGGATTTGCCATTATTTGAAAAACTTCTTGGTGATGGTGAAAAATTGGGTTGTAATTTTAGCTATGCAGTTCAAGAGCGCCCCAACGGATTAGCAGAAGCCTTTATTATTGGTAAAAATTTTATAGGCAAAGATAAAGTTGCTTTGATATTAGGCGATAATATATTTTATGGATCTGGCTTAAAGAAATTACTTCAAGCAAACAGCAATCCTGAAGGAGGAATTATTTATGCATATCATGTTCAAGACCCAGAAAGGTATGGTGTAGTTGAGTTTGACAATCAAGGTAAAGTTCTAACCATAGAAGAAAAACCAACAAAACCAAAATCAAATTATGCAGTACCAGGTATTTATTTCTATGACAATAAGGTAGTAGAAATTGCAGCAAATATGAAGCCTAGCGAACGAGGAGAATTAGAAATTACTGATATAAATAACGAGTATCTAAAAACAGGGAAATTAAATGTTAGTATCTTGGATAAAGGAATTGCTTGGTTAGACACGGGAACTTTTTCGTCTTTGATGCAAGCATCTCAATTCGTTGAAGTTATAGAAGAACGTCAAGGACTAAAAGTAGGAAGTATTGAACAGGCAGCCTTCGAGATGGGCTATATATCAAAAGAAAATTTAAACAACTTATTGAAGCCATTAATAAAAAGTGGTTACGGTAAACATATATTGTAAACAAGCTATACGTGAAAATAGAACAAACCCCCCTTAAAGACTGTTTTGTGTTGACTCCAACTATTTTTAAAGATGAGCGAGGTACTTTTTATGAAACGTACAATAAGAAATTATTTAAAAAAGTAACAGGATTTGAAATAACCTTTGTTCAAGATAATCAATCTTCTTCTAGTTTTGGTGTTTTAAGAGGGTTACATTACCAAGCGGCAAAAATGGCTCAAGCAAAGTTAGTCAGAGCCTTAGAAGGAAGGATTTTAGATATTGTTGTTGACATAAGGAAAGAATCTGAAACTTTTGGTAAACATTTCTCTATAATCTTAGATGATATTTCTCAGAAACAACTGTTTGTTCCCCGCGGTTTTGCTCACGGATTTATTACATTGTCTCCAACTTCAAAATTTGCCTATAAATGCGATAATTTCTACTGCAAAGATTCAGAGAGAGGAATAATATATAACGACGTATCTCTTCAACTGGATTGGCATCTCCCAAATGATAAGTTTATCATATCAGAAAAAGACTTAAATCTTCCTTCTTTCATAGAAGCAACATCAAAATGAAAATACTTATCACAGGAGCAAACGGACAGTTGGGGAAGTGTATTAAGGATACATCAATTAATTATCCTGAGCATGATTTTTTCTTTGTTGGTAGAGAAGAATTAGATATTACCTCTGAGGATTCTATTTCCAATTTATTTAGTAATTACTGTTTTGATTATTGTATCAATACTGCTGCCTATACCCAAGTAGAACAAGCAGAAGTAAATAAAAAACAAGCATTTTTAGTTAATGCAAAAGGGGTTAAAAATTTAGCAAAACAGTGCAAAAAGAGTAACACAGTTCTCATACAAATTTCTACTGATTATGTTTTCGATGGAAAAAAAAGAACTCCATATACTGAAGAAGATCAACCCAATCCAATTAATGTATACGGGACTTCTAAATTAAAAGGAGAAATGTTTGTTAAGGAATTTTGTGAAAAATACTATATTATCAGAACTTCATGGCTTTACTCAAATTATGGACATAATTTTTATAATTCAATTATAAAATCTGTAGAAGAAGGAAGAGGGTTAAAAATTACAACAGAACAAACGGGAACTCCTACAAATGCTATAGATTTATCGGAAGCTATTTTAAAAATAATAAGCTTTAATAGTAATAATTTTGGTGTTTTTCATATAAGTAATACTGGAAAATCAACCTGGTATGATTTTGCAAAGGCTATATTTGATCAAATAGAACAGGCTAATATGTCAAAACTTGAAAAAGTTAATTATTTCAGTACATTTGCAGAAAGACCAGTATTTAGTGTATTAAACACAGAAAAATTTACTGAAGTATTTGGTTTTTTATTACCCTCTTGGGAAAAAAGTTTAAAAAAAATAATTTCCTAATGAAATATATTTTATTAATATTTTCAGTCATGCTTTTTTTAGGTTGTACTGAGTCAGAAAAAAAAATACAACAATCTTTTTTTGTTGCTGGACATGCATATGGAAAACCTGCTCCAACAGGAAAAAAGGAGCTTTACCCTCCATTTAAAGAAAAGTTTTCTTTTTTAAATAGTAAAAATTTATCTTTTGGTGTTTTACTTGGAGATGTTGTTAGGTATCCCAGTAGTTGGCCTAATGTTTTAAAAGAGCTGGAAGATCTTACTATGCCTTATTATATAGCAAGGGGAAATCACGATGGGCCTTTGGACAATTTTGAAGATATGTTTGGAAAATCATATCAAAAGTTTGTTCAGGACAATAATTTATTTATCGTATTAGATCCAAATATTGACCAATGGAATATTTCAGGAGATCAACTTGTTTTTTTAAAAGAAACTTTGCAAAATGAGGGCCAAAATGCTGACCATATCTTTATATTCATGCATCAATTGATATGGTGGTCTAAAGAAAAATTTTCAGAACCAAAACCAAATTGGCAGCAAAACAGAGCAGAAACGCCAAATTATTGGTCTACAATACAGCCTATTCTAGAGTCTATCGGAAAAGAAGTATATTTATTCGCAGGAGATGTAGGTGCTTTTTCGAAAGAATACAAAAAGAAAGATCACATAATAGAGTATGCATATTTTAAAGAAAATAATATTACTTATATAGCTACTGGAATGGGTGGAGGTGTTAGAGATAATATAGTAATTGTGGATATTTACGAAGATAAATCCGTGAAACTAAATTTAGTTCATCTAAACGGAGATAATATTAATTCTTTAGGTAAATTAAAGCATTAAGGCGAATGATGGTTTTAAAAGCTAATAATCGAATTTTTTTTTTAATCGCATTTTTCTTTGTAATAATAAGCATATTTTTTTTGTTATATAAGAGCAACTTTTTAGAAAAGAACCCTTCAGAAAACAATCCCTTTTTAGTTGAAATGCCCCAGAAATATAGTAGCATACTTAAACATGCTAAAAAAATTAATAATAGCTATTTTGGTACTATTTATGAGGATGATCTTACCAAGGAGCTATTAATATTTAAGGAATTTCCCACTATAGACGAGCAAGAAACTGATTTTAATATCCGATTACTTTACACTACCAGCGAACAGCCAAAGGATTTAAAAAAACTAGAAACTACTAATACTAATAAAGCGGTTTTATATAGTTATAATAATATAGACTACGGTGTGTTTATTAAAGAATTGCCTCAAGTAAATGTAATAGAAATTGAAGTTAGTATAGACAAATACAGAACAGCAAGAAACGATTGGAATACCACCATCAAAACCCGGACTAACGAAGAGGTGGAAAGTTTAATTTTCAAAAACAATAACTATTCAAAGTTTTCTATTCCAAACCCTTATATGTATTTCTATAAAAAAAGTCTTGATGCAAAAAATATAAAACATTTACCATATTCTTATAGTTTAAAAAACGACAGCCTTTTTCAAACGACACAAAGTATAGAATTTTATATCAAGCAAAACAATGTTAACCTTGCTACCGTGAGTGATTCAGATTTATTTTGGAAGGCCATGAATAACGGGAATGACTCTCTAATTTCTAGTCTTAATTTTTTAGGACCTAAAGCAGAACAATTGAAAATTAACCTGCTTAAAAAAACCAATATAGATTCCGTTTTTGATATCACTAAATTAATCGATTACTTTATAATAAAAAATATTTTTACTAGTGGGTGTAACGAAATATTGCATTTTGTTTTGAATAAAAAAACAAGATTATTAGAGCCTTTTTATGTGGATTCAAATTGTCTTGGAGAAATGGCTAAAATTGTAAAAGCACCAAAATTAAAAACCTCTTCTTTTTTAAAGGGTTACATTAGAGCTATTGACAGTGTGAGTAAAGACTTTTTAGCTATATCTAACAAAGATGCCTACAAAAAAGAACTGGCGCTTATAAATTCATATTATCCCAATAAAATTTATAATTACAATACTCTGTTGGTAAATCAAAATTTATTAATAAACAGTTTATTTTTTTATTCAATAATTTCTGCTGAATTTATTTCATTAACAGACGGAAACTTGAAACTATCCCTTCACAACGTTTCTGATTTTCCAATAGAAATAAAAGGTCTTAATTATAAGAAATCAAAGCGAATATCAACTTTGAGTCCTTTTCAAGAACTATTAATGGGGCAGAAGAAAATTATAGATATACCTCTTCCAAGAAGTTTTGAAAATTTATTTGTCCATAAGAAATCAAAAACTACAGGGTTTAAATTATCAAAGGATATTTACGATTTAAAAGTTGTTTTTTCATTTATTGGTCTTGATTCAATTCATAGAGTATCAATAGCACCATACATTGCTTCTGAAGTTAAAAAAGATGACTTATTTAGGACCTCACCAACTATTAAACTAAATAAAGACTTAGTTATAGATCAAAAGAAAAAAGAGATTACTTTTTTAGACTCTATAATTATTGACACGCCATTAATTATCCCGCCAGGATATATTTTAAAAGCAAAATCTGGAACAAAAATCAATATTCTTGACGGAGGAAAAATTATTTCGAATTCGCCTTTAAAATTCATTGGCACCAAAAAATCACCTGTAGAAATTTATTCCTCAGATAAAAAAGGTCAAGGAATATTGGTTTTAGCAGATAAAAGAAATTCGTATTTAAAATATGTATCGATCAAATACTTAACAAACCCGTCTCATGGTAATTGGACAGTAACAGGTGCCATAACCTTTTACGAATCTCCTGTGAAATTAGAATATGTATCGATATCAAATAATAGATCTGAAGATGCTTTAAATATTGTACGAACAAATTTTTTTATGAGTTATTGTACTCTGAAAAACACTAAGTCAGATGCTTTTGATGGGGACTTTGTTGAGGGTATTGTAAAAGACAGTAATTTTATAAACTTAGGAAATGACGCTATAGATGTTTCAGGTTCAGATATCAAAATAACAAACGTAACTATAAACAAAGCAGGCGATAAAGGCTTAAGTGCAGGAGAAAATAGTAAAATGACTATAAATAATGTAACAATAAACAATAGCGAGATTGGTCTTGCCGGAAAAGACTTATCTATTGTGGAAGGAAAAAACCTAACTATTAGGAACAATAAACTTGCATTTACTGCCTTTAAAAAAAAGCCAGAGTTTGGTCCTTCACATATAAAACTTACAAAAGTAAAGTTAGATAGTGTTGAAACCATTCATCTAATAGAAAATAAATCATCTCTTCATTTTAATGGAAAAGAGGCCACAACTTTAAAAAATGTAAAAAGCAAAATGTACGGTGTAGAATTTGGGAAAAGTAGCAAATAAAAAGAGATATTTAAAAATAATATGACTTATAAACCTTTAAAAGAAGAAAGTATTATACATTATATAAACCCTAAACATAATTATAGGTATGAACGAAAATTTACAGTTCCAGATAATTATAAAACAAGTAGAATCGAAGCAACAGTAAAGAAAAATAAATATCTATTTAGAGAAGTTTACCATCAAAGACAAGTTAATAATATTTATTTTGATAGCGCTGGTTATAATGACTATTTTGATAATGTATTAGGCGTTTCTGAAAGAAAGAAAATCAGAATACGCTGGTATGGAGAGACCTTTGGAGTTATTAAAAATCCGGTATTAGAAATTAAGATTAAAAAAGGATTAGTAGGAGACAAATGGTCATATCAACTAACCCCCTTCACTTTAGATAATAACTTTACATCGGTTAGAATTCAAAAGATTTTTAAAGAGTCTGATATACCATTACCTATTTTAGAGTCTACAAGATTAGTAACCCCTTCTTTACTTAACTCTTATTCTAGAAAATATTATTTATCAGCCAACAATAAATTTAGAATTACAGTAGATTTTAATTTAGTATATTATGGAATTGATAAAAAGTTTAATAATTTTAATATTGCACCAACAAAAGATGAAAATAAAATTGTTGAATTAAAATATAATATTGAAGACGATAAATGCGCTCAACAAATCTCTACACAATTCCCCTTTAGAATTAATAAAAATTCAAAATATGTAAATGGCGTAAATACCATAAAGCAATTTCCACAATAATAAAATAATCATGATAACACTTCAGAGCAACTCTAAGACCTTTTTAAATCAATTAGCCAATCAATTTTCAATCGGTGACACTTCCCCAACAGAATTCTTAATAAATATTTTTATTACAATAATTCTTGCATATATTCTGGGCCTTATATATACAAAATACGGAAGCTCTCTATCCAATCGAAAGAAATTAAAACAAACTTTTGTTTTAATGGCTATAACAGTAATGATCGTAATTACAATAGTAAAATCATCACTCGCTTTATCGTTAGGTTTGGTTGGAGCATTATCTATTGTAAGGTTCAGAACCGCAATAAAAGAACCTGAAGAATTAGTTTATTTCTTTATAGCGATAGCGATTGGACTTGGTATGGGAGCTAATCAACGTCTCTTGACTTTGGTTGGAGTAGTAATTATAATTATTTATATAATAATTCAAAATATAAATTCGGAAAAACAGGAAGTTTTGCAAAACTTAATAGTGATGGTTTCGAACACTTCCAATTCAAAATTAAACGAAAAAGAGATTATAGATGTTTTGAAAAAATATTGCTCAAGAGTAGATTTGCGTCGCTTAGACGAGGTAAACTCGACAACAGAACTTTCCTTCAGTGTTGAGTTTAATAGCTTACAAAACATTCTAGAAGCTAAAACTGAATTGAAAAAGATTGGGAGCATTCAATTTAGTTTTATAGAAGCTTACTAAATGAAAGTTAAATCATCAAACACAATCAGTTACATACTGATATCTAGCTTAATCTTAATGGTTTTCATTTTAATATTTTATGGGAATCCTCCCGTATATGAAACAACAAAAATTGATAAAGATGAGAAAGAATATTTTTCAGTATCACAAAAAACAACTTTGAATTTTATTGAAATCAACTTATCTGAAAAAAATTACAACAAATTAAAAAAATATAGAGACAGAGCACTAAGTATAGGTGTTATTAGTGCAAAAGAGAAGAAATATGTGTCAGCAACTTTACGATATAATGGCAAAAAGTACAAAGCAGATATTCGTCTAAAAGGTGACTGGATAGATCATCTAATAGGGGATAAATGGTCTTTTAGAATAAAATTAAAGGGAGATAAAACTATACAGGGGATGAAAAAATTCTCTATACATCATCCAATCACAAGAGGATTTATTAATGAATGGGTTTATCAGAAAACAAACAAAAAAGAAGGCTTAATAGGATTGCGTTATGGTTTTGTTGAAGGAGCAATGATTATTAAAAAAGAAGATAAATCCGGCTACATTAGTCAGAATCTAGGTATTTATGCCATTGAAGAAACTTTTGATAAACGATTAATAGAAAATAATGGACGAAAAGAAAGTGTTATACTTAAATTCTCAGAAGAAAACTGGTGGAGTGACATAAAGAAAAGAATTGCTGTAGGCAAAAAATCTGGTTTAAGATGGGATAAATTTAAATCAGAAAAAGAAGGAATATGGAAATATCCCATAAGAGTTTTTTCTGAATCAAAGGTACTGGAAGACTCATTATTATACAATTATTTTGATTTTAGTAAAAATATTTTAGAAGAATTTAGAAAAAATAATTATAGTATAAGTCAAGTGTTTAATACTAAACAATTAGCAATGCATAATGCACTGTCTAATTTATTCGGAGCCTTCCATGGCGGCTACATTATTAATCTTAGGTTTTATTACAACCCAATAACTTCAAAATTAGAGCCCATATCATTTGATGGTAACTCTGGACAAGAAATTGATAAATACCATCATTTTCTTTTTGCTAACAAAAAAAGAGATACCCTATATTTTCAGGAATTAATTAAGGCATTAGAAAAAGTATCAAAAAAAGGTTATTTAAATAATATCATAAGAAGTAATCAAAAAGAAACAAATTATTTTAACATTCTATTAAAAAAAGAATTTGATTCAAAAAATCTAAATATAAGTAAGAATATATTAGCCAAGAATCAAGAGATTATAAGAAAAGAAACAGAAAAATTAAAATCATTATATGCAACACCTAGTACTATAATTAATGAGTCTATCAAAATAAAGCCAAGTAATTATTCTAAATGGAAACTTTCAAATCTAGATTTGTTGCCTTTAACTAAAACTTATAAGGGAGATACTATTTTTAACCTCAAAAGAATAGACACTTCTTATATTTCTTATGGTATTACAAAATATGTAAATACTGATTTTATTGAAGATTATAGTGCAAGTTTTATTGTAAAGGCTTCAAAAACCAGTCATTTATTTGCAATACGAATTCAGGGTGAATATCCAAGTAGAATTGATGCTGTTTTTGATGTTTTAAACGGTAATGTCAAAGGAATTGAAAATACAGATGACTTTAATAATGGTCATGCAAGTATAAAAAAATTATCAGAGGGATGGTACCAGTGTTCTTTAAAAGTGAAACCAAAAACAAATCATTTTAAAGTAATCATTGGAATTGCAAACCCTAATTCAGCAATTCTTAACTGGGAATCAAAATCAGAGATTAATAACAGTGTTTTTATTGCTCTTTAAAACAATAATAATAATCAAATAGTACTGTAACGCAACCAATTCAATTATATTTTATCTTAATTATAGTGTAAAAGTTATACTTTTGCTCAAAAAAATATGTTATTAGTTTTACTAAGCGTAATAATTGATAACTAAAAACAATCACTTATGTCACAATCTAATGCAGACGAAATAGATTTAGGAATAATATTTACTAGTCTAAAAAATAGTTTTAACAACCTACTAATACGTCTTTATTATGCTATTCAGTTTTTAATTAAGAAATGGTGGGTGATAGGAATAATTTTAATCTTGGGTATTGCTTCAGGATATCTTTATGAAAAAAATATTAAGCATGAAAAAACAACTACAATTATTATTCAAACTAACTTTAAAAGCACTAGCTATGTTTACAATGCATTAAATTTATTAAATTATAAATTAGATGACAATTCTTATTTAGAGCAAATAGGATTTAATCATGAAGGATTAATTACTGAGATTGAAATAGAGCCCATTGTTAATATTCTTGAACTCCTTGAAAAAACAATGTATAATTATCGGGCTATTGAACCTTTATTAGAAAAAGCAGATTTTGAGGATGAATTATTAACCTCTGAAGTTTTTTTTACAGATTATAAATATCATAAGATATTTTTAAGTACCACTAGTGATGCTAATGATGAAGTTATTCAAAATTTGATAAATTACTTGAATAGCAATTCAAAATTTAATGAGATAAAAGCTGTAGTTATTGAGGATACTAAAGATCAAATTAAAGAGCTTAATATAACTATTGAAGGTATTAACAACGTTATGAGCTCAATTTCTGAGAAGTCTTCAGTTAATTCTAAACCTGAAGATATTTATATATCTACAGGAAGTGGCATTATGGATATGGGTTTATTAATGGAGAAAAAATCAGGAGCTCTTAAACTTAGAGAAATAATGAAAACAGAGATTGTTAAGTATGATAATATAGTTACTGTTATGAACAATCCCTCACTACATCCTAAGGATAAATTTTTTCCTTTAGGCCAGAATTCTATACCGCTATATTTTTTAGTTGCTTTTTTAATTTATTCGTATTTAAAATATCAATTTAAAAAAGTAAAAAAAATGGTTGAAAGCAAAAATTCTGAGTTATATAATTAAGAAAATATTGCAATAGTGTTGAAGACCTCTTTTTACAATAAAAAGTTTACATTAGAAAAGGTAATTGCTTTACTTTTTTTTTTAGGCGTTTTTTTTATACCGTTTAGTTCTTTTGAAGGGTTATCTTTTTTAGGAGAATTTAAAAAAGAAGCTAGTTTTTTCTTTTTTATTATTGTATTTCTTCTTCTTTTAATAGCTGTTTTATTCTCTCAAAAAATTAGAATTCCTTTTAAAAACCCACTATTTTTTTTATTATTGATTATAGTGTTTTGGTTTTTTATTTCTACATTACTAAATACTCATAATATAATTCATTATAATTTTAAGTATACCTCTGGAGTTAACAGGTTTATTAGACAATACGCTGTTTTGATTTTGTCTTCTGTAATACTACTAGTAACTTATTATAATGTAATGAGTAGATACACTAACGTTGAAATATTTAATAAAATTAGAAAGGTATTCTTAGCTTCTTTACTGGTTGTTTTTGCCTATGGTTTTATGGAAATATTAATAGTTAAGTTCAATATTAAAGCTCTAAGAAGCGCTTTACTTTTATTTGATTATTTCCCTTTTACAAATGTATATATTGATCCAAATGGAGAAAGAATTTCCTCTGTAACATATGAACCACCAGCACTAGCAACTTATTTATTAACCATCTCTGGATGGATGTTTAGCTACATTATTACTGAAAAAGGATTAAAGAGATTTATTCCGTCAATAATGATATTAATTTTAGCTTTATTTTCTGGTTCAAGATCTGGTTTAATTATTATTGGAGTCCAAGTTTTAGTGTTTCTTTTATTATTATATAATATTAAGAAATACCATCAATTATTATTAAGATTGGCAACAGGTTTTGCTTTTATAACTCTAATAATTGGAATAATAAAAGGTCCTGAGATCTCAGATTACTTAAAAGAAAAAATTACTTCATTCAAAATATATGATAGCACCCATGCCGTTTCAAATAAATCAAGATTTGGTATACAATATGCATTATTTCAAGTTTTTATAGACAATCCTATTTCTGGCGTAGGTTATGGGCAACAAACTTATGAAATGATAAAAAATCTTCCCCCTTGGTCTACTTACAATAATTGGGAGTTTAAAATTAAATATCTAAATCCGGAACACCCTGCTTTCCCTCCTGGATACAATTTATTTATAAGAATTTTGGCGGAAACAGGAATCGTTGGATTTGTTTTATTTACCTCTTGGATTTTATTTATTTTACATACATGTTTTAGCCTTTTTAAATTAAAAAATCAAGATTCAATACTCGCTATGGTTCTACTTATATCAATGGCTGGTTTTATAATGAATTGGTTTAAAATGGATACCATAAGAGTTTTTGGATTTTGGATCAACTTTGCGCTATTATTAATTTTAACTAGAAATATAAAATTTAAAATTGATAAAAAATAAACTCATAATATTTTTAAAAGATAGATTTGTAAGTAAAAGCCTTAAGGTACTTTTACTCAGAGTTGGTGGGGTTATTTTATTTTTTTCATTGACTTTATTTTTAACAAATAATTTTCCAACTGAAGAAGTTGGTAAATATGACTTTACAAGGTCGTTATTATTAATATTAGGAGGAATATGTCTACTTGGGACCGACCAAGCTATCATATTTTATTCGGGTGTTTTAAAGGCTAAAAATAAGTTAGGTGAACTAAAAAGAGTCTATAAAAAAATGATGATGATGATTTTTACTTCATCAACTATAATAGTACTGTTTTTTTTAATTATCCCCAACTCCTTAATTAATTTATTTTTTAATAAGTCAGGTACATCACAATTATTATTAAAAATAACTTTGTCAATTGCTGCCTTTGCAATAACACTATTAAATATCGATACATTAAGAGCGTTGCAAAAACCTCTTTTTTCAGAGTTATATCGAAATATTTACCGGCATATTTCTTTTTTAGTTTTGGCTATCATTCTTTTTTTGACTCATCAAACATTTTGGTTAACTCAAGCATTTTTATTCAGTTTTTTTATACTAGCTATTTCAAGCTCATATCGAGTTTACAATGTGTTTAAGAATTACAATAATGATTATATAAAACAACCTTACTCTTACAAAGCTATTTTTAAAAGATCATTCCCAATGGCATTAAGTTCTATTTCTTACTTCTTGATGCAGAGTGTTGACATAATTTTATTAGGAAAATTTTCAGATTTTGAAACAGTAGCCTATTATGCATCAGCTGTAAAAATCGCAACTATCACATCATTAGTATTATTGTCTGTAAACATCATTGCAGGTCCAAAAATCGCCGAATTCTACTCTAATAATGATTTTGCATCATTAAAAACAATTGTAAAGAAAAGCTCTCGATTAATAATCTTGTTTAGCATCCCCGCTATTTTATTTTTATTTATTTTCTCTGAATTTATATTAAGCTTATTCGGTGAGCATTTTATAGTGGCTAAAAAAGCACTGTGGATATTATTATTAGGACAATTTTTTAGATCATTAAGCGGACCTATAGCGATTTATATGAATATGACAGGAAAACAAAATAAACTAAATCAGTTTTTATTTATTGGGTTGATTGTAAATGTAATTCTAAATTGGATTTGTATTCCAGTTTTTGGTATGATAGGTGCAGCATTTGCTACAGCTTTTAGTATATTATTTTGGAACATATTTGCTATAATATATTCGTATAAGAAAGATAAAATAAAAACATTTATTTCTTAACAACCTTATGAAAAGTGACTTAATAATATTGATTGCACATTATAATAATCCAAAGGGATTAGAAGATTCTATATTATCGATTAATGAACCTTTTAATGTAGACCTTATAATTGTTGATGATGGTAGTACAATTAAGTTTGAAGAGAATCATATAAATTCTCTTTATACTAATGGAAAAATATTTTTTGAATATCTAAACGAAAACTCTGGAGTAGGTGTTGCAGCAAATAAAGGGTTTGAAAAGATTCAAAAGTTAAATTATCTTTTAATTGGCAGACTTGATTGTGGAGATTTGTGTTACGAGAATAAATATAAAAAACAATTAAAATATCTTAATGATAACCCAAAAGTAAAATTATTAGGAACTTGGGCACGTTTTGTTGATGAAAAAGGTAATTTTTTACATAACTTAAAATTACCCATAAAGTCCAGTATTATAAAGAAAAAAATGTATTTGAATAGTATGTTCTGTAATCCAACAGTAGTTTTTTATGCTGATATATTAAAAAAAACAGGTTATTATCCGTATAAATATAGACATGCTTCACAAGATTATGCATTTTTTTTTAATGCCGTAAAGCATTTTAAATGCGAAAACTATCCGGAGGTATTAATTGATTATATTGTTGATCCAAACTCTATTTCAACTACAAAAAGAAAATTACAAGTTAAAAATAGAATAAAGGTTGTTTTAGAACATTTTTATTTTGGAGTTTATCCAATTTACGGGTTAATCAGAGGTTATATTTTATTGTTGTTCCCAAGAAGAATAACAACCTTATTTAAAAAACTATTAAAAAAGTAAAAATGAAGGAAATTTTAAAAAGCATTTATCCGTATTTATTTTTGTTTTTTGTTTTTGTATTGCCTTTAGATAAGTATGCAACAGCAATTCCCAATATCATATTAATTACCCTACTGATTATTTTTCCATTTGTAGTTTCTAAAAAAGATTTTTTAAAATTAAAATCTAAAAATATATACATATTTGGTATACTCATTTTTTACATATCAACTAATAGTTTATTGTTCCAGGATTATTTAAATGATATTACAATCATACAAAAAATTATCTCCGCTTTTTTATTAATTGTACTCTATATACCAATTGAAAATACGGATAAACTTAAAAAAACAATTATAATATCTGTATTTATTGGGATAATAATTTCTCTTTTTAATCTCTATATTTTCTATTTGTCAAATGAAGAATTTAACTTTGCTACAGGCGCAATAGTAGATGAGGTGCTAATTGTAGATAGATTATACCTAGGGTTTCTTTGCATTATAAGTATTATTGTTTCTATAGGATTAATGGAGAGAAACTTTAGTCCTCTAAACAAATGGTATTTTACTAATATTGCAATTAATGTGATTTTTGTTTTACTAATTTCATCAAGAGTTGCTATCATATTATTGTTTCTTTTATTTTTTGTAAAACTTTTTTACACTAAAAAAAGAAATAAATATTTCTTTTTTTTTATTGGAATAATAGGAGTAATAATGATTTCATTTTATTTAAATAAAAATTTACAAGAACGTTTCTTATTTACCAATAATACTGAAAAAAATCTAACTTATATTGAGCTTGTAAAGAAGTGGGAGCCAAGAGTTGTTATTTGGGAGTGTAATAATTTAATAACAAAAAGTAATTTTAATTTATTTAAAGGTATTGGATTCTACAAAGCACAAGAGAAATTAACAGATTGTTATGGAGAAGTTATAAAAGACCCAAGAAAGAGAGAGTATTTTATAAAAAAACAATTTAACCCCCATAACCAATTTATAGATTTTTATTTAGCGAGCGGTTTAATTGCGTTAATCTTTTTTTTGATACTTTATACTCTACTGTTTTTTCAAAGTAAATATTATTATTATAAAATGACATTATTTATATCTCTTTTACTATTCACTTTTATAGAGAGCTTTTTTCATAGACAATTAGGAGGTTATATATTTGCGTTGGTTTTAATATTAATATTGTTTAAAGATAAATCAAAATAACACATAGGAATTATTAAACCCATGAAAAAAATAAAAATAGCACATATTCTAAATTCTGTTGGTGGAGTTGATGTTTCCTTGAGATTAATATTAGAGAATTGTAATCCAAATCAATTTGAACATATTATAGTTCATGGTCAAAATGATACTAAAGTAAACTTTGTTAATAAAGATCATCGAAAATTAATAGACTATAAACTTTCTATACAGCGTGAAATTTCACCTCTAAATGACTTTAAAGCAATTTATAATACTATAAAAATATTAAAAGCTGAAAACCCAGATATTATTCATGCACACAGTGCTAAAGGGGGTATTATTGGAAGAGTTGCTTCTATTTTTTTTAACACAAAAGTATTGCACACTCCACAAGCTTATTCCTATTTAAGCAGTCCAAAAGGATTAAAAAGAAAAATTTTTTTAGTAATTGAAAAATTTTTCAAAAATATAAATTCAATCTTAGTAGCCTCATCTCCGTCTGAATTAAATAGGGGGATAAATGATGTTGGATACAAAAGAAAGAATACAAATTTATTTAATAACAGTATTAATCCTATCGAGTTAGACAATGATCAAATCTCCATTAGCCTCCCCTCTGATTTTATTTGTAGTGTTGGGAGACCATCATTTCAAAAAAATATTGAAATGATGGTTGAAGTTATTAGAGAGGTAAAAAAAGTAATACCAAAAATTCATCTTGTAATACTAGGTGTTGGTGAGTATAGTCCAAATAAAAAAAATATTGAGAAATTAATAAACAAATACACTCTTGAACAAAACATCACGTTAGTGCCTTGGATATATCGAGGTGAAATTTTTAAAATTATTAAGAAAAGTAAATTTTATATCTCTACGGCTAGATATGAAGGATTGCCATACTCAATTATAGAGTCTTTGGCCTTAAAAAAAGCCTGTGTTGTTACAAATACTGATGGCAATAGAGATTTAGTAAAAAACGAAATAAATGGATATGTTGTTGAAGAAAATGATATAAAGACTATGGCAAATCGTATTTTTACACTTTATAATAATGATGAAAAGAGAAAAGTATTTGAGCATAATGCTTTCGAATCTTTTAAATCTAACTATAATATAGAGAATAATATTCTTAACATCGAAAGGATTTATAGAAAATATATAAACTAATTTAAATTAATAGAAAATTGAAAATAGCAGTAATTGGTACAGGGTATGTAGGTTTAGTAACTGGGACTTGTCTAGCGGAAACAGGAAATGAAGTTGTATGTGTAGATATTGATCAAGATAAAGTAAATAATATGAAATCTGGGATTGTCCCTATTTATGAACCGCATCTTGATTTATTATTCGAAAGAAATATAAAGGCAGGAAGACTAAACTTTACAAGTTCTTTAGATGAAGGGTTAAGCTTTGGAGAAATTATTTTTCTTGCACTTCCTACTCCTGAAGATGAAGATGGCTCTGCAGATTTGTCATATGTTTTAGGAGTTGCAGATCAAATAGGAAAAAAAATTAAAGACTATAAAGTTATTGTAGATAAAAGTACAGTACCAGTCGGCACAGCTGAGAAAGTTCAAAAAGCAATTTCAAAAAATGCAAAGTGTAACTTTGATGTGGTTTCTAACCCTGAGTTTTTAAGAGAAGGATTTGCAGTTGATGACTTTCTTAAACCTGAGAGAATTGTGATTGGATCTCGTAGTGAAAAAGCTACAGAATTAATGAAGAAACTATATAATCCATTTGTTCGATCAGGAAATCCAATAATCATTATGGATGAAAAATCAGCAGAATTAACCAAGTATGCAGCGAATGCTTTTTTAGCAACAAAAATTACTTTTATGAATGAAATTGCTAATTATTGCGAGAGAGTCGGTGCTGATGTAGATAAGATAAGAGTAGGTATTGGTACTGATTCAAGAATAGGAAATCGATTTTTATTTCCAGGAATAGGATATGGTGGTTCTTGTTTTCCAAAAGATGTAAAGGCTTTACAAAAAGCAGGAAAAGATGTATTATATAATTTTAAAATTCTTGATTCTGTTATTGAAGTTAATGAAAAACAAAAAACAATTTTATATCCTAAAATTGAAAAATATTTTAAAGGTAATTTATTAAACAAAAAAATAGCAATATGGGGATTAGCTTTCAAACCTGAAACAGATGATGTAAGAGAGGCCCCAGCAATTTATTTAATGAATAAATTATTAGATAAAGGCGCATTATTATCGGTTTATGATCCTGAAGCTATGCCAAATATTGAGAAACAATTTGGGGAAAAACTAAATTACTCGGAATCTATGTATGATGCTTTAGAAGATGCTGATGCGCTAGTTATTTGTACTGAGTGGAGTGTTTTTAGAACACCAGATTTTGACAAGGTAAAGAAACTTTTAAATCAGAATATAATTTTTGATGGTAGAAACTTATATGAAACCGAGGAGATTAAAAAAGAGGGGTTTTTATATCACTCAATAGGGAGAATATAAACTAAAATATATGAAAAAAAGAGTTTTAATAACTGGTGCTGCAGGATTTTTGGGATCTCATCTATGTGATAGATTTATCAAGGAAGGTGATTTTGTTATCGCAATGGATAATCTAATTACAGGAGATATAAAAAATATTGAACACTTATTTAAGCATAAAAACTTTGAGTTTTATCACCATGATGTTTCAAAATTTGTAAATGTTCCTGGTGAGTTAGACTATATTCTTCATTTCGCATCGCCAGCAAGTCCAATAGATTATCTTAAAATACCTATTCAAACATTAAAGGTAGGTTCTTTGGGGACCCACAATTTATTGGGTTTAGCCAAGGCAAAAAATGCAAGAATAATGATTGCTTCAACTTCTGAAGTGTATGGCGACCCTTTAGTGCATCCACAAACTGAAGAATACTATGGTAATGTTAATACCATTGGTCCAAGAGGTGTTTATGATGAAGCAAAAAGATTTCAAGAGTCAATAACTATGGCATATCACCGCTTTCACGGGGTTGATGTTCGCATTGCTAGAATCTTCAATACCTATGGCCCAAGAATGAGGTTAAATGATGGGAGAGTTATACCAGCATTTATGGGTCAAGCTCTCAGAGGAGAAGATTTAACAGTTTTTGGAGATGGTTCGCAAACAAGATCATTTTGCTACGTAGAGGACGAAATAGAGGGTTTTTATAAACTCCTTAAAAGTAGCTACGTTTATCCAGTTAATATAGGAAATCCTAATGAAATATCTATTTTAGATTTCGCTAAAGAAATTATTAAGCTAACAGGAACTAAGCAAAAAATTATTTTTAAACCACTACCAACCGATGATCCCCTTCAAAGACAGCCTGATATAACAAAAGCAAAAGAAATATTAAATTGGGAACCAAAAATATCAAGAAGTGAAGGGATGAAAAAGACTTTTAAATATTTTAAAAGTCTTACTTCTAAAGAATTAATGAAAAGCGAACACAAGGACTTTTCTAAACATATTAGAAAATAAATAAATGATTTTTAAAAGAGGAAGATACTCCGGATTTTTGAGGCCTATTTCGTATGCTTTAGATTTGTTAATTATTGGGTTAGTTGCAAATCAATTGAATCTAGAAAAATCTACATTATTAAACTTTATATTATTTATTTCTTTTTCATGGATTGTATCTTCATTATCGACCAGATTTTATGAAATATACAGATTTACAAGTGTTACAAGAATTTTTACTTTGGTCGGGAAACAGTCTGTTTTATTTGTTTTACTAGTTTATTCTTTTTTTGGGTTTCATAGAGAAATTAAACTGAACCCAAAATTTATAGTAGAATATATATTAATTGTAGTATTTCTAATTACCATTTTAAAAATCTCTATCTATATTTTACTAAAAAAATATCGGACAATATTTAATGGAAACCTAAGGAAAGTAGTCATTATTGGATTAAATAAAAAAACTGACCAATTGAGAAAGTATTTTAATGATAATCCAGATTATGGCTACAAACTAATTAAAATATTTAATTTAAAAGATAATATAAATATTGATAGTATTACGGAATATATTTCTGAAAATGAAATTGATGAAATCTATTCCTCTGTAACTGAAATTAATAATCAAGAACTCGTTAAGCTAATTGACTATGCAGACAATAATCTTAAGATTTTAAAATTTTTACCTGATAATAAAGAAATCTATTCTAAAAAATTAGATTTTACTTACTATGGTTATTTACCTATATTATCCCTTAGAAATATACCTATTAATGAACCCATAAATCAATTTGTAAAAAGAAGTTTTGATATTTTATTTTCATTAATAGTTATTATTGGAATACTTTCTTGGCTAACTCCATTATTAGGTTTAATTATTAGAATTGAGTCTAGAGGACCTGTTTTTTTTAAACAAAAAAGAAATGGTTTAGATTATAAAGAGTTTTATTGTTATAAGTTTCGCTCCATGAGACCAAACCCTGAAGCTCATCTACATCAAATAAGAAAAGGAGATCCAAGAGTAACACGTATTGGAAAATTTATAAGAAAAACAAGTATTGATGAGTTACCACAATTCATTAATGTTTTAAGAGGAGAAATGTCAGTTGTTGGGCCAAGACCCCACATGGTAAGCCACACTCACATGTATGCTGAAAAAATAGATAAATTTATGGTACGACATTTTGTTAAGCCTGGTATTACAGGACTTGCTCAAGTTAGTGGCTTTAGAGGTGAAGTTGAAGATGATAATTTTATTACAAATCGAGTAAAGTTTGATATATTTTATCTTGAAAACTGGTCTATTATTATGGATTTAAGAATTATAATTCGAACAATCTATAATGCGCTGGGTGGAGAAGAAAAAGCTTATTAAATAGTAATAATTAGGAAGTAATTTTATAACAATCCAAATAAATTCGGTTATTAAAATTAGCGCAACCAATTACAAACAATTATTTTTGTCAGATTAAATTACATTTCAAAAATGAATATACTAATTTTAGGATCTGGAGGTCGAGAACACGCATTTGCATATAAAATTTCAGAGAGTATTAGATGTAATAAATTGTTTGTAGCACCAGGAAATGCTGGCACATCTAAGATAGCAACTAATATTTCTATCGCTGTAACTGATTTCAAAGCTATTAAAGAATTTGTAAATCAATATCAAATAACTATGATTGTTGTTGGGCCTGAAGATCCTTTAGTAAAAGGAATTGTAGATTTTTTCCGCTCAGATCCAGCTTTAAAAGACGTGCTACTTATTGGACCTTCAATGGCAGGTGCTCTTCTTGAAGGAAGTAAAGAACGAGCTAAAGAATTTATGATTAATCATCAAATTCCAACAGCAGCTTATCAAAGTTTTACCAAAAAATCGGTATCAGAGGGTAAAATATTTTTAGAAACATTAACCCCTCCTTACGTTTTAAAGGCGGATGGTTTAGCCGCCGGGAAAGGTGTTTTAATCATCAATAATATTCTGGAGGCTCAACAGGAATTAGAAAATATGCTTTCCCATGCTAAGTTCGGTTCTGCTAGTTCTACTGTTGTAATCGAAGAATTTTTAGATGGTATTGAGTTAAGCGTTTTTGTACTTACAGATGGTAAAAACTACAAAATATTACCAACAGCTAAAGATTACAAGCGAATTGGTGAGGGAGATATGGGTTTAAATACGGGAGGTATGGGAGCCATATCACCAGTTCCTTTTGTTAATAAAAAATTTATCAAAAAAATAGAAGATCGAATCATTATTCCTACGGTAAAAGGGCTTCAGGTAGAAAAAATCGACTATAAAGGTTTTATCTTTATAGGACTTATTAAAGTAAATAATGACCCCTATGTAATTGAATATAATGTAAGAATGGGTGATCCGGAGACCGAAGTTGTTCTTCCTAGAATAAAAACAGACTTAATAACATTATTAGAAGCTACAGCAAATCAAAATTTAGATAAAATTAAGTTAGAAATCGATGACAAAACTGCTGCAACTGTAATGCTCGTATCAGGAGGTTATCCAGAGGCTTATGAAAAAGGTAAAGTGATCTCTGGGCTTGATACGATTTCAGATTCAATTGTTTTTCACGCAGGAACATCAAATAACGAGGATCATATTTTAACAAATGGAGGGAGAGTAATAGCAATAACTTCTATGGGAACTAATTATAAGGAAGCGTTAAAAAAATCTTATAAGAATATAGAAAAAATACATTTTGATAGGATGAATTTTAGATCGGATATAGGGTTTGATTTAACCTAAATATTTATGGGCAGTAATGCTTTTATCATCACTGCCTTCTGTAGCATCATATTTTTTAAGTTGCCCAATCCAATAAACGATTGCTAAAGAACAAATTACTACAAATATCCAAGACATAGAGTTTGCTATCCACCAATTTGAGGCTTCTAACTCACGCAAAGCGTTAAATGGGGCAAATGCAACTCCCTCAAAAAAACTTTGTATTCCTTCAAAAAAACCTGTCCAAGTCATATCTTTATCATTTACGATTGCAAAAATATAAATTAAGTATCATGCTCACAAACTTTTTCAGCAATTCTAAACCTTTTCATTTTATATTAATCACTTTACTATTATTTGTTGGATATACCTTTTATAATTTTCAAATTTTGAATTCTGAGTTTGATTTTATTGAGCTAGTTCAGTTAACTTTCAAATTTGGACTTTACATCATCTTAATGCTAGTCCTTGCCTTCATTATTAAAAAAAACAATCTTACACAAATTAATACCTATGCCTTATTTATTTTTATATGTCTTTTATTATTGACACCAAATGTTTTTCAAAATAGCAACCCTATTTTATCAACGGTATTTATCTTATTAGCTTTACGAAGAATTTTAAGCTTTAATTCAAAAAAAAATATCCAAAAAAAAATATTAGATGCTTCGCTATGGATTGGTGTTGCAACATTTTTTTATTTTTGGAGCATTTTGTTTTTACTAGTGTTATATGCAGCTCTAATTCAGCTTGCCTCTAAAAACTTTAAACTCTTTTTGATACCAATAATAGGCTTGGTTGTTGTTTTTATCTTTTTTACTATTTCTTTCTTGTATCTCGATAATAACCTATATTGGTATAAAGATTACAAAAAACTCATAAGTTTTGAGTTCTCCTCATACAAACCTTTCAAAAACTTTTTTTCACTTCTTGTTATATTATTAATAACTGTAATAAGCCTTGTATTTAAAGTTTTAAATTTCAGAAAAACTCCCCTAAGAAAAAAATCGAAATATTGGATTATAATTTTTACGTTGATCACAGGAATTATTCTAGTGCTAATAACAGGGCAAAAAAATGGTGTTGAATTAATTTTCACAATCGTACCTATTTCTATTTTGTTTTCGAATTTCATTGAAGCTCTTCAAAGGGGATGGGTATCAGAAATGATGTTATGGTTTTTATTATTAGCTCCAATTTTCAGTTATTTTTTTTAAACTTAAAGTCTTTAAAACCTGCTCCACTGTATTAATTACAATACACTTTAAATAGCGTTTATAAAATAGTATTACAAAATATAATACCTTTGCAAAAATATGAGTAAAAGTTTTTTGAGCTATAAAAGTGTAGATATTGAAATGGTATTTCAAACTAACAATTATAAAGCAATAATAACAATTAAATAGTCTCTCATTTAATAAAACCAAAAAGGCATGTTTTCAGAAAAAGCAAATATTATTTTTAAAGAAGTTATAGAGAAATATCATATCATTGACAGGGTGGATCAAGACTTTAGCAACCCTTATGATTCACAATCTCAAAATCTAGAACACCTCCTTTACAGAAAATGTTGGATTGACACGGTTCAATGGCATTATGAAGACATTATTCGAGATCCTAATATTGATCCTAAAAGCGCTTTAACTTTAAAAAGACAAATTGATGCCTCTAACCAAGATCGTACGGATATGGTTGAGTATATAGACAGCTATTTCCTGGAAAAATATAAAATGACTTCTGTTAAAGAGAACGCAACCATTAACACAGAGAGCCCTGCTTGGGGTGTTGATAGGCTTTCAATATTAGCCTTAAAAGTTTTTCATATGAATGAAGAAGTGACAAGAGACAATGCATCTGAAGATCATAGAAACTCTTGTCAAACAAAACTAAATATCTTATTGGAGCAGAGACTAGATTTAAGCACTGCAATCGATCAGTTATTAAATGATATCGAAGCTGGAGTTAAGTATATGAAAGTTTATAAGCAGATGAAAATGTATAATGATGAGGAATTAAATCCAGTACTTAGAGAAGGAAAATAATTTTTAGTTAAAGAAATCTATCTTGATTGAAAAGACCTAAAAACATATTGGTTATAAGATTATCAGCAATGGGAGATGTCGCTATGATAGTCCCTGTTCTTAAAGTTTTTAATAAAACTTATCCAGAGATCCATTTAACAGTTCTATCTAGAACCTTTTTTAAACCCCTCTTTGAGGACCTTAAAAATATTACATTTCTGGAGGCCGCTCTAGAGGATAAACATAAAGGAATTATAGGCCTAATAAGACTTTATAAAAAAATAAAATCTTTGAACATCGACGCAGTTGCAGATTTACATAATGTCATAAGATCAAATATACTTTCCAAATTATTAAAGTTTTACGGAAAAAAAGTATCAACTCTTGATAAAGGAAGAAAAGAAAAAAAATCCTTAACCAGAAAGAATAATAAAACACTAAGGCAATTAAAATCAACTCATCTAAGATATGCCGATGTTTTTGAATCTTTTGGCTGCCCTATTAATTTGTCTTCTTTTGAATCATTCTCTAAAAGAAAGATAGATAGTGAAAAAATTAATATTGTATTTTCTAAAACAAAAAAAATAGTTGGAATCGCTCCATTTGCAGCTTATAAGAGTAAAATGTATCCTTTAAAATTGATGGAAGAAGTGATTACACATTTAAAAAACAATAAAGAATTACAAATTGTTTTGATTGGCGGAGGCCAAAACGAGATTGAAAAGTTAAATGTACTAACAAAAAAATTTCCTGATGTAATTAATATTGCAGGAAAGTATAAATTTAAAGATGAATTAGCATTAATTTCCAACTTAGACCTTATGATATCGATGGATAGCAGTAATGGTCATTTAGCAGCTATTTATGGAGTACCTGTTATTACTCTTTGGGGTGTTACCCATCCTTTTTTAGGTTTTGCTCCATTCGGCCAACAATATAATAATAGCTTAATGGTGGATATCGAAAAATTTCCATTGATACCAACATCAGTTTATGGGAATAAGTATCCTGAAAATTACGAAGATGCAATGAAAACAATTGCACCTCTTGACGTGGTAAATAAAGTTTTAACTTTAATGAAAAATTAATTTGTAGCTAAACATCATCGTAGTCAATGTTTAAAATTTCTGTAACTGGATATGCTTGACAAGTTAGAATTAGCCCTTCTGAAACCTCATTTTCTGTTAAAATTTGATTTTGTTTCATTGTCGCTTTACCCAAAGTAACTCTTGCAATACATGATGAGCAGACTCCTCCTTGACAAGAATAAGGAGCGTCAATATTATTTTTTAAAGCAGCCTCTAAAATATTTTCATTTTTAGTCATTTTTATTGTCAGAATTTCTTCATCTACAACAATAGTAACTGATATATTTTCATTTTTTGCCTTTTCACTCATACGAATATAATTTTGGTAAAAATACAAAGGAATTATAATTTTTAGACTACACCCTTGTTTTAAAATTAATTTTAAGCACAAAATGCAAAGTATTAGTAAAGGAATTTTATATTAATATTCATTTATTATACAAAAGAAATGTATTTTTACACTCAATACTAATGTATAGATACTAAATGCGAAGCTTTTAAGTTTAAGTATCGTAAACAAAACAACTTATATTTTGAATGGAATAATAAAAATTATATTTTTTTTAATGGCTATTTTGTTTTTAGCCGCATGTTCGCGTAAAAAAAACACGTTTCTAAGTAGAACTAAACACTCTATAACCACAGAATACAACATTTTATATAATGGAAATATAGCTTTTGAAGAAGGTAAGCAACAATTAGCCTCATCATACAGAGATAATTTTTGGGAAATTCTTCCAGTAGAGCGTTTAGAGCTCGAAGAAAGCAGTTTACTTTTAGAAGAAAGTGAAAACGAAAATTTTAATAGAGCTGAAGAAAAAGCGGCAAGCGGGGTTCAAAAACACGCGATTTTTTTAGAAGGTAAAGAATACAATCCGCAAATTGATGAAGCATATATTCTTTTGGGAAAAGCTAGATATTATGACGGTCGCTTTGTTCAAGCACTTGATGCTTTTAACTTTATTTTAAAGACCTATCCCACTTGTAATAGTATTAATCAAGCAAAGGTTTGGAAAGCAAAAACAAACATTAGATTAAATAATGAGGAGGTTGCTATCGATAACCTAAAAAGAATGTTTGAAAACAACCAAATAGATAAAAATGAATTGGCTGATGCAGCTGGAATTATCTCTCAAGCCTACCTAAATTTAGATTCTTTAGACGTTGCATTGCCATACATTAAGTTTGCTGCTGAAAATACAAAAAACAACGAACTAAAAGGTCGCTATACTTTTATTACTGGACAACTTTATGATAAGCTTGAAAAAATCGATAGCGCCAACTTAGAGTTTGATAAAGTTATTGCCTTAAATAGAAAATCCCCTAGGGTTTATATGATTAACGCACATATAGAAAAAGCAAAAAATTTCGATTTTACAAAAGAGGATCGTTTTGCTTTTTTGGAATTATTATATGATTTAGAAAAGAATCGGGAAAATAGGCCATTTCTAGATAAAATTTACAATCAAATTGGAGAATATTATAGAAAAAATGACAGTATTGACTTAGCTATTGATTTTTACAATAAATCCATTAAATCCTATCGTGAGGATAGAGTTATGCAATCTGTAAATTATCAAACCTTAGCAGAAATATATTTTGATGATAGATCTTATAAAGCCGCTGGAGCTTATTACGATAGTACATTAACAAATTTGGAAGAAGGGTCAAGACAATACAGACGAATAAAAAAGAAAAGAGAAAATCTAGACGATGTTATTAAATATGAAGATATTGCCTACAATAGTGATAGTATACTTCATTTAGTAAATATGACAGAAGCACAGCAACTAGAATATTTTACACTATTTACCAAAGAATTAAAGAGAATCGTGATAGAGGATTCATTAGCAAACATTCAAAATCAGGAAAATATAGAAAATAATCTTTTTTTTAATTCTAATTCCGAAAGTTCTGCTTCAAAAAAAGGACCTAGTGCTGGGGCAGGAAGCTTTTACTTTTATAACTCTACAACCGTAGCATTCGGAAAAGAAGAGTTTAGAAAAAGATGGGGAAACAGAAAACTAGAAGATAATTGGAGGCTGTCTGATAAAATTTCAAAATTGGAAAGTATTGAGGAAAACTATATTGCACCTGTATCGGAAAGTGATCGCTTTAAACCAGAAACTTATATAGTATTAATTCCTAAAGATAAAATAATAATTGATAGTATAATTAAAGACAGAAACTTTGCATATTATCAGTTAGGACTTATTTATAAAGAAAAATTTAAAGAATATGATTTGGCAAAAGACCGCTTAGAGACCTTGGTATTATTCAGGCCAGAAAAAAGATTATTATTACCAGCTCTTTATAATCTTTATAAAATTAACGAGTTAGAAGGGAATAACCTTTTAGCCTCTCAATATAAAAGGGAAATTACTTCCACGTATCCGAACTCTAGATATGCTGAGATTTTATTAAATCCAAATGCTATTTTAGCTTCAGATGAGTCCAGTCCTGAATATAAATACAATCAACTTTATAAAGATTTTGAAAACTCAAAATATCAAGATGTAATAGATAATTGTGACATCTATATAGCAATGTATTTTGGCAATCCGATAATTTCAAAATTTGAATTATTAAAAGCCAATTCTATAGGTCGTCAGCAGGGCTTTGAGCCCTACAAAAAAGCCTTAAATTTTGTTGCCTTAACCTATCCAAATGATGAACAAGGGAAAGAAGCTTTGAGTCTATATAAAACACTCATCCCTAAAATATCAACAACAACATTTGTTGCAGATAAAGAAACTGATCGATGGAAAATAGCTTATAAATTTAACACAAAGGATCGTCTTCTTGCGGAAGAGCTCCAAGAAAAACTTAAAGAAGTTATTATTAATAATCAAAATGAAGAAATGTCAACATCTATTGATTATTATAATCCTGAGTCATTGTTTGTAATGATTCATGGATTAAAATCAAGACAAGGCTCACGGGGGTTTGCAGAATCTTTAAGTGAAAGAAAAAAAGATAAAATAAAAACTTCTTTTTTTGAGATTTCTTCGGAAAATTATACAATTATACAAATTCATAAAAACCTAGAAATGTATTTAAATACTGATTTAACTAAGTTGACAAAACAAGATAAATTAAGAAAACCATCTAAAGAAAATACTAAGGTTAAAGCTCCTAAAAAAACCAATAAAACTTTTAAATCAAATAGCACTAAAGACACTAAATAATAATCAGTTATGTTTTCAGAAAAAAAGACAAAGGAATACGATAATCCAGGATCAGGCCAAAATCGAATTAATGATGGAACTTTACTAAAAGGAGACGTCACCTCTAATGGTTATTTTAGAATAGATGGTGTAATAGAAGGAGACATAAAAACTCCATCAAAGGTTGTTGTAGGGAAAACAGGTAAAATTATTGGGACATTAAATTGCGGTAATGCGGATATAGAAGGTTATGTTAAAGGGGCTCTTGATGTTGAAGGCACCTTAAGCCTAAGGAGTACCTCAAAAATTGAAGGCGAGGTTGTAACAGGGAAATTAGCGGTTGAACAGGGAGCTTTTTTTAATGCTACCTGTAAGATGAAAGAAGGTAATAAGAAATTAAAAATTAATTCAATTCCAGGTAATAAAAACGAAGAAAAAATAATACAAAATAATTCTTTTGAAAGATCTCAAAGAACATCCTCTAAAGAAATCGAAACAAAAACCGATTGATCGTCTTAATGCTTATGCTAAGTTTTCAGGTATAGCTTTTCAAATGATTGTAATTATTGGTTTAGGTACTTATGTAGGTCTTAAACTTGATGAGAAGTACCCTAACAATCTTTCATTATTCACAATAGCCTTAAGCTTAATTTCTGTTATTATTACTATGTTTTATGTTATAAAACAAGCAACAAATACTACACGCAAGAAAACTAAAAAATGACAAAAGATTTAATAAACTGTACAATTACACTTTTGGTCTTTACAATACTATTACTAGGAGTACATATTTATATTTCTCATTTATTTTTTTCTAAAAATATGCTCTATTTACCTATATGGGGAATTTATGTATTTCATTTTTTTCTAGTAGCCTTTGTTTTTTTTACAATTAGACTAAAGCAAAATACGAATTCATTTACCTTATTTTTAGTATTGACAATTGTTAAAATGGTTCTTTCTATTGTATTTTTACTGCCCATAATTATGGGAAAATCTGAAGAAAAAGTATTAGAAATAATGAATTTTTTTATTCCTTATTTTTTTTATTTAACCTTTGAAATTTATTATATAAATAATTATCTAAAAAAGCAATAAACAAAGTATTATTTGGTTTGCCAATTCATTTAATGTTATTACATTTGCACAAAAATTCAGAAA
>SGZH01000019.1 GCA_004214175.1 Flavobacteriales bacterium | reverse complement strand
TTATACGCGACCTTCAGAATATAAAGGCTGGAAAGTTCCCGATGTACTGTTAAGTGGTCATTCAAAAAAAATTGAAGAATGGCGTGAAGAAGACGCCTTAAAAAGAACAGCATTAAGAAGACCAGATTTGCTTGAATAATATGAATTCTAATGATTTAAAAATTATTGAATCGATTGTAGTACCTATTTTAAATAACAGAGAACGTATATCAGATTTTCTTCCTGGACATTTTAATACTATTTACTCTAAAAAAGGTATCAAAAAAGCTATTAAAAGTGGGCTAGTAAAAATTAATGGTGAAAAAGCATTCACAGCCGATTATGTGCTTGGAAATGAAAGAATTGATTTGTTTCAATCGACTTTAGCCAATAAAAGAAAAGCAGTAAATATAATACTTGAAATTGTTTATGAAGATGATTATTTAGCTGTTATCAATAAGCCAGCTGGTATTCTAGTAAGTGGAAATAAAAAATATACTATTGAGAATGCTTTGCCGCTTGCTTTGAAAAAAAGTAAACAAAAAGACGGATTGGATTACCCATTAGCAATTCACCGTCTTGATTACCCAACGAGTGGCCTACTTCTTATTGGTAAAACATCACGATCAGTGATACTACTCAATAAAATGTTTGAAAATAAGAAAATTATAAAAAATTACGAAGCAATTACCATTGGGGAGCAAGATGATCAAGGTGTTATTAACACAGCAATTGATAAAAAAAAATCAAAAACAACATTTAAAGTAATTAAAAGGTTGAATTCAATTAGGTATAAAAATTTAAATCTTGTAGAATTAATTCCACATACAGGAAGAACACATCAACTAAGAATTCATATGTCAAAAATAGGTAATCCTATTTTTGGTGATAAAAAATACGGAATAAAAGGTTTAATTAGTAAGGGTAATGGAATATACTTACAAGCATCAAAACTTACTTTTAAGCATCCATTTAAAGAAAAGATACTTAAAATATCAATTCCAAGATCAAAAAAAACAAGTAAACTATTTCCAAAAAATATGAAATAGATGTTTCAACATCATTTTTAAACTAGAT
Source organism: Flavobacteriales bacterium (assembly GCA_004214175.1). Taxonomy (GTDB): domain Bacteria; phylum Bacteroidota; class Bacteroidia; order Flavobacteriales; family Flavobacteriaceae; genus Marifrigoribacter. The sequence goes on along the minus strand of SGZH01000019.1, from coordinate 24,493 downwards.
AATGTAAAAAAAGTCTTGTAAAGACAATAAAAAGTTTTTATTTTTGCAGCCGTCTATAAAATATTAGACACTTTTTAATCCAACCTCTGGCGAAAATCGTGGATGTTGTTTTAAAAATCATATTAACAAACAAATAAAATGGAAGAGTTAGTAAAATTTGTTCAAGACGAATTTGTAACAAGAAAAGAGTTCCCAAAATTTGGTGCTGGTGATACCATAACGGTATATTATGAAATTAGTGAGGGTGAAAAAACAAGAACTCAGTTTTTTAAGGGAGTAGTAATCCAAGTTAAAGGAACTGGTACCTCTCAAACTTTTACAATAAGAAAAATGTCTGGTACAATTGGAGTAGAAAGAATTTTTCCAATTAACCTACCCGCTTTACAGAAAATTGAAATCAATAAAAAAGGAAGTGTTAGAAGAAAACGTATCTACTACTTTAGAGGTCTTACTGGTAAAAAAGCAAGAATCAAAGAAAAAAGAATGTAGTAGTTATAATATCGATTATAATATTAAAGCAACTCAGTTGAGTTGCTTTTTTTTATTAACAAAAGTTAATAACCTTAGTTTATATAACGTTAATATCTAATGAGTTAAAAAACTTGTATATCTCAATTTGTATTTTATATTTGAATATGAAAACGAGGTAACAGTAACAATCGTTTCAAATTAAAGTAACGTTCTTTAAAATTTTTTTTAATCAAATTTGTATTTACGAGTTCATTGAAAAATGTACTGGAAATATAAATTTAGGCAAAAAGCTGGTTTAAATAGAGCAATCTAAAAAAATCAGCCCGAAATCAGAACAAATCTTGAAAAAGAAGTGAGCTGTAACTTTCGAGAAAAAAATTTCGCTTTTAATCTTTTAGGTTAAAATGGATCTCGTCTTTTGATAAATTTCAAGAGTTCCAGATCAAGAAACGAAATACAGAGGCCTGTAAAAAGTCTTTAACTAGTTTAAAGATCAATTTATTTGAAAATGGTTTCACCAAGTTCAATTAAGTAACGCAGATAACCGAAACTATGGATACAAGAAATTTGGTAGCTTTTAGCACAAAACCTTTAATTAGATTACGTGTGAAGATTAAAAAAAGGAGTTCATCCTTACAAGTTTTCTGTAGCCTAGCTACAGTAAAATTTTACCGGGAGACTCGTTTGAAACAAATCACGACTGCAAGGGTTTAATAAACTTGCTTCAAATTGTAATGATTAGTCGGTAAAGGTATGTTTCACAAGAAGCCATATCAATGTAGAAATACGATGATATGGCTTTTCTTGTTTATATTAAGCAATAAATTTCTAACACTTTAAACTTTTAAAAGCCACTACAAATTTGTAAATTTGCGGTTCGAAAAAACGATTCTATTTCGTTTTAATTTTAGAATAAAAATTCAACCCTTTATGTCAAAATCAGCGACTATAATTTATACAAAAACAGACGAAGCGCCTGCTCTTGCTACTCAATCTTTTTTACCTATTGTTAAAGCTTTTACTTCCTCTTCAAATATCATCGTGGAAACCAAAGATATTTCATTAGCTGGTAGAATTTTATCTTTATTTCCTGAATGTTTAAATGAAGAACAAAAAGTAGCCGATGATTTAGCTGAGTTAGGAGAATTAGTAAAAAAGCCAGAAGCTAATATTATTAAACTACCAAATATTAGCGCTTCTGTTCCTCAATTATTGGCTGCAATTAAAGAGTTACAGTCAAAAGGCTATAACATTCCAGATTTTCCTCAGAAACCAAGTACAAAAGAAGAAAAAAACATCCAATTAAAATATAATAAAGTTAAAGGTTCAGCCGTAAACCCAGTTTTAAGAGAAGGAAATAGTGATCGGAGAGCTCCAAAAGCAGTTAAAAACTATGCGAAAAATAATCCTCACTCAATGGGTAGGTGGAGGAGTGATTCCAAAACTCATGTGGCTACTATGGAAAAAGGTGACTTTATGCATAACGAAAAGTCGTTAACGATTCAAAAATCTGATTCAGTAACCATTGTATTTAATGATGATTACGGAAATAAAAACATTTTAAAAGATTCAATAGCTTTATTAAAAAATGAAATAATAGACGCCTCAGTTTTAAGTAAAAAAGAATTGTTAAACTTCTTAGAATCTCAAATAAAAGATGCAAAAGAAAAAGAAGTTTTATTTTCGTTACATATGAAAGCCACTATGATGAAAGTTAGCGATCCTATCATATTTGGTCATGCAGTAAAGGTATTCTTCAAAGATTTATTCATCAAACATCAAGAGGTATTTAAAGAAATCGGTGTAAATGTTAATAACGGTTTTGGAGATTTACTTACTAATCTTTCAAAATTAACTAAATCTAAGAAAGAAGAAATATTAAAAGATATAGATTCCTGTCTAAAAAATGCTCCGGAATTAGCTATGGTAAACTCAGATAATGGAATAACGAATCTTCATGTACCTAGTGACGTAATAATAGATGCCTCTATGCCAGCTATGATTAGATCATCAGGTAAAATGTGGGATCCAAGCGGAAATCTAAAAGATACAAAAGCAGTTATTCCAGATAGTAGTTATGCTAAAATTTATAGTGCAACTATTGATTTTTGTAAAAAACATGGTGCTTTCGACCCTACCAAAATGGGAACAGTACCTAATGTTGGTTTAATGGCACAAAAAGCGGAAGAATATGGATCTCATGACAAAACATTCGAAATAACGAATAATGGAATCGTTGAGGTTATTGATTCTTCCAATAAGATTTTACTCCAACACAAAGTAGAAAAAGGAGATATTTGGAGAATGTGTCAAGTAAAAGATACCCCAATTCAAGATTGGATTAAACTCGCAGTTAAAAGAGCAAGGGCTACCGATACTCCCGCTGTTTTTTGGTTAGATAAAAATAGAGCTCATGATGTTGAATTAATCAAAAAAGTAAAAACCTATTTACCAAATTATAATACGGAAGGCTTAGATATAAGAATTTTATCACCAGAAGAAGCTACAGAATTTTCTCTAAACAGAATTAAGAGTGGAAAAGACACCATATCTGTTACTGGTAATGTATTACGAGACTACTTAACAGACTTATTTCCAATTTTAGAATTAGGAACCAGTGCAAAAATGTTATCTATTGTTCCATTAATGAATGGTGGTGGATTATTTGAAACAGGTGCAGGAGGTTCTGCTCCAAAACATGTGCAGCAGTTTGTTTCTGAAGGTCATTTACGTTGGGATTCTTTAGGTGAGTTTCTGGCACTAGCAGTATCTTTAGAACACTTAGGTACTATATTTAATAATCCTCAAGCGATTCTTTTATCAAAAGCCTTAGATGCGGCAACTGAAAGACTATTAGCTAACAGTAAAGGACCATCTAGAAAGGTAAATGAACTTGATAATAGAGGAAGTCATTTTTATTTAGCTTTTTATTGGGCTGAAGCATTATCAATACAAGATGAAGATAAAAGCCTTAAAAAAGAATTTCTAACTATTTTCAATAAATTAAAAGAAAATGAATCTAAGATTGTTTTTGAATTAAACAAAGCTCAGGGAAAATCTATTGATATAAATGGTTATTATCTTCCAAATGATGAGTTAGTATCAAAACAAATGAGAGCTAGTACTACATTAAATTCTATAATTGGTGAATAATTATATCTAAAAAAAATAAATTCAAGCTATCAGAATCTGATAGCTTTTTTTATGCTATTTAAAACTATTGTAAATTTGCATATGAGTTTTACAAAAACAACAGAGCAAAGTTCAAAATATAACCATCTAGAAAAAATGTCAATTTCAGAAATAGTAACAAATATTAATTCTGAAGACAAATCTATTCCATTAGCCATTGAAAAAGTAATTCCAGAAATTGAAAATTTAATTCAAAAAGTAGTAATTAAGTTGAAAAATGGTGGACGTTTATTTTATATAGGTGCTGGCACAAGTGGACGACTTGGAATCTTAGATGCAAGTGAATGTCCCCCTACTTTTGGTGTGTCACACAAATTAGTAATTGGAATTATCGCAGGAGGAGACAAAGCTATTAGAAAAGCAGTTGAAAATGCTGAAGATTCAAAAACACAGGGCTGGATTGACTTAAAAAGTTTTAAAGTTTCTTCTAAAGATTTTGTAATTGGTATAGCTGCCTCCGGCACAACACCTTATGTAATAGGAGCATTAGAAAAATGCAACTATAAAAAAATAGAAACGGGTTGTATAACATGTAATATTGGAAGTCCATTAGCTAATACTGCAAAATATCCTATTGTAGTTAAAGTAGGTCCAGAATTCGTTACCGGAAGTTCAAGAATGAAAGCAGGAACTGCTCAGAAGCTAATTTTAAACATGATCTCAACTGCTACGATGATACAATTAGGTAAAGTTAAGGGAAATAAAATGGTGGATATGAAACTTAGTAATAATAAATTAGTTAATAGAGGTACAAAAATGATCATGTCAGAACTTAACATATCTGAAGTTCAGGCAAATAAATTACTAGTAAAACATAAGAGTGTTAGAAATGCAATTAATTCAAAATTAAAATGAGTCAAAAACATACAGATTCTAATTTATTAAAAAAAGGAATAAAATATTTAGCTTTTAGTCTTCCACTACTATTTTTATGCCCTTATACATTAACATTATCTTTTATAAATAAAGAAACTGTTTTTTTATATATATTTTTTATTGTTGGATTAATATTTGGTTTTTTTGCATTTTATTTTCTATACAGAGGTTTTAAGTCTTTATTAGCTGCCTTATTTGATTAATTTTTTCATAACAAGTATCTCTTATATTGATTATTCCTGATTTACAGATAAAAAAACTTCATCTAATGATGAAAGTTTTTTTTATTCCAAAATAACTGCAATTCAAAAAAATCAATAGGAAAAGCTGGTTCTTGTCTTTCAAGTATATTTTCCTGAAAAGATCTTTCTAAGATATCCTCAATCAAATAATCTTCTTTATTTTTAAAGGGATTATATTCTTCTTTTAAAGATATGTCAAATAAACTTGCTGAAGTATTGTACCAAAAAGCTCTCCAACTCGTTCTAAGTTCTTTTACTAAATCAAAACTAGTCCTACCAGTCTGCCTGTGTATTAATTTTGATAAAATTTGTCCTTCAGTTCTTGTGAATTTTTTTAATTTTTCAGAAAATTCTTCTTCAATATACTTCTGAACTCTTTTAGTATATTTTTTTTTATCGCTTTTTCTTTTTATTGTTTTTAACCTTTCCGACATTATAAATAAACGTTCTGAAGCTAGCTTTGCATAGGGATATACTTTTCTTGTTTTTCGTCTCAGAATAAAATATCGCCTTCTATCCTCTTTTGAAGTAAATTGCAATTTACTTAATAATATAACTTCCTCTAAATCAATTGATTCTCTTGGAATTGAATCTCCTTTGATGATATAATAAAAATTAGTTGTATCAATTTTTTGTTGATTATTATTTTTGTCAATTTGCGAAAAAACAAAAATAGGCATGGTAATAAAAAAAGTTTGGATTGATAATTTTAAAACTTTCATTTAGTTTAAGGTGTTTTTTTGATAGTTTCAAAAACTAATTCAAAATTAAACAAAATATACCTTTACTTATTAATTAATTATTAATTTTGAATACTTTAAAATATGAAAATTTAAAAATATGGCAATGTCAATTCTAACAAAAAAATCAATTTCCTTTTTAGAAACTTATCTAAACAATGCTTCTCCTACAGGTTATGAATGGGATGGTCAAAAAATATGGATGGATTACTTAAAACCTTATGTTGACGAATTTATTACAGATACTTATGGTACTGCAGTTGCTGTTATTAATCCCAAAGCAAAATACAAAATAGTCATTGAGGGTCATGCGGATGAAATATCTTGGTATGTCAATTATATTAGTGATAACGGTTTACTTTATGTGATTAGAAATGGAGGTAGTGACCATCAAATTGCCCCATCTAAAATTGTTAATATTCACATTAAAAATGGGATTGTCAAAGGAGTTTTTGGTTGGCCAGCAATTCATACCAGAAATAAAGCAAAAGAGGAAGCTCCCAAGCCAGAAAATATCTTTATTGATATTGGAGCTACTTCTAAAGATGAAGTAATAAAAATGGGAGTTCATGTAGGTTGCGTAATAACCTACCCAGATACCTTTCATATTTTAAACAATGATAAATTTGTTTGTCGTGCAATGGATAACCGTATGGGTGGCTTTATGATTGCAGAAGTAGCTCGATTACTCCACGAAAATAAAAAAAGTTTGCCTTTTGGATTATATATTACAAATTCAGTACAAGAAGAAATAGGATTGCGTGGAGCACAAATGATAGCAGAGAGAATTCAACCAAATGTAGCTATCATAACTGATGTTACTCATGACACCACTACACCAATGATAGATAAGAAAAAAGAAGGTCATCTAGAATTGGGTAAAGGACCTGTTATTGCCTATGCACCAGCAGTACAACAAAAATTAAGAGATTTAATTATTGAAACTGCTGAAAAGAAAAAGATACCTTTTCAACGATCTGCTCTTTCAAGAGCTACAGGTACTGATACTGATGCTTTTGCTTATAGTAATTCAGGAGTTGCTAGTGCATTAATTTCTTTACCTTTAAGGTATATGCATACTACTGTAGAAATGGTACACAAGAGCGATGTAGAAGCTGTTATCAATTTAATTTATGAATCGTTATTAAATATGAGAAATAATGATTCATATAGTTATTTTGATTAACGATACCCTATTTTAATAATTTATTTCTTTTAAAAGTAGTTAGCAATCAACTATGAATAGAAATCTATATTATCTCTTATTACTGGTCTCATTTTTTGGTTTTGCTCAAAAAAATGAAACTATTTCAAATAAAAATTATTTTATAATCCCAGAAATTTTTATCGGACAAACCCATCCTGCAAATAATGGTTTTCCGGAGATGGATTTAAATAAAGGAGTTACTTTTCATTTAGGAACTTACCAGGAAAATAATTCTCAAGAATGGGCATATAGATTACGTTACCCAAAAACTGGAATCGCTTTTACTTTTACTGATTATGGAAATCATAAATATGTTGGCTATTCATTCTCATTAATGCCTTTTCTAGAGTATGGCTTATTTAAAAAACTTTTTAATAAACAATTAAAAATGAATGTAGGCTTGGGATCCTCATATTTTACTCAAGAATATAATGGCACAACTTACTCTTACAATAACATTATTGAAAATAATAATAGAGCTATTTCTACAAAATTTACCTGGGCTTTTAAAGCTTTTTTATATTATGATTTTTTAAAAAAAGAAAAAGTAGATTGGAGATTAGGAGCTGGTTTTCATCATCAGTCTAATGGGCATACGAGTCTACCTAATCAGGGTTTAAATACTTTTTTATTAAGTATATCTAGACATTCGAATTTTAAGTACCATAAAAAAGGAAGTGATAAAGTTGATAAGAGCAAACACAATAATTTTGGAAAATCATTTGAAAATTATTTTAGCTTTAGGTCTGGATTTGGACTAAATGTTTTATCTGAAGAATATAACAATAAAAAACTGGTTTATACATTAGCTGCATCTTATGGGAAAATTTTAAATAAAACTTTTAAAATAGGTGTTGGGTTTTACTATAGGTATTACGATTCTTTTAATACCTATATCAAAGATGGTGAGGAGTTAATAATTGAGCAATACAATTATTTCACCGAAAATCCTTTTAAATTTTCAACAAGCTATGGCGTATTTATTAGTTCGGAAGTATATTTAGGACACATAGGAATTGAAATTGATTTGGGTTATAATATTTACAAACCATTTTATGAAGTAGAATGGAAATTGCAACAAGGCTTTTATTGGGATTTTTATAATTCAGATGGCACTTATGAAACTAGGTATATTTATGGGGAGTTAAACTCAAAATATCAATTAAAAAAATCGATATTAACAAGACTTGGTTTGAAATATTATATATTTAATAATAATGAACATCCTAAACATAATATTTTTGTGGGAGCAACACTAAATGCAAACCTTGGTCAGGCAGATTTTACAGAATTAAATTTTGGATATGTACATCGATTTGGATTAAAATCAAAATAATCTTTCTAAGTTTTTAGATACTCTAATACATTATCTTGAATCCTTTCCTTGATATTATTTACATTAGCTCTAATAAATTTTTCTCCTGTAATATTTTCATATAATTCGATGTATCTTTCTGAAACAACCTTTATATATTCATTGCTCATTTCAGGTACCAACTGCCCTTCTAGACCTTGAAAATTATTTTTAATTAACCATTGTCTAACAAATTCTTTAGATAGCTGCTTCTGAGGTTCTCCTTTAGTCTGACGATCTTCATAACCATCTGCATAAAAATATCTTGAGGAATCAGGGGTATGAATTTCATCTATTAGAATAATCTCTCCTTCTTTTGTCTTACCAAATTCATATTTAGTATCTACTAAAATTAAACCTCTTTTAGCAGCTAATTCGGTTCCTCTTTGAAATAATTTTCTTGTATAATCTTCAAGCACATCATAATCCTCCTCTGAGACAATTCCTCTATTTAAAATATCTTCTCTAGAAATATCTTCATCATGATCACCTGCTTCTGCTTTTGTAGCTGGTGTAATTATAGGTACAGGAAATCGATCATTTTCAATCATTCCCTCTGGCATAACAACATTGCAAAGAGTTCTTTTTCCTAATTTATATTCTCGAGCTGCGTGTCCACTCATGTAACCACGAATAACCATTTCAACTTTAAAAGGCTTACAAGCTTTACCTATGGCAACATTCGGATCTGGAGTTGCTAATAACCAATTAGGGACCAAATCTTCAGTATCTCGCATCATTTGTGTAGCTATCTGATTTAATATTTGGCCTTTGTAGGGAATTCCCTTAGGCATCACCACATCAAAGGCACTTAACCTATCAGTTGCAATCATTAATAATAAATCGTTTTCAAGTGTATAAACTTCTCTAACTTTCCCATGATATATCTTTTTTTGGCCTGGGAAATTAAAATTAGAATGGGTAATAGTATTGCTCATTTTTTAGTCGTTATTTTCAATTGCCTTATAGGCTGCGATTACTTTTTTTACTAATCGGTGACGTATAACATCTTTATCATCTAAATGAATAATACCTACCCCTTTTACTGAATTTAAAACCAATAATGCTTCTTTTAATCCTGAAATAACTCGCCTTGGAAGATCTATTTGACCTGGGTCACCGGTTAGCATAAATTTAGCGTTTTTGCCCATACGAGTCAAAAACATTTTCATTTGTGAATGGGTAGTGTTTTGAGCCTCATCTAAAATCACAAAAGCATTGTCTAGAGTTCGTCCTCGCATAAAAGCTAATGGAGCGATCTGAATGGTCCCTTTTTCAATAAGAGACTCAAGTTTTTCTGATGGAATCATATCTCTTAACGCGTCATAGAGAGGCATCATATAAGGATCTAACTTTTCTTTTAAATCACCAGGTAAAAACCCTAAATTTTCACCAGCTTCAACGGCAGGGCGCGTTAAAATAATACGCTTAACTTGTTTTTCTTTTAGAGCCTTTACTGCTAAAGCTACACCTGTATAGGTTTTACCAGTTCCTGCAGGACCAACAGCAAATACCATATCGTTGGTCTTCATTAATTCAACTAATTTACGTTGGTTGGCAGTCTGTGCCTTGATTTTTTTTCCTCCTACACCATGAACGAGAACAGCATTTGAGCTTACGGGAGTTTCATAATCATCTTTACTTCTGCTTAATAAGACCCTCTCTATTACATTTTCATCTAATTTGTTGTATTTAGAAAAATGATCTAATAACATTGTGAGACGCTTATCAAATTCCTCTAAAACTTCTTCGTCACCATAAGCTTTAATTTTGTTTCCCCTTGCTACAATTTTTAGTTTAGGAAAAAACTCCTTTAACTTCTCAATATTAATGTTTTGATGTCCAAAAAAATCTCTAGGGCTTATTTCAGATAACTCAATAATTAGTTCGTTCAAAAGCAGTACATTTAAAATTATTAATACTATATAAAAAATTGTTTTTCTCTAACACAAAAGTACAGTATTTTTGTTGTTATTAGTTTAAATAAATATTAACAATATGTCACACGCTATTATCACTTTAACTACTGACTTTGGCGAGAAAGATCACTTTGCTGGTGCAGTTAAAGGAGCTCTTTATAGTGAATTAGAGACTATTCGAATTGTTGATATCTCCCACTGTATATCACCCTTCCATATTTCTGAAGCTGCGTACATCATACAAAATGCTTACAAAAGTTTTCCCTCAGGGAGTATTCATATTATTGGAATAGATTCGGAATTAAATCCGGAAAATAAACACATTGCTGTTTATCTTGATAATCACTATTTTATTTGTGCTAATAATGGAATTATTTCTATGTTAACTTCTGAGATAAAACCTGAAAAAATTGTTGAAATTAACATTCATGATAATATTGAATCCAATTTTCCTGTTTTAGATGTTTTTGTTAAAGTTGCCTGTCATATAGCTAGAGGGGGAACTTTGGAAGTAATAGGAAAACCTATTTCTAAAATTAAACAACTTACTGGTATTAAACCTGTTGTAAACCCTGAAAATAGTCAAATAATTGGAAATGTTATTTATATTGATAACTATGGAAATGTTATTAGTAATATTAACAAGGCTCTTTTCGAAAAAATTGGAAAAGGAAGAGAATTTACCATACAAGCAAGATCAATAAAGTTTTCAAAAGTTTATAATCGATATAGTGATTTTATTAATTTTGATAACCCAAAAAATAAGCGTGTAGAGGATGGCAAAAAATTAGCTCTATGGAATTCATCAAACTATCTTGAGCTTTCAATTTACAAGAGTAATCCAAAAACAGTAGGCAGTGCTTCTTCTCTATTTGGTTTAAATTATAGAGATACTGTTAGTATAAATTTTGAATAAATATATGTTTACTAGAATTGTTAAAATGGAATTTAAGAGTGAAGAGGTTATCAACTTTTTAAGTAAATTTGATATTGTAAAAGAAAAGATACGAGCTTTTGAGGGATGTACTTTTTTAGAACTATATCAAGATAAAAATAATAAGAATATTTTCTTTACTTATAGTAAATGGGAAAAAGAATCTGATCTAGAAAACTATAGATCTAGTGATATTTTTAGAAGTATATGGGCAACAACCAAACCAATGTTTCATTCAAAAGCAAAAGCCTGGAGTATTGATACATTATACAGTTTAAATTAAAATTTATGCTTGCTATTTTAAAAAGAGAAATTAATTCCTTTTTCTCAACTTCGGTTGGGTTTTTGGTTATTGCATTATTTTTAACTTTAAACAGTCTATTGCTTTGGTTTATACCCGGTGAATTTAATATTTTGGATAATGGGTTTGCTGATCTATCATCCTTTTTTTTAATTGTTCCTTGGATCTTTTTATTTTTAATTCCAGCAGTAACTATGAGGGCATTTAGTGAAGAAAAAAAAATGGGAACTTTTGAGCTGTTAGCTACCAAGCCCATTTCTTTAAAAAATATTGTTTTAGGAAAGTATTTAGGAGCTATAATTTTAATTTATTTAGCATTAATACCAACAACGATATATGTTATAACAATCTCAGAACTCACAAATAATTCAAGTGACTGGGACATTGGGAGTACTATGGGGTCGTATATTGGTTTGTTTTTTTTAATTTTAGCATATACCGCTATTGGCATCTTTGCATCAACAATTTCAAAAAATCAAATTGTAGCTTTTATAAGTTCTGTTTTTCTTTGTATGGTTATTTTTTATGGATTTGAAATCATCTCCTATTTTATCCAAATTCCATCCTTTGAAATTAATACTCTTGGTATGAAATCACATTTTGATAGTGTCTCAAGAGGGGTTATCGATACTCGTGATTTAATATACTTTTTTAGTGTTTCAGTATTCTTTTTGATTTTAACAAACATTAATTTAAGTACAGATTAATGCGAATTAAAAGACAAATAATTTATGTTTTAATAATAACTATACTAGTTAATATATTAGGAAATTTTATTTACAAACGATTTGATTTAACTCAAGATAAAAGATACACATTATCAAATTCAGCAAAAGAAACAATAGTTAATATTGATACTCCAATTTTTATAGATGTTTTTTTAAAAGGTGAGTTACCTTCTGAATTTAAGAAATTAAAAGTTGAGACAAAGCAAATACTTGAAGAATTTCAAGCATTTAACCCCAACATAAAATTTAAATTTGTTGACCCCTTAAATGGAAGTGGAGAGACAGAATCATTGCTAAAAATTGGCGCAAAACCAGTTCAGGTCGAGGTTAAACAAAATGGTAAGATTAGTATTCAACAAATTTTTCCTTGGGCAGTAGCTTCCTTCAAAGGTGATTATTTAAAAATTCCGTTACTTAAAAATCAGTTGGGTATAAGCTCTGAAGAAAGAATAACAAATTCTATACAAAATTTAGAATATGCTTTTGCAAATAGCTTCAACCAATTTACACATCCTAAAAACCGTAAAGTAGCAGTATTAAGAGGAAATGGAGAATTAGATGATAAGTTTATTGCTGATTTTTTTTCCACGCTTCGTAATTACTATTACATCGCTCCATTTACACTAGATTCTTTATCAAATTCACCAACTAAAATACTTGAGCAGATTAAAGAATTTGATTTATTAGTAATTGCTAGACCAACAAAAAAATTTACTGAAAGAGAAAAATATTTATTAGACCAATACATTATGTCTGGTGGTGCAACCCTATGGCTTATAGATATGGTTAAATTTGTAAACGGTAGTGTTGGTGATAATAATTTTGCTTTTGCCAGAGATTTAAATCTAACTGACTTCTTTTTCAGATATGGCATCCGGGTTAATTCTAACTTAGTAAAAGACTTGTATTCGGCACCTATTTTACTTGCTAGTGGAGAAGACAGAGAATCTCAATATAATCAATACCCCTGGTTTTATAATCCTCTTTCAAAGAGTAATTCCATGCATCCAATTACAACCAATATTGAAGGAGTTAAGTTTGAATACGCCAGTAGTATCGATACCTTATCTAATACCATTAAAAAAACTATTCTTTTAAATTCTTCACCACTATCTAAAATTGTCGGTTTACCTAAAGAAATCAATATTTCTAAAGAAATAATAACCAATTTAAAAATAGTAAATGAAGGACCAACTGATTTAGAGTTTAATAAAGGGGAAATCCCACTTGCAGTGCTATTAGAGGGCTCTTTTAAATCAGCCTATTTAAATAGAGTAAAGCCACTAAAAATAAAAAACCATCAAGAAATTGGCCAAGAAGCAAAAATGGTAATTATAAGTGATGGAAGTATAATTAAAAATCACCTTCAAGGAAATAGACCTTTAGAATTAGGATTTGATAAATGGACCAATAATTTTTATGGAAATAAAGAATTTTTACTTAATACTGTTAACTATTTATTGGACGATAATGGACTTATAAACATTAGAACTAAAGATATTTCTATTCCTTTTCTTGATCCTATTAAAGTGTCAGAAAATAGAACTTTTTGGAAATGGATCAACCTCTTATTTCCAATGCTAATATTAACTATACTAGTTCTAATTTTTAACTATTTCAGAAAGAAAAAATATACCTGAATTTGTTAATAAGTTTCTTTTACTTTAAAACGAAATAGAGTACAAATTGAAATATATTTGTGAATAACGTGAATTTTATTCTTTTTAAACATAACTTTTGACACAACCATAAAATATTCAAATGAAATTTATAGTATCCAGTTCATATTTACTAAAACAACTGCAGGTTTTAGGCGGAATTATCAATAATAACAATACTTTGCCCATATTAGATAATTTTTTATTCAAATTAGATCAGAATTCTTTGACTGTTTCTGCATCAGATTTAGAAACAACTATTTCCTCTAGATTAGAAGTTGAAAGCAATGAAAAAGGAAGTTTATGTATTCCAGCAAGACTATTATTAGATACCTTAAAAACTTTTCCTGAACAACCCTTAACTTTTTCCATCGAAGATAATAATACTATCGAAATAAGTTCAAATCATGGGAAATATGCATTAGCTTATGCAAGTGGGGAAGAATTTCCACAAGCAATTCAATTACAAGATCCTAGCGCTACGGTTATGTCAGGTGACATCTTAGCAAACGCTATAGCAAAAACAATATTCGCTGCTGGAAATGATGATTTACGCCCTGTAATGAGTGGTGTGTTTTTTCAATTTTCTACGGAAGGATTAACATTTGTCGCCACAGATGCCCACAAATTAGTAAAATATTCACGTGAAGATATTTCGGCTTCTCAGTCTGCTGAATTTATTATGCCAAAAAAACCTTTAAATTTATTAAAATCAATACTCGCAGGCACTGAAGAGCAAGTAACTATTGAGTATAATGATTCTAACGCCAAATTTTCATTTGACAATACTGAAATGGTCTGTAGATTAATAGATGGAAAATACCCAAATTATGAAGCAGTCATTCCAAAAGAAAATCCAAACAAGTTAAATATAGAACGAGGCCAATTTTTAAATTCTGTGCGTAGAGTTTCTATTTTTTCAAATAAAACGACTCACCAGATTCGTTTAAAGATTGCTGGAGCAGAATTGAATATTTCTGCAGAAGATATAGATTATAGCAACAAGGCTGAAGAACGTTTAACTTGTGATTATCAGGGTGATGATATGCAAATTGGTTTCAATTCTCGTTTTTTAACTGAAATGTTAAATAATTTAACCAGCGATGAAGTTTCTCTTGAAATGTCAATGCCTAACAGGGCAGGAATTTTAACCCCAACGGATGGTCTAGATGATGGTGAACTAATAACAATGCTAGTGATGCCTGTAATGTTAAATAGTTAAGATCTTTAATATTAAAAGCTTTTTTATTAAATAATCACCTTTATTGTTAACTGTAGAACTTTATTAAATTTTAATATAAAAATTTACTATTTCATTCTTTTTTTAAAGACAATAGTTAATATTGTTATTTTTGTAGCATGATCCACAATGATACAATTGTAGCTTTAGCTACTCCCTCAGGTCCAGGCGCTATAGCAGTTATCCGTTTATCAGGTAAAGATGCTATTAAAATTGCGTCTTTAGTTTTTAATTCTGTACTAGGGAAAAAATTAGCTGATCAAAACACCCATACGGTACATCTAGGCAATATAATGGACGAAGAGCGTATCATTGACCAAGTACTAGCAACTGTATTTAAAAATCCTCAATCTTATACGGGAGAGAATGTAGTGGAGTTTTCATGTCATGGAAGTTCTTATATTCAACAGGAAATTATTCAGTTATTAATCCGAAAAGGTTGCAGAATGGCGACTGCAGGAGAATTTACTTTACAAGCTTTCTTAAACGGAAAAATGGATTTAAGTCAAGCTGAAGCAGTGGCCGATTTAATAGCTAGTGACTCAAAAGCTTCTCATCAGCTAGCGATGCAACAAATGCGAGGGGGATTTACTACAGAAATAGAACAACTTCGCATTCAGCTCCTAGACTTTGCTTCACTTATTGAATTAGAATTAGATTTTTCTGAGGAAGACGTTGAATTTGCGAGTAGAAATGATTTTCAAAAACTTATTCAAAAAACGACTGTACTATTAAAAAAACTAATTGATTCTTTTGCAACCGGAAATGTGTTAAAAAATGGAATACCTGTGGCCATAATTGGTCGTCCAAATTCTGGAAAATCAACTCTTTTGAACGTTTTACTGAACGAAGATAGAGCTATCGTAAGTAATATGGCAGGAACTACCAGAGACACCATTGAAGATGAAGTTACAATTGATGGCATTCGCTTTCGTTTTATAGACACAGCTGGAATTAGAAAAACTAAGGATGAAATTGAAAAAATTGGAGTAGAAAAAGCCTTGGAAAAATTAAAAAACTCTGCTATTTATATCTATTTGT
Organism: Flavobacteriales bacterium; assembly: GCA_004214175.1. GTDB lineage: Bacteria > Bacteroidota > Bacteroidia > Flavobacteriales > Flavobacteriaceae > Marifrigoribacter. The sequence goes on along the minus strand of SGZH01000019.1, from coordinate 8,590 downwards.
TTGATAGTACCGAAATGGATATAAATGAGGTGAAAATTGAACTAGAGAGTTTTTCTACAAACTCAAGTCAATTAATTGTTGCCAATAAGATTGACAAAGCATCTAAGGGTGTTTTAAAAACGATTAAAAACAACGCATTACCAGTATTAAGCATTTCTGCAAAAAAGAAAGAAAGTATCGATCAATTAAAAAAATCACTTTTAGATTTAACTGGAAAAGAAGCTTTAGATCAAAATCATTTAATGGTTACTAATTCAAGACATTATGATATTCTTTTAAAATCACTTGAAGAAATAATAAAAGTTCAGCAGGGTATTGATCAAAACTTATCAGTTGATTTATTAGCAATTGATTTAAGACAAGCTTTATACTATTTAGGAGAAATTACTGGAAAAGTAAGTAATGACGACTTATTGGGTAATATTTTTGCTAATTTCTGTATTGGAAAGTAAACTTATAACAATCAAATAATTGGTGAGTAATGGGTAAGAATAAATTTACAATATCATTCCTGCGGCTACTGTTTCATGTGTAACATCATCAATTAAAATAAAACTTCCGGTAGTCCTATTATCCCTGTATTCATCAACCATCAATGGTCTTGTAGTTCGTATTTTAACTCGAGCAATATCATTCATAGACAATTCCTTATTTTCTTCTTCCCGATTATAGGTATTAATATCAACCTTGTACATGATACTTTTTATCATTGCTTTCTGTTCATTTGAGGTATGTAGTATGGTATATTTTGTTCTTGGTTTTGCTTTTTTAGTATTTAACCAACATAACATGGTATCAAATTCTTGAATAGCTCTTGGTTGATTGGCAGTTTTTACAATCATATCGCCCCTACTTACATCAATATCATCATTTAAAGTAATCGTTATAGACATTGGAGCAAAAGCTTCCGTTAAGCTTTCATCCATGGTGTCTATGGATTTTATGGTTGAAGTAAAACCAGAAGGCATCACAGTGACATGGTCACCTGGCCTCAGTATTCCACTTGCTAAACGACCAGCATAGCCTCTGTAATCAATAAATCCCTCACGTTGCGGTCTTAATACTGTTTGAACAGGAAAGCGTGCATCAATTTTATTAATATCACTACTGATATGTAGGTTTTCTAAAATGTTTAGTAATGGAGCACTGTGATACCAATCTATATTTTTTGATCTATTAACTACGTTATCACCATCCAGAGCACTTACAGGAATAAAACGAATGTCCTTTGCATAAAGCTTAGATGAAAATTGTTCAAATTGAACAGTAATTTGGTTGTAAATTTCTTCCGAATAATCAATTAAGTCCATTTTATTTATACAAACAATGATGTGAGGTATTTGTAGTAATGAAGCAATGAAAGCGTGTCTCTTAGTTTGTTCAGTTACTCCATTTCTTGCATCAATCAATATGATAGCAACATTAGCAGTAGATGCACCGGTGACCATATTTCTGGTATATTGAATATGACCTGGAGAATCTGCAATAATAAATTTTCGTTTTGGAGTTGTAAAATATCGGTAGGCAACATCTATGGTTATACCTTGCTCACGTTCATCTCTTAATCCATCAGTAAATAAAGCTAAGTCTATACCCTTATAACCTTTACGCTTACTTGTTAAAGCAATATCTTCAAGCTGATCTTCAAAAATAGCTTTGCTATCGTAAAGCAGTCTTCCTATTAAAGTACTTTTACCATCATCAACACTACCTGCAGTTGTAAATCGTAATAATTGATTATTATCTATTTGCATAATTAATATAATAAAAATTAAAAGTAACCTTGGCGTTTTCTATCCTCCATTGCAGAGTCACTTCGCTTATCATCACTACGATTTCCTCTCTCTGTTTGTTTTAATGAAGCAACCTCTACAATAATTTTTTCTAAGGTATCTGCATCTGATTCAATCCCACCGGTAATGGTAATATCGCCTAGGGTTCTAAAACGAATTTTTTTATTTTTTATGGATTCATTCTTAGTTAACACTAAATGCTTGGAAACTGGTATCCATGACTCATTTCTCCATACCACATCTCTTTGATGTGATTTGTATAAAGAAGGTATCGCTATATTTTCTCTTTTGAGGTAATTCCAAACATCCATTTCTGTCCAATTACTAATTGGAAAAGCTCTAAAATGCTCTCCTTCAAAATATTTACCATTTAATATGTTCCATAATTCTGGACGTTGATTTTTGGGATCCCATTGACCGAAATCATCCCTATGAGAAAAAAAACGTTCTTTTGCTCTAGATTTCTCTTCGTCTCTTCTTCCTCCTCCAATCGCACAATCGATTTTATAATCTTCAATGGTGTCTAATAAAGTCGTTATCTGTAATGCATTTCGAGTAGCATTTTTCCCTTTTTCTTCAGAGACTCTCCCTTGGTCAATAGATCTTTGAACAGATGCAACAATTAACTCTACTTCAAGTTGATTAATTAATTGATCTCTAAAATGAATAGTTTCAGGAAAATTATGTCCTGTATCAACATGTAAAAATGAAAAAGGAATTTTAGAGGGGTAAAAAGCTTTTTGTGCAAGGTGAGCAACCAATATAGAATCTTTACCTCCAGAAAATAATAATACTGGGTTCTGGAATTGAGCCCAGACTTCGCGAAGAATATATATAGCCTCGGATTCTAATTCGTCTAAATAGTTTAAATAGTATTTTTTCATTTTAAATAAATTCTAATTTAGGTTTGATTTTTTGAATTATCAATTTTACAGCTTCTGCTACGTCTGTTTTAGTTGTATCTATTTTTAAATCTGGATTTTTAGGGGTTTCATAAGGAGCACTAATTCCAGTAAAATTTTTAATTAGTCCTTTTTCCGCTTTTATGTAAAGGCCTTTAGGATCTCTACTTTTACAAACTTTTAAAGGAGTGTCAATAAATATCTGAATAAAATTTTCTTTTTTTACCGTTAATTTAACAAATTCCCGGTCATTTTTATAGGGAGAAATAAATGCTGAAAGAACTACCAAACCACTTTCAACCATAAGATTTGCCACTTCTGCTATTCTTCTAATATTCTCTTTCCTATCTGCTGGAGAGAATGATAAATCACTATTCAAACCCTTTCTTATATTATCGCCATCTAATAAATAAGTGCTAATTCTCATTTCATATAATTCTTTCTCAAGAGCATTAGCAATTGTAGATTTTCCTGAACCCGAAAGTCCAGTAAACCATATTAAAAAAGAGCCATGATTGTTTAATTGGGTTCGCTGTTTTTTAGAAACCAAAAACTGATGTGGAATTATATTTTCTTGCATTATTTTTTTTTATGTTTTAGTCCTAAAGGAATTTTTATCCAAATTCGTTCATGAATATAATAAAGTATAAATTTACTAATTAACTCCAATAAGGCGATAAAAAGAGCTATTTTATTAAAATCATTCAAAATAGCTCCTGATATTAAAAATGTAGTTGTTGTTGCTATAAATCTCCATGATATAGTTTTTAATAAAGATTCTTGTTTTGAAAATGTAGGAGATTTAATAAATTTTAACCAAACCCTTTCGTGAATATAATAAATTATTAATTTAAGGAAAAACTCAATAACTCCAATTTTTATAGCATTTTGAATACTGCATTGATCAAACAAGCAAGTAATGACAATGACTACTAAAAAAGAATCTAAAGTTGCTATAATGCGCCAAGAAATCCCTTTTATAATACTTCTTATATGAGATTTATTAATCATACTGTTTAAGTAGAAACTAAAAAATATGGGTTCAATAAATTCTGTTTGTTATATTTTAGTGGTTCATTAGTGGTTATATCGATCACTTTTACTCCTACAGCCTCACAAATAGCCTGACCCGCAGCCGTATCCCATTCCATTGTTGGAGCAAACCTTGGATAGATTTCTGCCCCTCCTTCTGCTATTAGACAAAATTTCAGGGAACTACCTCTTGAAACAATTTTAGTTTTATTTTTCTTTTCAATTTTCAAAATATAACTTTTAGTAGCCTCATTTAAATGGGATCTACTCCCAACAATTCTTAGAATACTGTCATTTTGTTGGGTAGGAAAAATTTCAATTGCATTATTAAATATATCGTCTATTGATATAGTGTTAGTTTTTAATAATACTTTATATGACTTTAAGCAATCCTCCGATGTGAAATACAAGGTTTTTGTAGCAGGAACATAAATAACACCTAAAATAGGCTTACTATGTTCGATTAAGGCGATATTTACTGTAAATTCCCCATTACGCTTTATAAATTCTTTTGTACCATCTAAAGGATCAACAATCCAGCATTGATCCCAATTTTTTCTTTCATCATAAGTTAAAATTTTATTCTCTTCGCTAATAATGGGAATTTTGGATTTAATTAAATACTTATTAATTATTTCATTTGCATTTTTGTCAGCTAGGGTTAGTGGAGATTCATCTTCTTTATAGATAACATTAATCTTGTTTGAATAAACTTTCATAATCGCTTCTCCAGCCTCTACAGAAGCAATAATAGCGATACTTAAAAGGTCTTTCATATCAAAGAGTTTAATATTCAAATTTACAAAAAACGAATCATTAAAATAATAGCTTATCTCAGTAAATAAAATTAAGAGTTTCGTTTTTATAGATTCCTAAAAAATCTCTTTATAAATAAATCCCAAAGAATTTTAATAACTTAGTATTTCAGTTATTTTTGCAATTTAACATTTATATTATGAAAAACATTTTTATATTAATTTCAATCTTTTTATTGTGTGCATGCAATTCAAATAGTGATACCTACACTTTAAGTGGAAAAGCAATAGGTTTTAAAGATGGCACCAAAATAATAGTTAGCGAAGTAATAAATAATCAGCCTAAGGCTTTAGATACATTGTTAGTCCAATCAGAATTATTTTTAGGCGAATATTCAAATAGTGAGGCTCTAACATTAAACCTACTTCAGGTAGAAAATGTAAAATCACCTATTTTATATTTTCCGGAAAATATTAATTTGAATGCTACTATCTTCAAGGATAGTATCAAATCATCTTTTGTTAAAGGAGGAATTCAAAATGATACCTACAGAAAATTTACTAATCAATTAAAGAAATTCAATAAAATTAAAAGTGAAAAAGCACAGTTGTTTAAGCAAGCTAGAAAAGAGCAAGACGGAATTCTTGCCCAAGATTTACAGCAAGAAATTAGTGATCTAGCAGTTCAGGAAAATAATTATAAAATTGATTTTGTTTCTAAAAATCCAAATTCATTGTTTTCTGTTTTATTATTAACAGAATTAGTGAGTAAGAAAGAAATTTCGAGTAAAGATGCCACTAAAATAATGAATTCGTACAGTCCAAAAATTGCTGCAACATCGAGTTCTAGAGCTCTTAAAAATACAATTGCTGCAATGAAAAAGGCTGAGGTTGGCGGATTAGCTCCTGATTTTTCAGCACCAACTCCCTCAGGAGAGCAACTTTCCTTGAATGAAGTCCTAGGAAAATATACGATTATTGATTTTTGGGCTTCCTGGTGTAAACCATGCAGAAGAGAAAATCCAAATGTGGTAAACGTTTATAATCAATATCACGATAAAGGGTTAAATATTATAAGTGTTTCGTTAGATAAAGCTGGTCAAAAAGAACGCTGGCTAAAAGCTATTGAAACGGACCAAATGAATTGGGAACATGTTTCTAATTTAAAAGGATGGAACGAACCTATTGCTAAAATGTACAATGTGCGCTCAATACCCGCTACTTTTTTATTGGATGAGAACGGAACTATTATTGCAAAAAATTTACGAGGACCAGCGCTAGGTCAAAAAATAGCTTCCTTGTTAAGCAGTAATTAATTTCATTATCAAACGTTCTCTTAATTATATTTTTTTTAGTTTAATTAAAATAAATAATAACAATAAAGGGACCGATAATAGAGCGACAATCCATAGTTGAGTTTCAATCAATGATGGGGCCATCAGAATGGTTAAACAATAACCCGCTAAAGCTCCACCAAAATGCGCGTCATGTCCTATATTTCCAAGACTTTTTTTCATACCATAAATAGAATACAATAAATACAAGATACCGAACAACCAAGCAGGTATTGGAATGGGGATAAAAAACAAGTATAAACTCATATTGGGATAAAATAAAATAGCTGAATATAAGATTCCAGATACCGCCCCACTGGCACCAATGGCACTATAATAAAGTTCATTTTTATGAAAGTAAAAAGAAAGTAAATTACCAACCAACAAACTGGCTAGATAGATCAACACAAAATTGGTTGCACCAACAGATGATAGTACAACATTTGCGAAAAAATAGAGGGTTAACATATTAAATAATAAATGAGAAAAATCCAGATGTAAAAAACCGGAACTAAGCATTCTAAACTGTTCTCCCTTTTGAATACCGCCAATATTAAATTTATATTTTTCAAAGAATGAAAAATCTTTAAATCCTTTCATTGATATAATGACATTAGCAGCTATAATTGCTAAAGTAGCCAAATGCATATTTCCCATTTATTTTCTTTTATAATAAGACAATAAAATTAGTTAGTTTTGCTGTAAATTATACTATGCAACTACTAATTTATATAATTGTTTTTCCATTTTTATGGCTATTATCTATTCTGCCTACTAGAATACTTTATGTAATTTCTTCATTTTTATACTTTTTGGTCTATTATATATTTGGATATAGAAAAAAAGTAGTTAACGGTAATTTAAAGCTATGTTTTCCTGATAAATCTAAAAAAGAAATTAAATCCATAGAAAAGAAATTCTATTTGCATTTATGTGATATGCTTGTTGAATCGATAAGATCAATAAGCATCTCGGAAGCAGAGATCAGAGAACGCTACAAATTTACCAATATTGAGGAAGTCAATAAAATTGAAGAAGCTAATAAAAGTATAATGCTTATGTGCGCTCATTACGCAAGTTGGGAATGGATATTTATAATTCAAAAGTACGTTACAACTGATGGATATGCAATATATAAAAAAATAGAAAATAAATATTTTGACCAACTCATTAGAAAAATTCGTGCAAAATACAACACCAACCTAATCACTAATAAAGAAACTTTTACTAGTATGAGAGCCCATAAAAGGTTGGGTAAAAAAGGAATTTATGGTTTTTTATCTGACCAGTCACCAAAATTAAAAAGCGCCTATTATTGGAAGGAGTTTATGAATATAAAAGTACCGGTGCATACTGGGGCTGAAAAACTTGCTAAAGAGTTAGATCTAGCAATCGTATTTTTTAAAACCAAAAAAATAAAAAGAGGTTATTATGAAACCACTTTTAAAACGGTAACTTTAAACCCTAATGAAATTGAGGATTATCAAATAACAGATTTATTCATCAACTATTTGGAGGATATGATTCATGAAGAGCCTGCCTACTATTTGTGGACTCATAAACGTTGGAAACACCGTAATAACGTTCCGAAAGAGTTTCAATAAATAAGATTCAAGTTATTTGCTAAAATCTAATGATTAGACTATTTATAGGCAATCAATTTAATTTCATCAATCATTCTATCGGCTAAAATATTGGCCTCAGCCTGTGATTTTGCTTCAGTATAAATTCTTATAATTGGTTCGGTATTTGACTTTCTTAAGTGGACCCATTTTTCTTCAAAATCAATCTTTACACCGTCTATGGTATTAATTACTTCGGAAGCATATTTTTGCTCCATCAGCTTTAAAATTGCACCAACATCTAATTGAGGTGTTAATTGAATTTTTTTCTTACTCATATAATAAGAAGTGTAGGTTTTTCTTAGCGAACTTACCGAGATTCTTAGATCGGCTAAATAACTTAAAAACAATGCGATACCTACCAAACTATCTCTACCATAGTGTAACTCTGGATAAATAATACCTCCATTTCCTTCGCCGCCAATTACCGCATTGGTTTCTTTCATGGCTGTAACTACATTCACTTCTCCTACTGCACTAGCGGTATAGGAACCGTTTCTCTTTTTAGTAATATCGCTTAAGGCTCTCGACGAAGACATATTAGAAACTGTATTCCCTGGAGTGTGTTGCAGCACATAATCAGCAACTGCTACCAAGGTATATTCTTCTCCGAACATATTGCCGTTTTCATCTACAAAAGCCAAACGATCGACATCTGGATCTACTACAATTCCAAAATCAGCATGTTCAGCTATGACCATATTCATTAAATCACTTAAATGTTCCTTTAAAGGTTCTGGGTTGTGGGGAAACTCACCGTTAGGGGTACAATATAACTTTACTGGCTCGACGCCTAAGGCTTCTAGGAGCGCCGGAACTGCAATACCACCTGTTGAATTAACCCCATCTACAACCACTTTAAATTTTGCTTTTTTTATAGCCTCAACATTCACCAGTGGTAAGTCTAAAATTTTGTCTATGTGTAAATCTATATAGGTATGGTTGGTCGTTATTTTTCCCAAATTATCCACTTCAGAAAAATCAATCGATTCATTTTCTGCAATATCCAATATCATTTGACCTTCCTTAGCATTTAAAAACTCTCCTTTATGGTTTAATAATTTAAGAGCATTCCATTGTTTTGGATTGTGGCTTGCGGTTAGTATAATCCCTCCATCGGCATGATCCAGCACTACAGCAACTTCAACAGTT
>SGZH01000018.1 GCA_004214175.1 Flavobacteriales bacterium | reverse complement strand
AATTATTTATAAATGTTACCAAAACCCCAGGTTCATTATTGCTACCAGTTGTTATAGCTTCCACTGTATAATCTACATTAACAGTTAAATTTGATACTAGTAATGGTAAATTATCATCAGTATTTTTATAAGTAGCAATTAAAACCTGTTCTTTAACAGAACCATCATCATTAGTTGTAATGCTAAGCGGTATATTATAAACTAAAGTATCAGGAATATATACAATATCCTTTATTATATTATTATTATCTAGTGACATTTGGATTGTAATTTGTTGAGTAAGAAATAGAGCTAAAAGTTAGTGGAATTGTTGAGTTTTTTTCACTAACAATTGATATATTAACTTCTTGAGCTATAGGGCTTTGCTGATATATTTTTATATAATCATTAATAGGTGTAATATCTAAACTGCTATTTGTTTTATCATATTCAAAAGCTTTAATAGTACCGCTATAATCTTCTGTTTTATAATCATAATCAACATCAAAAGCATTTGAATTCTTAATATTAATCCTAACATCAGAAATATATCTATTTAATGCTAATGCCTTTGTATTAAGTTTGTTATTAATCATTTCTTGGTTATGAAATGAAAGTTTAGCAATAATAGATTTAGGCAATTTTGCTTTTTGTTCTTCAGTTAATATGTCAGGGAAAGCATAATTAGTAATACCATTAACTTCAGGGCTAGTATCATTAAAAACAAAATCACTAGCCATATTATCATCAATATAAAATTCTGCTTTAACCACTCCATCATTTGATACATTAAAAAAATCCATAGAGCCTACAATACTGTAATCAGAGTTGCTATTTAAAGAAGACACAATAAATAGTTTTTTTTGTGATTGACTATCAAGTGCCATTATATCTTTAATTGCATAGTTTAAATTAATTTGAAACCAAGCAAGCTTTTTCCCTCCAGTAATGCAACCATATAATTTATTACTATCAGTTAAAACAAATAATAAATTATCTTGTGCGTATTTAACATATTCTATTTTTTTAATAGGGTCATTGTCAAAGAAATCTATTGTATCACTTAAACTATAACTTTGGCTTGAATTTTCAATAAACACAACGCCTTTTATAACCCTTCTATCACTGCTTACAATTAAAAGAGCAGGATATCCATTGTATTGAATTTGAATAGGCTTAACATAACTACAAGAAATGTTAGTATCTAATCTTAATATTTCAGTGTCAGTAGGGTTAGCAATACTAGATAAAAAGAAAACCCCTTTATCACTTCCAACTGCAAAGCCTCCAGTATTTCCTACATTACCACCCCAGTTAGCAATCCATTTAATTTCATTAACATTAGCAAATGTTCTTTCAAATGGTTCAGTTGCCTTTACATCACCACTGCTTGGTATTGTAAAGTTTTCAAAATTACCAGTTTCAGAAAATTTAATAGTATTTAAATAACTAACTGCTAATCTGTTTTGATAAGCAAAGGGGGTATAAGGGGCTAAAATAGGGTTATTGCCCTGAACGGAAGATTGAATTAGTTTAATATTTGTATTAGGATAATAAAAAGTTATTGAGTTATAAGAGTAACATAAATCTTGCCCTACATAAGGATTTCTATAACTTTGATAATATTTAAAATAAAAAAGAAAAGGTAATTTGAAAGGCGGATAAATTGTATCAAAATTTTTTAAATTTGGAAATTCATTATTAATTGATAGGTATAGATTATATCTAAAAATATCTAAAAATTTTTGAGCATAATTTGTTCCATTTAAAATTTTTAATTTAGTAAAAGTAACTGGAGTTTTAACTTGAGGTATATCAAAAAAAATTTCTTCAATTAAAGAGGAAGGTTGAATTGAAGGATTAATATCCGGTATATCAAAAGTAGGCGACATCATTATATTTCCATTTCTACTACATGTAAAACCGCTAACATTAGTATCGACAACTTCAGCTGTTACCACTGAAGTATACACTGTAGGTTCTTTTGAAATTTTAAAAGATATATATCCACTTACTGTATATTTAAATTCTATAATATCACCTAAATTAAAATTTGTATTTTCTAAATAAATTGTTGATAAATTTAAATCACTTTTTAGATAAGAAGGAACTTGGATTGAAGCATCAAGATTATTATTAGGGTACGGTATATTAAAATCTTTTCTAGCACCAAAAACATAAACATTACCACTTACACTTTGTAACTGTTCTCCTTTTAAACTAGCAGGAATTTCTATTTTATCAAAATATTTTTTTCCATTATTTATTTGCAATGGATTAACTTGCTTTATATTGCAAAAATAAATTCCATTTGTTGCATTAAATATTAACTTTTCTACACCTTGTTGTGTAATTTTAAAAGCGGTTGTAGTACTAGAAACATTACATTTAATATTACTAGATATAGAATCAACAAAGATTTTTCTGACATCAGGAATTCCAGTAATTATTAAATCTTCAAATATATGAAACACAGTAGCTTGACCTCTAGTTTCAACATAAAAACATTTAGATTCTTGTTCTTTAATTAAATATTCCAATTTAACTCCATTAACTGTTTGTGCCAAATAATAATCAGTAGGAAAGCAATTAATCATTTCCTTCAAACTCATAGCTCTTAAAGAAACACCATCAGAAGACTGTATTATATCATCTAACTTATTTGTTATCTGACCATAATTACTGCTAATGTTTGTTTTATAGCTTTCAGTTTTCATATTAAATTGTTTTGAGCTTGTATCATCAGTTTATTTAAACTTAATGCGTATTTAGGCAATCTTTCTACGCCTTCACGATTATAATCAGAATTATGAAACATTAGATATTGTGCTATTATGTTTTGAAATATTTGAGGTATATCTACTGTATCATTTATATCCTTTACATAACCAACATATAAAGTATCTTTACTTATATTAGATAAAATATTAGTATTTTCTTTATAATATAAAAGCATATTCTTTAAATAAGGAGTAGGGCTATAAAACTCTAAAAATCTTGGTGGTAATTCATAAGTTTTAGTACCATCAGCATTTTGCTTTATTACTGGATCAAATTTAAATAAACTAAATTGAGGTTTTAACTGTCTAAATAAAGAAGATTTAGCATTAGTATAATCAAGTGTAAATTCTTCTCTAAATATAGATGATTGAGAAAAGGCTTCAATATTAGGGAATTTCCTACTGCGAGCAATCTGATAAATAGCAGAACTTGTTGTTTTGTTTATTTCTTCAAATGTCTCTACAGTAGCCATAAATATTAATTAATATTAAATTTTTGTTCTAATTTTGTTAATCTAAGTTTATAATCAGCAATTGTAAGTGCTAATTCTTGAGCAGAGCCATATACAGTTTGATCTGTTTTAATAATTGCAACCGATCTATCTAGACTGTGAACTGCTCTAAAGAATCTTTGAGCAGAATCTAAAAACATATAAGTTGAATCTCTGTTTGTAGAAGCTTCAAAACGAGCAAAATAATCTACAGCATTATTATAGCTTATTATTGCATCTGCTTTGTAAGTTGGTGTAACTCTTATTTTTTCCCAATTTCCACCAGTTATTTTGTCAGCAAAGTTATATCCTGCGTCCATTTGACTTTGAACAATATATTTTTGACCAAAACATAGATTACTAAAAAACCAAGCATTGATTTCAGTTGCCGTTGCTCTGTCTGCCTCTCTTCCTAAAGAAAAAGCAGCCATATTTTTAGGTATTCTTGCTATTAAGATATCACAACCTGGTATTTCAAAAAATCCGTTTTTTTGAGATTCTGATAATCCAATAAATTTATCTTTTTGCACCTTTAACTCCGTCGCATTAAATAAATAACTATTTTGATATTCATTGTATAGTTTGTTGTAAAACCTTATATCAAAATATAATACACCAACAAATCTAGCATTATAGTATGGGCTTAATATTCTATCATAACTTACTAATTCATTGCTCATTTTAATAATATCAAAAATACTATTAATAGTACCAAATTCAGATTCAACTTGTGGGAATGTTAATTCTTCTTGAGTTATTGTAGGATTAGTTGTCCCATTTTGAGTTTCAACGGTATATTTTTCATCAATTAAACTTTTAAAAGTTCTATAATCTCTAAATTCTGCTTGGTTTTTACTCATCATAGTGAATTTTTCAGCTAAAAGTTCTTCTTGAGCCATATCTTCACCAGTATAAGAAAATTGATCACCTTCTTCTCTCATTGGATAAGTTATTGCTGATCTATTTTGAACTTCTTCCCATGTAAGAGGTATTTGGTATTGACGATAGCGATGAATTGTATAACTTATATATTTACTAATTCCATTTGCTTGCTGAACATTTGGATAATCTTGAATACTTGTAATTGGAGCTGTCGTGCCAGTAACATCTGCCATAACATTTTTAAGCTCTTTTTGTGACCATGTAGTTTTTGTATAAATATCACTTAAATAGTTTTCTCTTTTATTTCTAAAAGCCATTTCCAGTAAAGGAGTAACTTCTTCAGCAGTTTGATTTATTTTAGCATCATCTAAAGCACTTGAAAGTATTACTTTATTTTTATTAGTAAAAGCTTCTCTATTATTAATAGAAGTTTGTTGTTGTGGTATAGTCATATATTTATTTTATTATTTATTTTTAATTGATAACACTTTTTCAGTCATTATTTTTTTGTACTCTTCAACATCGGTATTGCTTGCTTGCCCTGTTTTTACAAGAGTTCTAATTTCACGAAGCCTTTTCTCGGCATCTTCAGGATTATTTCTTATATTACTAGCAGAAGGTGAAGGAATGTCTGCTCTTGCTTCATTTATCTTTATTGTCTCCAATCTATCTTTAGCAAATCTTGGATTTTTATCATAAATTGCTATTTCTTCCTCTGTGCAAACTTTACTTAGTTTGTTGCGGAAATCATCTTTATTTTCAAAGCCTGCTTCTTTTAAAAATTCTAAATCAGCTTTTTCTTTAATTTCATTTAAAGTTTCTTTTTGTTTTTGTTCTTCTTTTTCTAATTCTAATTTTGTATTTTCTTTCATTTCCTCTTTATAAAGCTTTTTATAGTCTTCATTTAAAGCTTTTGTAAATCTTTTAGCTTCATCTTTACTGTACTCTTTTACTCCATTATGTTTTTCTTTTAAAGCATTTTGAATTGATTCAGAAACTTCATTATCATTAAAAAAATTGTTCAAAATATCAACTTCTACTACTTTATTAGATTTAACTTCAGTTTGTGTTTTTGAAATATTATTCTCAATATTTTTGTTTTGTTCGTCAATCATTATTAAGTTTATTAATTATTAATTATTATAATATAAAAAAATCTTTTTAAACTGTCAAGTAACCACATAATATATTAATTAACTTTATTATTCGTTTGAATTAAGTACACTACCTATAGAAGCAAAACTTCCCGCAAGACCAGTTGCACCGCCAAGAACATTCGCAAATTGAGAAAGACCTGAAGGACTAATTGGCTTTCCAGCCGCTAATTGCTGAGCGTTTAATTTGTTGTTTTGTTTTTCTATGTCAATTACTTTTTTAAACCGTTCTCTATTGGCTCTATTAATTCTATTAAAATTACTATTTGCAAACCCTGAAGCCATTTGATAGTTTGTATTGTAAGATTCTGAAATATCAAAATCAGCTTGCATTAATTTTATTTTGTCTTGATTAATTTTATTCATTGCATTAATTGCACTATCTATTGATTGACGCTGTCTTTCCGCTTGTTTCTTATTTTCTCTATTTTGTGCAATAGCACTAACACCTCCTGCTACAGCCCCAATAGCTGCAATTGCGGCTAATACACCAAATCTTGAATTAGCACTATTATTTACTCCTTCATTATTCATATTGATAGAAATATACTACAAATAATATATAGATATATAAACTAACTGTCAAGCTTCCTTGACAATTACTAAAATAATTTTTAAAATTAAATAATTATAATATCGCTATGAGACAAGGAAATCAAAATACATTTAATCGTACACAAGTTCCCAATCCTAACTATTCAGGCTTACAAAACAATGTCATCCAAACTGCACAAGCAGAAGTAAATAGGTTTGAAAGAGAAAGAGCTAGGAATATTAATACTATAAAGAGTGTTAATAATATAGCACAATCAATTGATACAGGTCTTAGAACTGTAGATTTTATTCAAAAACAAAAACAAAAAAATGCTTTAAATTCTTATCAAATGAATTTAAAAAAAAGGCAAGTTGCTTTATCTAATGAAATTGGAAATGGCGGGGCAATAGATAAATTAAATTTAAGTGCAACAGAAAAGTTTGCTTTAAAAAATCAAAAAACGGAAGAAGAGTTTGCAAAACAACGATCAGAAATTAATAAATTAATAGCAGAAAAGCCTACATTAAGTAAATTGTTCCAAAGTGGAGAAGATTATGATAACACTTTAAATTCAATGAAGTTAGAGTTAGAAGACACTATAAATAAATATAATAATGAACTAGTCGCACAACAAATTAAATTAAATACACAAGAAACAGTAAGCAATATAAATGTTACAATTGATAGTTTTGAAAATCAAAATAACAATGGGATATTAACTGCTGATACTAATAGTGTTATTCAAGATATACAAAATTCAGTAAATAATAACACAATAACTCCTGAAAAAGGGTTAGAATTAATAGGCAAAGCTAAACAAAAATATAGTGAGCAAGAAGCACAAAACGATTTAAACACAATTGATATTATAATTAGTGAGTATGGCAACTTAGCAGAAGCAGAAAGATTGGTAAGACAAAAATTAGAAGATTTTAGAGACCCTGAAGTTAAAGACAATCTTTATCCTTATGCTAGGGATAAATTAAAAATAGAACAAGATTATAGAAAGAAATTGGAAAAAATACAAAAAACAAAAAAACAAGCACCTGTGAAAAAAGCAATAGATACTTTATATAATACAATTACTTTAAACACTACGCCTGAACAAGCACAATCACAACTCAAAACACTTGATGATTATAAAAATGCAGATGACATAACTAAAGATCAGATGGAATCACAAATGCAAACATATTATAATCAAATTAACAACAAACCTCAAGATTATTTAAATAAAAAAGGTTATGATAATTATTTAGATAGAATAGTAAAATTAACAGAAGAAGGTAAAGGAAATTTAAGTGGTTTTACAGAAAATGAAGCAGATATTTTTAAAGCAAGTTTTGAAAAAAATGTATACAATCCTGAACTTAATAAATCTTTAACTCCTATACAAAATATAGATAGATTTATTTCTAAACAAGAGGAAGTAGTAGGCTCTAAACAAAACTTATTAAAGGAAAGTAAAATACATTTAGCAGGTTCTGATTCTTTACTTATTGAAGCAAGATTAAAAGGATTAAATATAGCAGAACAATTAGCCAATACATACAATAAAAACCCTAACTTAATAGCTAAATCAGAAAAGAATATAGATGTTTACAAAAAAGATTATTATGATACTGCAAGGGGAGAGTATACTGAAAATTTAAACCCAGCAATAGCAGATAAAGAAGCACAAGGTTTTGCTAAAATATCAAATACAACAGGAATAAAAATAAAAGATTTAGTTGAAAACTTTCAAGAAACAGAAAATTATTTTACAAATGATTATATAAATGCTATTTACGATCCAACTACAATTACAAAAAGACAATTAAAAAATGGAATAAATAATATTATTCAAAATGTTGATGAATATGTAAATCAAGGAATTATTGAATTTGAAAATGAGAAAAATTTACCATTAGGTTTAAAATACGATATAACTTCAAACTATGAAGTAACATCAACTGACGGAGAAAATTTTTATATAACTTTAGTTGCTACAAACCCTAAAGAACCAAATGTATTACCAACCCTTACGGTAGGAAAATTTAATATTAAAAATTTACCAACTTCTGTTTCTAATATAGAGAATTTTGAATTTAATGTTAAAAATGCGTCAACTCCTCTTTCTAATTCAGAAAATTTTGAACTATTTAAGCAATTGTAATATAATCAATTATGGCAAAATTTATAGGAACAGGTATTAGCCCTCAAGTAATTAACCGAGATATTGGAACAAGCAGAGAAGAAACTGCCTTTAAATCTAATCTTAAAGAATTTGAAAAACTTTCTAATAGTGAAGATAGAAAAGATTTATTTGGGAACACTGTTCCATTAAAAGATACTTTTAGAGGGCTTGGGAGAGAATTAAAAGATACTTCATTCACAGTTGAAACTTTCAGAAAAGTATCAAGACAAAAAGAAAAATTACTTAACGCAGAAAAATATACCTACGATGATTTCAAGGAAGATAACGCTTTTAGTGAAAATTTTAAAAGAGATTATCAATTTAGGGAAGCAAATAATCTATCTAGAGAAACAATATTAAATATTCAAGGAAACTATGAAGAAAGAAGAGAGAACGAGCAAATACAAGATAGATTAAATTTTACTCAAAAAGCATTAAGATTTATTACTTCAATACCTGCTAGTATAGTAAGTGACCCTGTAATGACTACTGTTGACTTAGGTTTGGGTGCAGTAACGGGCGGTGTAGGATTTGTTGTATCAAATGTTGGAAGATATGCTTTAAAACAAGCAGGAATAGGTGTTGTAACTGATGCCGCTTTTCAAGTTTATCAAGGTGATAGTTTAGAACAAGAAGGAGAAAGACCTTTAACTTTAACAGAAAGAGTAGGGCAAGCAACTTTTTCAGGTATTACAGCAGGAGCAATTGGAGGTGGAGGAGCTTTAATTGCTAAAAAATATAATATCTATAAAGAAAATAAAAAAGCAGAAGCAATTTCTAACATAGAAAAATATGTTGATGAATTAAAAATTGTTAAAAACCAAATTCAAGAAAGTAAAACTAAAAATATTTCTAATAACATAAATAATGAAAATATAAATATTACTAACGGAATAAATAAATTAAAAGAATTAAAAAATCAATTTGAAATTGAACAAAAAACAATAAAGACTAATGAAGTAGAAGAATTAAAAAATCTAAAAAAACAATTTGAAATTAATCAACAAGCTACAAAAGATTTTGAAGAATTTAAAAAAAACAAAAGACAAGAAAATAAATTAAATAACAAAACTTTAAGAGAAAATCAAGAAATTCAAAAAAGATTAAACAAAATTATAAATATTGAAAATACAATAACAAATACAAAAAATGATCTTGAAGAAATAAATAGTCAATTAAATTTTGCTGAAAAAGATCTTTTTAAAGATTTAAATATTGCTTTAAAAGAGAGAAAAAATATAGAAAAAGAACTTAACTCAGTAATTACAAAGATAGAAAAAACTCAAAATAAAATTTTAAAAAATACTACCACAGAAAATACTCAAAAATTAAAAGAACTAGAAAATGAAAAAGCGTTTTGGGATTCCGTATTAGAGGAATCTAATCAAACTTTAACCAAAATTGATGAACAAGATTTAGCTATTGACGCAACAAAAACTAGTTTACAAATTTCTCATACTTTTCAAGGTAAGATAGATGAAATTGCTAAAATAGAAGATAGTATTAATAGATTTTTAAAAACTAATAATTATATTTTTAAAGACCAAAAAAAGATATTAAATACATCAATTACTATCCCAGAGGTTGCTGATTATCCTATTTATTATAACTATCAAGTTGTAGAAATAGATGAGTTAATTAATGCTTATAAATTAGATGGTACGGCTAACAAAAATAATACAAATTCTAGCAATTTAGTAGATAAAGATAAAAAACAAATAAAAAATATTACCTCAAATATAGATTTATCTCAATATATTGGTTCTAACTTGTCAGATGGAACTCCCATTGTATCATTAAAAAATCAAATAGTAACAGGTAATAAAAAATCTTTAGCTTTAAATTTACTATATAATGGTAACCTTTCTAGTGAAAATTTTAAATTAAATTTAAAAAAAGCTTTTCCTCAATTTACTATTGATAATTTTGATAAGCCAATTTTAATTAGAAGATTAAAAGATAATTTTGATAATCAAACTTTAAAAAAGATATCAAATGCTTCAAATAATGTTGATAAAAAAAATCAAACAAACAAATTATTTAAAACATTTAACGATAATGATTTTGCAGAAGCAATTACTACAAATAATAATGAAGCAAATATAGCATTACAAAACATATCTAAAAATCTTTTAGATATTAAAGATAATTATCCTAATTACGATATATCTAATTCAGTTAAAAAAGCTTACAGTTTAAAAAACTTTACAGAGGATAATCCAGACTTTTTAAAACGAGCTTTAAAAAATGAAAATTTCTTTGGTTATGAATTAGACCCCACCACTGTATCAATTGCAAAAAGTTTTTTTGTTGATGAAAATACTTTAAATAAATTTGACTCTACTGAAAATATAGAAAAGTTTTTTAATAGTTATTTTAAAAAAGTAAAAAGTAATAAAGACAATCTTTCTATAGAAGAGCTATTAGAAGCCTCTAAAAAAGAAACTAAAGTAAATTATACTCCTACTAAAAAAACAACTCAAAATGTAGCTGAAACAGAGCCAGTAATAGAAAATCAAAATACAGTTGAGACAAATAATGTAAATGAAGTTGATAAAAACTTTTTAGATACTGAACCTAAAACATTGCAAGAACTTCAAAATACAAAAGATTTAGAAAATTTAAGTGAAGCTAACAAAAAAGAATTAAAAGAAATTGAATCAGAATTAAAAGAAGACCTTAAGGAATATGATGACTATATCAACTGTTTAACAAAATAATGGCCACACAAAAAGAATGTTTATTGTTTATTAAAAAACCAGAAAAAAGAGCTGAAGCTAGAGAAAGTTTTGAAAATGATTTAAAAGAAGGTTTAACGGCAGAGCAAAGTAAAAAAAAATTTAAAAAAGAAAAAACTAATGAAGCTTTGCAAAAACAAAATCAACTTATTCAAGATGACAATAATTTAAAAAGATTACAAAATTTAATAGATGAAGCTGTAGAATTAAACATTGATGGGATTGACGCAATTAAAAATTTACTTATTACAAATGTAAGGGATAATAGAGGTGCTAGGCAAACAGTAGAAAAGCAAATAATATCAACTATAAATAAATATATTGGTGAGGTAGAAAACGCTATAATACCTTTAAAAGATTATAAAAATTTAAGAATAACAGAAGAATTTAATAATAACATTAAAAGAGAAAGAGCAAGATTAAATGGAGCAAATATTGAATCAACAGGAGATGATTTAGCTTTAAGATATGCTAAAATAATTAATAATAAAACTAAAGAACTTGTAAAAGTTGCGGAACAGTATAGGCTAGATATTGAAGGCATTACAGGTTTTAGTGGAACTCAAACTTGGGATTCAAAAAAATTAGCATTACAAGGAAAAGATGAATGGATTAAATTTATCAAAGAAAATGCAGACCAAACTAAAACCCCTTTTTTTAATGATGACGAAGTATTAAGTAATATATGGGATAAGTTAATAAAAAAAGGGAGCATTTCAAATGTAGATAATTCTTCTTTAGTAAGAGGAAAATCTCGTAAAATATTTTTAAAAAATGTTGAAGCAGAAATAACTGCTAAAACAAGGTTTGGTTCTGAAGCAGATGAAGTTTCAGGCTTATATGGGCTAGCAAAAACGCTTGGAAGAGATGTTGCATTATTTAATTCACTAGGTTCAAACCCTATAAAAACTTTAGACCAATTAACGGATTATATTACAACAAAAACTAAAAAACCTGACAATATAAAAGATGTTAGAACTTTTTATGATAGAATTGCTAACTCAATAACTTACAATGAAACAGGAGAAAAAATCGCCGCTATTGGTAGAGGCTTAAGAAGATTTTCAGGAACTACAATATTAGGTAATATAGTTATATCCACTACTGGTCTTGATAAAAAGTTTACTAGGTTTGGAAAAATGCTTAGAACAGAAGCACAGGCAACAGATTATGCAAAACAGTTTAACCCTTTTGAAGGCTTAGGTAGTATTGTTGAATATATTGCAAAAGGCAAAGGAGAAGCATTAGACGGCATTATGGATATTATTTCTTTTGGTACTCTTGCCAAGACAAGAGTAGGAAAGAAAAAAAATAAAGTATATGGTTTTAATGAAAAACAATTATCAGAATTGCAGGCTTTTGGAATTGAAACAAATATATATCAATCTGCTATAAATCAAATTCTTAGACAAGTAGAAGCAAATCAAATAGAAAGTCCACAAACAGGCAAAATATCTAAGTTTATGGACGGCATTGATAAAGCATTTGGAGATGTAAGCTTTATAACTGCTAAAACTATGATTGATAATTTAGCTGAATATAAAATGCTTGGAAAAGAATTAGCAGATAGTTTTAAATTAAAAGATTATTCAAAAATAGATAATAGGTATAAAATATTTTTAAGGGCAAATGACATTACTGAAAAAGAATATAATTTATTAAGCAAAATTAAATTAGAAAGAGACGCAGATGATGTATTTAGTACAGAAATATTTTATCCTAATGATGTGCGTAAATTATCAGATCAAGATATTATAGAATATGGCAAAATCAAACAAGACCAATACAAAGACAAAGCGGACTTACAAAAAGAAATTGAAAAAGTCAAAAACGCTTTAGATATTAAAATCAGAACTTTAATGACTACTGAAAACTATTTTAATAAAGGATATGGAGACGCAAGAGTTTCAATTAAAAATAGTAGTAGTACAGGGGCAGTAAGGGATGAAATTTTTAGAACTACTTTTCAATTAAAATCATTTGCTCATTTAGTTTATGATAACTTATGGAAAAGAATATTTAAAAACACTTCTCTTATTCCTTCACAGAAAGTAGGAATATTTGCAACTTTCGCCGCTAGTTCTGTAGCAAGTGCATATATTATAGAGCAAATGAAAACAATTTTAAAAGGTGAAACTCCTAAAACTAATATTGATTTTGGAATGGCTATAAATTTAATAACAAGAGCAGGTTTTGGTGGGATAATCGCAGATATACTTTTACCTTCTATTGAAACAATTGCACAAGCAATATTTGGTGATGAAAGTGTATCTTACAACTCAAAAAATAAAATAGCAAAAGGTATGATTTCTTTAAGTACTGGGGTAGTGGGAACAAAAATATTAGATATAGGAGAATCTTTACTTGATTTACTTGACAGGCAAGACGCCGACAAGGCAGTTAAGACAATTAAAGGGCTTATTCCTGCAAATAATGTATTTTATGTGAATGGTTTACTTACATATATTTCTCTTCAAACAAGTGAAGCATTAGGTGGTAGGGGAATGACTAAAAAGAAAAGATATTTAAACAAAGAAGACAGAGATTTTTTATTTAATGTGGATTAAACCAATCTATTATAGGCTTCCCTATATGAGACTTATCCCATACAAACCAACAAAAACACATTGCAGAGCTTTTATCATTTAGATTATTTACTCTTTTTGAAAATACAATTACTTTGCTTAATGGAAAGTCTTTATTATTTATATCGCAAAACAAATTATCATATCTAGATATTCCTTCTAATATTTGAATTCTTCCTAGCATTGCTATTTTATTTTTTGCAAGTTTTTTTGCTTGGATTATAAATTCCTCAAACAATTTAAAGGGTGGGTTTGTGATTATATCGTATTCACTTTTTTTAGCATTAATAAAGCTAGAAGAATTTAAAAAATTAGCTTGAATTCCATAGCTTCTATTGACTAAATCTGAAGATAATACATTGTATTTATTCTGTAATAAAACTTTACTAATAGCTCCGTCTCCACAAGCACATTCCCAAACATTGTTATCAAAATTTACTTTGTCAAGTAAAGCTTGGGTAGTGTGTGTTGGAGTAGGATAAAAATCATTTTCTTTACGAACTGTTGGTTTAAATACTTTATTAGAATTAGTATCCCTCAACATTTGCTACATAATTCTCTACTAGCTTTTCTAAAGCTTTTTTTAATTTAGTATATTGTTGAGGGTTTTTTATGATTTCACCAGCTTCTTTAGAGAGCATAAATACAAATCTAGTAGCTTTAATTTTACTGGTTTCATTAATATATGTTATTGCCATTCTAGTAATATTATCAGTATCTGTAATAATATTTTCATAATTTTTAAAAGTGTACGGAACTTGATCGCCAGCTTCGTTGGTGTAAGTTTTAGTATCTTGATAAAAAATTTTACCATTAACCCAGGTATTTTTTAATAAATACATGGACATACTCCTATTATAACTAATTGTATCTTTATTAATAGATAGTTTATCTATAACACTAGCAGGTTTATTTAATTCTTTATCATAGCCGTACACATAAAGATAATCACCTTTTAAATCTAATCCATTTGGTTGCTTTTCCCAGTGTATAACAGTAACTGCAAATTGATTAATATCACCATTTTTGCTTTTAGTAATATCTGCTATTTCTTTTACTATTTCTTCTATTACAGGTATAACTTGTGAATCGTATTTTAGTTTGTTTTCTGTCTTTCTGTAGTAGTCCATAAAGTATTTAATAATTAATTGTTTATTACTGATTGATATAAGAATTCCAATTATTAAAATTAGAATTAATATTCTTTTAGAATAAGGAAAGTGTTTTACAATGTCAAGTAAAATAGACAATCTAGATAGAATAACAGAAAGCATTTCATAAAAAATTATTTATCATTTAAAAATAATGCAATTTCTTCTTCTCTTCTTTTTTTTAAGCCATCCGAAGAATTTCCTTTGATATAAATCCATTTCTTAAACTCTTTTGCGTAAAATATCTCTGTTTTAAAAATGTGTTTAAATAGAGTACTGCTTGCAAATTTAGATCTACCAAAATTATACATAAAGCTTAAAAAGGCAACATATTCTTTGTCTTTGATAATCTTCTGATGTTTAATTTCTAAAGCTTTTAAATAATCATAATCTTTCTTAACATAAGCTTTTACATACTTTTTACTTTCTTCTTGACTCATATATATTTCACTTACTTCTTGAGTCCTTAAGTTTTTTAAAAGCTCTGTTAAGCCGTGTCCTATCGTCCATTTACCAGCAGGGCATTTATAAGCAGTATTGCTAAATCCTTCTTTTAAACATATAAAATCTACTGCTTCATTCAATATTTTCTCTTTAACATCTTGACTATTAGGTTGAATTTGCTCTTGAGATTTTTTAAACACAGATAAAAAAGCATTTACCCCTTCAATAAATTTGCTTGCAAAGTTTAAATATTTTTTAATTTTAATTGCATTTAATTTTGTCATTTTATAAATTTTTTAATTATTGGTAAAGATTTAATTATACTGTCAAATGAAGTTGTTGAGGAAGCAATTCTAGTTGCAATTAATGTCGCAACAAATAAAAAGAATACGATTTTAACCATTGTGATATCCTTTAAAAACTCTATATCTTTAGAGAATAAAGGATTAGCTAATATTTGGTTAAATAAATAATCAATAAAAATGCAAATACCAATTAACATTATGTTATTAATTATAAATTTTGTTAATCCATTTTTTTTGTTGTGCTCGGTAATTTTCTTTAATTCTTTGGTCGTGCGAGAGTTTTTAGAAACAATTTCTTTAACTTCAGTATTCTTTTTATTTTCAATCTTTTTTTGAATAGCAACTCCAATTCCAGTAGAAATAGAAGCACCAAGCAAGCCTAAAAGTACTTTTACAGTATCTAAGTTTGATACTATAAATTTTCCTATTCCAATTAAGAAATTCATATTATTAATTATTGGTTAATTTATTACTTATATTAATTGTTAATTGATTTTATTTTAATTACCTTGTCTAAAGAATTTTTTAATTGCACTTCTTTAACATTAAAAATATCAGTTTCTTTTTTTACTAAAATTTCAAATGTTAAAGCAACTTCTTCGTCCATATTTGCACCTGCTTTAAATGTATAATTATTTACTTCATCAATAGTATTTAATTTATAAATCCTTGATTCATTATCAAATAAATTTGTTTTTTTATATTGAATATAGTCTTTAGTTTTATTATATAAAATCCTTAAACTGTCTTTTGAAAGGGGTATATAATCCGTATAAATTCCTTCATTTGGAATAAATGAAATAGTTGTAAAATATCTAGCAGGAAACTCATTAAACTCTATTAATTCGTCAAAAACATCTTGTTGAAAATTTATGCTTTCGTCTAATATTTGCTTTGTTTCAATATCTTTAATTACCATTTTAATTGAATTGAATGTATCCTTACACTCTTTAATCTTTAATTTTTTAGCCTCTTTTAATTCTTCAGCAACTTTAAAAGCTAAATATCCTGCGTCATCTTCTGCAACTTTGATATATTCAACTCCTTCAAGCCTAAAATCATAGTTGTCTATTTTAGCATAAGTATCATCGTTATATTTTACAACTTCAGTTGTGTATACCATATATTGTATTTGATTATCATAATATATAGTTTCTTTTTTTAAATAATTTACAATAAAATCATTCCATAACATAAAATCGTCTGTGTAAATTTTGTCAAATTTATCACTTTGATAAGCTAGCTCATCTTGGTTTGTTGAAAAACCTTTGACTATTAATTTTGTGGTGTCTTTTAAATAAAATGCGTACATATATTAATAATTATTTAGCTTTAACATACCACAATATAGGTATATTATTAACATTAACTTCTTCAGCGTTCCCATCAGGGTTAAGTAATACATTACTACCTTGCCTTTGCATTAAATAATTTTCTTCCAACGGGTAAGAAGTGTACAGAAGATTTTCAGAAAAAGTTACATCTTGTAAAAATATTTGTTTATTTTGACTTTGCTGAATAGAAAATGGAGTTCTGTTTGAGTCAATTCCATTCGGGGTATTATTTAAGCCTTTTAAATAAAGCGATCTAAAGTCAGGCGTATAAATATCGCTTCCGCCTGTAGTAAAATATTTTCCTAGATTTGTAGAGTCGGAGGTTAAAGCTCCTTGTTCTTCCATTTCTTGATATAAAAGGTCATACTCTGAAGCTGAAAATAATTGCCTTGTCATTGGTAGATAATTATCAAATTGCTTATATGTTGAGCCGTAAAAACCGACAATTGAACCAATAGGTAGTTTGTTTTTTGAAATATCTTCGCCAGCTTTTTCTACAAATTCTTTAAAATCTTTAATCAATGTAGCCATTTTGTTGAAAGCTTGTAATATACTGTCTGTTTGCGATAAGTCATTTAAATTATTTGGTGGATTTAAACCTTCTAAAGTTTTATTCATGACTGCAGAGTTTAAAATCGTAGCACGAGCATTTCCGTTATTATATTCTAAACTTAATTCATTTGTAACTAGTGCTTCTGTTTTAATACCATCTCCATCGCCTATAACTATGTTGTTAGCACTTAACTTATCTTTCTGCTCAATTGTCGTTTTTAAAGAGCATAACTGAGTTGGTCCAAAAGACACATCTACCGATACTGGATTTTGTTGACTTACATTACCAATTGGCTTAATTTTTACAACCAATTCCAAACGATCCGTTGTCTCAATTACGCTATCATTAATTTTGTTGTAGGTAAAATTTAAAGGTTTAACTTTGTTTAATTCTAAAACTTCATTTTGATCGGCATCAATGTTGTCTGCAAAAAATTCTTTATTGACGCCATTTTGATCGCAAATTCCAATTGCAATTTGTAAGCTATAAGATGTATTTGGTGCTGGTGAAGTTGTTAGCCCTGCAAAGATTTTTCCTTCAAACAAGCCTTTTTTTAAACTTGTTAAACCTAAAGAAGGACTGTAATATTTTTTAATTATAACATCCCCAGTAGGAGAGTAATTAAAAAACTCATTACCATTTTGCACTAAACTAGGGTCTGCTATTAAAGCCCTTCCGTCAAATATATTAGTTGTGGTGATGTAAAAAGTTGTAGCAATTAAATTAACAGCAATTTCTCGTTTAAAAACACCCATTAAATCGCCGTTGACATTGGTTACGCTTGCAGAAATGTTCCAATGAGGTTTGTTCGTTAATGCGTTAAAATCGCAGTTAATATTCTGAATGTCATTTTGCACAGTAAAGCCTGTGTCGGGGTAATTAGGGTCAATTATTTTAACAAGATTTGACCCTGGATTTTGATGATGAAATTGCAATCTTGTTCCGCTTGCAACAGTTTCTGGTAATGTGATTGTAATGTCGTTTGCAACGGAGTCAATATTGTATATTAAATCAGTTTCTACAATTACAAAATCATTCGTGAGTAAATCAGGATATGTTCCTAATTTTTTTGCAAAATTACTACTACCGCCTCCTCCTCCAATTGCATTTGCAGGAATATTTTCTATTGGTACTGAAGCCATAAAATTAATTTGAATTAATAATTTTTAAGTAAATTAAAGTGTCTGCTTTAAATCTGATAATGTTAATTTTGTCATCAGCAAGTACATCATAAATTTTACTACCAACAGTAATTCTTTTTGAAGCAGAATTTAAAGTATCACCGTTAACATCAAGTGAAGTATTAAACACAAAATCATCATTATTTCCATTTATTTCAATTTTATATGTCTTTGTAGGGTCAATTGTTAAATAATATTCTGCTATTGCTGAAGGTATTTTATAAGTTTTTGGATCTTGATTAACTAAGTCATTGTCCACTAATTCTATTTTAGTTGTCATTACTTGACTAAATAATTTAATACATATAATATATTATATATATTTAGGATTTAAGTGTCAAGTAATGAGTAAAAATAAAGACAATATAAAAAAATATTTAAATAATACAAAAGATAAAACGCAAGAGGAAAGTGTTTTAGAGTATTTAAACTCTATTGAATACTCTGACTACATAAATATGATTGATGATTCAATATCAGAAAGAGAGAATAAATTGTCTGATTGGTGCTTAATAGAAAATAGCTTATCTTCAAAAAGAATTTTTACTAGCAGTGAATATGATAAGTCATTACAATATTCTAATGTAAAGCTTAATGACTGGATAGAAAGAAAAAGCTTTGCTTACACATCCATTTATTTAGATATAATAGAGATTGCGATAAACCAGACACTAAAAAAGAGTTTTCCTTTTGTCGCTAAAATCGTTAAAAATTCTAAATCAACAGTTGCACCTATTATTAGTATTGCAGAAAAGCAAAATGAAATTAACACAGAAGATAGTTTTGAAGCAGAGTGGGAGAGTTATATTGCACAACTTGGAGAAGAAGTAACTAAAAACTTTGCCAATATTGGAGATATAAGGAGTAAAACATTTAAATTATTAATGACTCTTATATTGACAGGTAATTGTTGTTATCAATTAAAATTGGATGAAGAGCTTAATGAATATGATATTGAATTTGTTAATTTAGATGAAATTTCAATATACACAAAAAATGATAAAGTTGCTTGGTGTTTTTATAACGCTTACTATTCCGCTAATCAACTTACTAAATTAACACAAAGCAAAGTTATTTCTGAAGATATTTTAAACAAAATAAAAGATACAGAGCATGACAGTTTTAAACCCGAGAATATAGATAAAGAAAATATTATAATAACAGTAATATCTTATTATGACGAAATTTCACATAAAACTTTTACAAATTTACTGTATCAAAAGAGTTGTAAAAATTTACTATATGGAGAGAAATGGTCTATAAAAAATTATCAAGAATTTAACTATATAAGAGAGAACGTAAGTAAAGGAAAAATTTATGGCACTTCCTCAAAAGTTGATATATTAAACAAATTGCCATTATTCCAGTTTAATAAATATCAATATAAAAAACTTTGCCAAGAAGCAACAGGTCCTACAAAAATGGCTTTTAATTTGTTTGGTGAGGAAAAAGAAAGTCATAATTTTAGTTTTGGTGTTAATGAAAATACGAATATTAAAATAAACAATGAAAATAAAAAAACACAAAATATCTCAGATGAGCAAATGGCAATCTTTGAAAAATTTGGTTTAAGTGTAGTAAAACCAATTAACAAAATGCCAGCTGAAATATTTCAACAACTTGAAATAGCTAAAATGGAATGTGAAGAAAACGAAAAAGAATTTGAAAATCAATTTGATATTTCATTAGCAGGAAGTAGGCAATTAAAACCAGACGAACAAAATAAAACACTCAGTGATTATCAATATGAGCAAAGAAAAAGATTTATTGAAACTCAAAGAGAATTACTTTTGCAATCAGAAGAATTGCACTCTAATATTTGTGTCAACATTACAAAGCTTTATTTTCAAGCGGGAAGAAAGTTAATACAAACTTATGTTAGAAATAGTGGATACAATCAAATTAAACCAGTAGAAGAGATATTAGAAACAATACATGAATATAATTATAATGTTACTAAAAAATTTGGTTCAATGCAAAACTATCAGAATGCTTTAATCAATGATGTTATCAGGCTTGATATTGAAAATGGTAATCTTTTAGACAAAGATAATCCTTTTGCCTTTTTATCAAATGAATCATCAGTGCAAGAATTCCAAGCAAAATATAAAAGTTTATGTGATGCTTTAAGTAAATTGCGTAATGATAAAGCTAACATAGTGTTGAATGGTAGCACTGAAATACAAGATAATATAACAGAAGAAAGCTTAAACAATATTGACAAACAAGAAATTGCTTTAGAAGAAGAAATTCAAGAATTAGAAGAAGATTATGGTAATTTAATT
This sequence comes from Flavobacteriales bacterium, assembly GCA_004214175.1. Taxonomy (GTDB): domain Bacteria; phylum Bacteroidota; class Bacteroidia; order Flavobacteriales; family Flavobacteriaceae; genus Marifrigoribacter. The sequence continues at coordinate 7,551 of SGZH01000018.1, read as the reverse complement.
AGAAATAAAATACCTAATTGGAAGAAAAGTGCAAATGTAATAATAAAAGATTTCTTACCTGAGCATAGATTTATTTTAAATGCTAATAGAGAGATGATTCGTCTATTTATGTATTATGATGAGTACTTAAGACCTATACAGTTTGAATGTCAAAATGTCGCAGCAAAAATTGTTTCATATTCCGATGAGGAAAAACAATCAACTTTTGAACAAGAATCAATAGCAAAGGCAAGTGCTTTGGCTTCTTTAAATCAATTTGAATTAGTGGAAAAATATCTGACATCTTATGACTGGGTTGGTGCAATGCGTGAAGAGGCAGAAAAAAAAGGTATTAAAAATATTAGATCTGAAAAAGAAGTTAATAAAATTATAGAAGAAAAACAAGCTCAAGCTCAAGCACAAATGCAGGCACAAATGCAAGATCCAAATTTAACAGGAGAAGGTATTTAGTTGACATTTAAAAAATAAATACATACATTTAAAAAGTAATAATGATATTATTAATTATGTTTAAAAAAATCTCACACAATATATCTTTATGGCGTTGTAATAAAACCCTTTTAAAAAAAAACAAAGAATTAAAAAAGCAAAATGCTAAACTGAAAGAAGCTTTAGAAAGATATAATCCATTACATATTTATCAAGTATCTAACGGCAATATTAACCACGAACAATTTGTTTTTGCATTACAAGGGTATCTTGGTACAATAATATCAAAAAATGAGAATCTACTTAAATATATATATTATTATTTAAGAACTTATTTTAATAATCTTGAAAGTAAAAATGCTAAGATTGAACCAAAAGATTACCCACTTTTAATATCTAATTTTATGTCTTATCTAGGAAAAGATAGTGAAGACATAGCTAAATTAGAATTAGACTACATTCAAAAAATTAATCAATATAAAATAGAAAATGAACAACGACTTAAAACTAAGAATTAAAATTACAGACCAAGTAATTACTTTATGGGAAATTGTAAAACTTACAGATACCTATATAATGTTTCGTGCTTCCATCTCATCAGGAAAGAAAAAATCGGACGGCACATGGGATAATATTAGTCAAACATTCACTTGCTTTGCAAATGGAGATTTAATGATGAATTTACAAGAAAACTTTTCTCAAAAAGCTAGGGCAACTATAAGTGGTAGTTTAACTATGCTTCCTGAAAAAAGAACTGCAATGGGAAAAAATGGAGAATATCAAGAAGCAATTTTTTCCAATGCAACTATTAATGTTGAATCTATTAACTTTCAACCATCTCATTTTAATAGTTTAAATAAATTTAATCAATCAGATAATTATGCTAAAGCCTCTAAAGGTGAATATCAAGATATAAGTGACAATATCCCTTTTTAAAAGTTTTTCTTGCAATTTGAATTTATTTATACTAAAAATAAACTAAGTTCGGTAACTTAGTTTTTCTAACAAACTTTCAAAAGTTTGCGAAAAATTCATTAGCAGTCAATTTCAACACTGACTGTTAATTAAACCCTTCCAAGTAATTACTTACCTTTTCACTTGCTCTTTCAAGTCTATGATTTTGCAAATGTGCATACCTTGTTGTCGTCTGAATATTAGAATGCCCTATTAATTTACCAACAGTGTATAAATCTTCACCACTATTTATAAGCATTGAAGCAAAGTAATGCCTTAAATCGTGAATTCTAATATCTTGTAAGTCTGTTTCTTTCAACAAATTATTCCAATAACGCTTAATATCTTTAATATGGGTTTTTGTTGATGGATTATAAAAAAGATATATAGAGTTAGATATTTCTTTTAACCTATTTAAAACTTCTAATGCGGACGAATTAAGAGGTATATAATGCACTTTTTTTTGCTTCGTGTTTGTTGCGGGCTTATTCCAATAACCTTTCTCTAAATCAAACTCACTCCATTTAGCTTGCAATAATTCACCCTTTCTAGCCCCTGTAAGCAACAATAAATAAATAGCATATGAATTTATACTATTACATTGTTTTAAATGGTTTAAAATGCTTTTAACTTCAATTTCATTTAGCATTTTGTCTCTAAAATTTTCTTTATATTTTTTAATTCCTTTAGCAAAATTAATATTTAATAAATCTTTATCAATGCACCAATTAAAAAAACTAGATAATATACCTAAACATCTGTTGCCTGTGTGTTTTTTTTCAACAAAAAGCAAATGAAAAGACTGTATTTGATTTTTTGTTATATCAATTAATTTAGTTTTTTTAAAATAGGGCAGTATATCATATTCAATCCATCTCTTATATTCGTTGTAAGTTTTTATTTTAAGATGAGATTTAATATCTTCTAAGTAAGTAAAGATTAAATCTTTTAAATAAGGTGAATTAATTATATTTTGTTTTTCCTTTGCTGGGTCTATTCCGTTTAAAACATCTAACATTAATTTTTTATATCTTTCCTTAGCAAAAGTAGTAGCCATATTAGAACCAATGGTATATACTCTCTTTTTGCCATTCAAAATGTATTTAAAAACAAAAGATTTATAACTACTTGCAGTTATTCTAATGCCAAAGCCTTTATACTGTGTGTCCCAGTGGATAAAATTTCCACTAAGGGGAGGCTTTAATTTGCTAACAAAACTGTCATTTATTTTAATCATATATATATTAATCGTGTGTCGCCTATGTGTTTTTTTTATCAGTTAAATAGTTTAAATCATTTAATATTAATATTAAAAAAACAATACTTTTTAATATTTTTTTTAAGGAATACTTGATTTTAAAAGCTTTAAAAGTGGTGCCGCAGAGAGGACTCGAACCTCCGACCTACTGGTTACGAAGTAGTAATATAAATCTTTAAAAACCTTTATATTACTTACATTTAAGCTTGTTGAAAAAAGCTTGTGTGTCCGTTATGTGTTTTTTTTAAATTAAATGTTTTAACTAAATTTTAATTCCCTCGAATTCGAGGGAATTAAAAACCGATATTGAAAATGAAACTCTATGGGGTACTGCGGAACAAATATCTCAAATTTTTTCTTGCTCAACGGATAACATTTATTTACACGTAAAGAATATTTTGCAAGATGGAGAGCTAACCGAGGAATCCTCGGTTAGTAGAAAACGAGACAAACTATACAATCTTGATATGATGATTGCAATAGGTTATCGTGTAAATTCTAAAAAATCATAGACTTGAAAGAGCAAGTGAAAAGGTAAGTAATTACTTGGAAGGGTTTAATTAACAGTCAGTGTTGAAATTGACTGCTAATGAATTTTTCGCAAACTTTTGAAAGTTTATTAGAAAAACTAAGTTCGGCAACTTAGTTTATTTTTAGTATAAATAAATTCAAATTGCAAGAAAAACTTATGCTTTTTCTCTTGTTTGTTTTGCTTTTTCTTTTATTTCATCGTTTGTAATTTGATGCCTTTAAATTATTTAACTTGAATTAAAATTAATTTTTGATTTTTGTATTTACTATCAATGCAATGAATTGCGATCTTATAAAGAGAAAAACTTATTATAAAAGTAAAAACAAGAATGCAGATGTGATTTGATTTCATATTTTTAAACTTTTTATAACAACAATATTAAATACAACAAAAAATCTTATTGTTTGAAAAATTAATAAGAAAGTTAAAAATAAATATATCCAAGTTGCAATTCGGTGGAATTCCACCAAATTGAAAACAAAGTGAATAATAGTAAATATTATTATTAAAATACCTGTGTAAATTGGATAATGTAAATAATTAAAAAATCTCTTTGTCATTTTATCTGCTTTTAATAGTTTCTTTAAGCCTGCGTGCTTCTCGTTATTAATTGTTAATATAATACTTTTATGTGTTAATAAAAAAGCAATTATTACTATTGCAAGCGTAACACTCATTTTAATTCCCCCTAATTCAAGGAAATTAAAACTTGTAGTGTATAACAAAATTACCAATGCAAAAGAAGTTATGGAAGGAAACCATTCCTCAATATATAATTTTAATTTTTTCATAATTTTAATTATTGTTTAAAGCTTTATCCATCAATCTTAATAAGTGTGAATGTAGGCTCTTTATTCCACAACTTATCTACAGAAATATTACAATTAATTTTAATTTGCTTTGAAAAAGATTTGATTAATTCTTGCCATTCAAAACCATTTACATTGTTAGTTATTACTTCTTTAGGCAAAAGTAAAAGTATCTCTCTATCATCCATTTTAATTTTTATAAATTTTAAATCACTTTCTTGATAAAATCCCTTCACGATAACATCTTTATTTATTATTTTATTTATCATATTTGGAGCAAAAATTAAATTTGTTAGCAAATAAAACAACCCTACTAATGTGTTCATATTTGTAATTATTTATTTATTACTTCAAAAAAATTTTTAACATCTTCTTCACATTTTTTAACACATTTTTTTTTTAATACTCTTCCTTGATTTAAATATTCTGTTTTACATTCCTTAGAGCATTCAATATAATGCGTATCCCCATCCATTGACACATAAAACAATCTATCTTGTTTATCATATCCAGCAGACATTACACAGTTTGAATTAACGCTTCCTGACCCAAATTTTACAAATTTAAAAGGTTTCTTACTACATTCATTGCTTCGTTGAATGTTGACTTCTTGTGAAATATTTTCTTTTTGTGAATTCTCACTTTTACCAGCTTTTCCAATTGCATATCCAGTTCCCCCAAGAAGAAATATAGGTAGCAATACAGCGTGAGCTATGTTCTGCATTAAAAATGCTATTGATATAATCAGTGTAAGTTTTTTCATAAAATTATAATTATTTTTTGTTGGTTGTTGTTAAAATTTAAACATATCTTTTAATTCGTCTAACATATCATCGCTTAAATCTTTTAAATCTTCATTTAAACTTTCTACATCATCCATGATATCTTCATTCGCTTTTTTTACAATCTCTAGTAAGTTTGAAAACATAGTTTTATTTATTAATTAATTATTAATTTATTGGAACTCCAAATAGTAATTCTTTTAGACCAATTTTGATTACATCATTAATTAATTTTGGAAGCAACTTTACGATAAATTGTACATCATCGTATGTCATAAACAACTCAGGATCATTTGCACATTTATAAATCATATCTTCATCGTCAACATCATATTCAGCATTAAACTTACTTACTTTTTCGGCAACATTACATCCATTAGAATCATTTATCGAATAAAAAACGATACTAGGAATGCCGTAATCAAAAGAGGAACTTCCAAAAGGTCTTTTACCGTCGCAACCAATGTAAGCATAATCGCCTAAATCAAGATTTTCAAAGTCTAAAACTTCTATTAAGTCTAGAATATATTTTGTAGTTAAAGCTTCTTTTATTAAATCTTTGTCTGACAAATTTACTAAATGCCAAGTAATGTTATAATAAAAAGCCTTTTGTTTCTCTAATTCTTTTAAATCTTTTTCAAAAAGAGACTTTTCAGATATACTATCCGTAGTCTCAATTTTTGCTTTTATTAAAGATATAGATTTATTTTTATTTTGTAAAAAGTTATCGTAGTCAATTTTATTATTAAAGTTAAAAGTTTTCATATGTTTTATTTAAAATATTAATTTGATTTTAGAAACGATCACTGACAAGAAAGACACTCTTCTCCATTGTTGTCATTTTCTCCACTAGAAGCAAAGTTAGAAACCTTATCCGCTCTCTGCACGGAAGTTGATCTGCAGTAATACATAGTTTTTAAGCCCTTTTTCCAAGCATCAAAATGCACAATATGAAGTTCTTTTTTACCAACATCACCAGGAAAAAATATATTAAAAGATTGAGCCTGACACACAAAAGGAGTTCTATCGCTAGAATGTTCTACAAGCCAAGATTGATTAACTTCATATGCCGTTTTAAACACAAGCTTTTCTTCTTCTGTTAAAAAAGATAAATGCTGAACACTACCATTAGTTGTTGTAACGGAAGACCAAACCTCCATTGTATCCTGCCCTTTAGAGGCAAGCAATTCTTTTAAATATTTATTTTTAACAGTAAAGCTTCCTGATAAAGTTTTTTGAGTATAAGCATTTGCAACAAAAGGTTCAATTCCAGGGCTAGTGCTACCTGCTATAATAGAAATTGAAGCAGTTGGTGCTATTGCTATTTTGTTTGAAAACCTTTCCTCTAAACCTGCTTCAATTGCATCAGGGCAAGCACCCTTTTCTTTAGCAAGCATATGAGATGATTTATCCGCCTCTTCTTTAATGTGTTTAAACATTCTTTTATTCCAAGACTTAGCCATAACTCCTTCAATTGCAACCATCTTTTTTTGTAAAAAGGAATGAAAGCCCATAACACCAAGCCCAACGCTTCTTTCTCTTCCTGCACCATAAACTGCATTTTTCATTGGTTTTGGTGCTTTTTTAATGAAATCAGAAAGAACATTATCTAAAAACCTCATAATATCTGGTATAAAATCAGGGTTTTCTTCCCATTTGTCATAATATTCAAGATTTAAAGAAGAAAGACAACAAACGGCAGTTCTTACATTACCTTTATGGTCTTTTCCCGTTGGAAGTGTAATTTCAGAACAAAGATTAGAAGTTTTAATTGTTAAACCAAGAGCCTTTTGCACCTCACTTCTCCCTTTGTTTACTGTATCTGTAAAATAAATATATGGTTCTCCTGTTTCAACTCTTGCGGTTAAGAGTTTAATCCATAGTTCTCTTGCGGAAACTTTATTAACTGTTTTGTTTTCAAGAATAGATTTTAATTCCCACTCTTCCCCTTTTTCAACCGCTTGCATAAAAGCGTCCGGTATCGTTACGGCGTGATGCACATTTAAGCACTTTCTGTTCAAATCTCCTCCTGTTGGTCTCCTAACATCTATAAACTCTTCTATTTCAGGGTGAGAAATATCTAAATAAACGGCGGCACTCCCCCTTCTTATTCCGCCTTGCGATATTGCACTAGTTTGACTATCAATAACTTTTACAAAAGGCATAATGCCTGAAGTTTTTCCACGATTTTTAGAAATAGATTCATTTATAGATCTAACATTAGATATATTAGTTCCTATCCCTCCCCCGCTAGAAGCTAAATAAACATTCTCATTCCAAATATCAGAAATAGACTTAAGGCTATCTTCCATTTGATTTAAAAAGCAAGATATAGGCAAGCCTCTATCAGTTCCTCCATTTGCTAGAATAGGGGTTGCTGGCATAAACCAAAGCCGAGACATATAATCATAAAGCCTCTGTGCATGGTCTTCATTATCAGAGTAGTACAGTGCAACTCTTTTAAATAAATCTTGAAAGCTTTCACCTTTAAGTAAATATCTATCAAGCATTACTGATTTACCGAAGTCTGTTAAGAGGCTGTCTCTGTCTTTGTATGTTATCATAGTTTTAATAATAAATTTGTAATCCTTTTTTGTTTTTTATTTTTTCAGGTAGTGCAAGATTGCTTTTGTCTAAATATAATATTGCAAGATTTACTAACTTATCAAGCATCTTTTCAGGAAGAGTTGAAAGATTATTGTGTTGTAAATCTAATATTTCAAGATTTACTAACTTATCAAATATCTTTTCAGGAAGAGTTGAAAGATTATTGTGTTGTAAATCTAA
>SGZH01000017.1 GCA_004214175.1 Flavobacteriales bacterium | reverse complement strand
GCAGCATCAACTACCAACAAAGCTCCTTCGCAAGCAGCAATTGACCTAGAAACCTCGTAAGAAAAGTCGACATGTCCAGGAGTATCTATTAAATTTAATACATAGGTTTCTCCCTTGTAGGCATATTCCATTTGTATTGCGTGACTTTTAATGGTAATACCTCTTTCTCGCTCCAAATCCATATTGTCTAATAATTGGTTTTGTTTTTCGCGTGCAGTGACCGCTCCAGTGGTGTCTAAAAGACGATCAGCAAGGGTGCTTTTACCATGATCAATATGGGCAATAATGCAAAAATTACGTATGTTTTTCATAAAAAATACTACTCTTATTGAGTTTGCAAATATAGAATAAAAGGAACCAACTTATAGTGCTTAATTAAAAACCGTTTTAAAAAAAATAATTAAAAAAAAGTATCTTAAGCTATTCACTAAAATCAAAATTATTACCCTTACACAAAGACATTAATTTACTTACTTTTGCAAACATATGGTTAAAATAGATACTATAGAACTTGGAGATTTTCCGCTGCTACTTGCGCCTATGGAAGATGTAAGCGATCCTCCATTCCGAGCATTGTGCAAGGAACAAGGTGCAGATGTGGTTTATACCGAGTTTATATCATCTGAGGGCTTGATTCGTGACGCTGCAAAAAGTGTTATGAAACTAGATATTTACGAAAAAGAACGGCCTGTTGGAATTCAAATTTTTGGAGCAAATTTAGATTCAATGCTTCGAAGTATTGAAATAGTGGAAGCTTCCAAACCAGACATTATTGATATTAATTTTGGTTGTCCAGTAAAAAAAGTAGTTTCTAAAGGTGCAGGTGCAGGCATATTAAAGGATATTGACCTAATGGTTTCTTTAACTAAAGCAATGGTTGAACACACTTCTTTGCCTATAACGGTTAAAACCCGCCTAGGTTGGGATGAAGAAACTATAAAAATTGTAGAGGTAGCTGAAAGATTACAAGATGTAGGTTGTAAGGCAATAGCTATTCACGGAAGAACTAGAAAACAAATGTACAAGGGGGACGCTGATTGGGCACCTATTGCTGCGGTTAAAAACAATCCGAGAATGCACATACCTGTTTTTGGAAACGGAGATGTTAATACCCCAGAACGAGCTAAAGAAATGAGAGATTTATTTGGCCTTGATGGAGCAATGATTGGTAGAGCAAGTATTGGTAACCCATGGTTTTTTAGAGAAGTACAACATTATTTAAAAACAGGTAAAAAATTATTAAACCCCACGATGTCCGAACGGATTGAAGCCGCAAGAAGACATTTACAAATGGCAATCGCTTGGAAAGGTGAAAAACTAGGTGTTTTTGAAACAAGAAGACATTACACAAATTATTTTAGAGGAATACCTCATTTTAAGGAATATAGAATGAAAATGGTTACTAGTGATGATTCAATCGATGTTTTTAATGTGATAGACGAAGTAGCAATAAAGTTTAAGGACTATCAGTTTGATTAAGAAGTTAGCTTTTTGTCACTCGAGTTGCTGCAATCTTTGAGGCTATACCACCTAAAAAAAGAATGGTTATAAATACAATTACGATATTAATAAACTCTAATTTAACAGGATAAGGCATGTTTGGAGCTATAGGCACAAAACCAAACTTTTGTTGAAAAAAGACTACTATTATTCCAAAGAAAAGACCTATAAACAAGCCTGTAGATGTCATTAACAGCCCATTGTAAAAGAAAATTTTTTTAATTTCTTTTATTGTTAGCCCCAAAGAAACAAGTGTTTTAATATTATCTCGCTTATCAATAATAATCATGATGATGGTTCCAGTAATGTTAAATATAGCAATTGCAGCAATTAGGCTTACAAATAGGTAAACAAATAAATTTTCGATATTTAACATTTTATATAGACCATCGTTTTGTTGCATTCTATTTTTAACGGTAACATTTTTATTGAAAATCGACTTAATTTCTGATTTTATAAAATCTTCGTTGGCAACTGAAGAAAGTTTAATCTCTATCGATGTTACTTCATTGGGTTTCATAGCTAGTAATGACCTAGCGTAATCAATATCAGAAAAAATATATTCACTATCTAATTCTTCATTTACACTATACATACCTGAGACAACAGCTCTCTTTTTGTAAAAAGCGTCAGCAGCATTTAAAATTTGTCCACCACCAGGTTTAGGAACATAAATTTCAAGTAAATTTCCATAGTCTAGAACCCCTAAAGAAAGCTTCTTTGAAATTCCCAAACCAATTACAACTTCATCATGATTAGGAGTCAACCAATTATTTAAAAATAAAATGCTATCAATAGAGATTACATGTTTAAAGCTGAGGTCTACACCTTTAATTTTTGCCACATGATTTTTACCTCGATATTGAATAAAAACTCTTTCTTCTATTATTTTTGTGTAAGCCTCAATCCCTTTAATATTAGAGATTCGATTTTCTAATTCCTCTGTAAATTGAAGACTCTTACCTTGGTAAGAATAAACTTTTAGGTCAGCATCAAATACATTTGTAAACTGAAGGCTAAACTCTCTTAGGCCAGAAAACCCAGAAAGAACAATAAACAAAGCAATAGAACCAACTGCAGCAGCAGTAACAGCAATTTTTGCTATGATGTTGATAGCATTTTTACTGTTTTTAGAAAACATGTATCGCTTCGCAATGTAGAAAGGGAAATTCAATTAAATTTTTTTTCGTCTGTCCAATAAATTAGGGTCAATGATAGGATTCTCTTTTCCTTGAACTGCATTCTCAAGCTTATTAATATATTCTAAAGAATCGTCATTATAGAATGCTAAGTCAGGCATTTTACGCAGTTGATGTTTTGTTTTTTGAGCTATTTGATGTTTAATTTTTGGTTTCAAAGCATTGAGTTCTTTTACTATAGCATCTGATTTTTCTGCTGGAAAAACACTGGTATATACTTTTGATAAAGATAGATCGGTGGTTACGGTCACTTTAGTTACTGAAATTATAATTCCCAGCTGACCAGATTCGTATAACATTTTTTGTAATACGACCGCCAGATCATTTTGTAAAACCCCCGCAATCTTCTTTTGTCTATTTGTTTCATTCATACTGCAAAAATACCACATTTAAAAAAAAGAAACTTTAATAAAGCCATCAGAAGCGATGTGTGGTAATAAGAATTCTTATTTTTGTTTAATAATAGACAAGGAATCATGAAAAAAATAGAACATATTGGGATAGCTGTAAAGAACCTTAAAGATTCAAATAAACTTTATGAAAGCTTGTTGGGAAGCCCTCCCTATAAAATGGAGGAGGTAAAAAGTGAAGGAGTTCGCACTTCTTTTTTCATGATTGGCGAAAGTAAAGTTGAGCTTTTAGAAGCCACTCATCCCGAAAGCACTATTTCAAAATTTATAGACAAAAGAGGAGAGGGAATGCATCACATTGCTTTTGAAGTTGATGATATTGAATCTGAGATTTTAAGATTAAAAAAAGAGGGCTTTAATGTCTTGGATGAAACCCCAAAAAAAGGAGCTGATAATAAATGGGTAGCTTTTTTGCATCCTAAATCTACCAATGGAGTCCTGATTGAATTGTGTCAGGAAATAAAATAATAAAAAAATAGCTTGTCAAATATATAAAGAGTTCTAAATTTGCAAAAATAAAGTAGGTCCCATAGCTCAGCTGGTTAGAGCACCTGACTCATAATCAGGGGGTCCATGGTTCGAGCCCATGTGGGACCACAAGCAAAATTTAGGGCTTACATTAATGTAGGCCTTTTTTTTGTGGACACCATCCAAATTAAAGATTAAATCCAATCTAATTTTTTAACCGTCATCTTAGTTTCGCAATCACCAGTATGTAAGGTTGTCTTTGGCTCAAATAATAGGTTAAATACAACCTCTCCATTTGTATGAGGCCTATGTTCTATCCCTTTAGGAATAATTATAATTTCACCTTCCTTAACCTCTACTGTATTGCCGTCTCTAAAATCGATTAAAAGCGTTCCTTTAAATACCATGAAAAGTTCATCTTCATTTTTATGACTATGCCAAACAAAATCATCTTTAAGTTTGCAAAGCTTAACATGTTGACCATTAAGTTCGCCAATAATTTTAGGAGTCCACTTTTCATTAAATAATGAAAACTTATTCATTATGTTAATTGGTTTAATTTTTTTCATAAATCAAAATTACACAATAATTTTATGAATAAGTTAGACTCCCCACTCCTCTAATCCAAAGAACTTTTTATTAATAGAAATTTTTTATAATTAACCATAAATCTTTGCATCTACTTTTGCAAACAGATTACAGTCTTGTTTAGATAATAAAAAACATTAATTCTCTAGTTTACAATTATTTAGATGAAATTAGTTGTTTATCAAATAAAAAGAGTACTTTTGTTTGACAAAATGGACAAATTGATAAACAAAATTAAGGATAGTTTTACCATTCAGGATTTAGAAATACTGACTGGAATAAAGGCGCACACCATCCGTATATGGGAAAAGCGTTACGAACTTTTAAACCCTACAAGGCTTAACAGAAATGTTAGGACCTACAGTTTATTAGATCTGCAAAAGATGTTAAATGTTAGTCTTTTGTATAAAGGGGGCTATAAAATTTCAAAAATATCCAAACTTTCTGATAATCAAATAGCTGAAGAAACTAAAAAATTTGCTTTAAAAGATTTTTCTAATTCCTACGAGATTAATTCTCTAATGATATGTATGTATACATTTGATCAGAATTTATTTCATGAAATATATGAACAGCAAATGGAAAAATTAACTTTTAGACAAATATTTACCCATACCTACATACCCTTACTCAACCATCTTGGATTACTTTGGCAGACGGATTCACTAAAGCCTGCTCACGAGCATTTTGTGTCTAACTTAATATACCAAAAAATTGCACTTAATATTGCTAAAATTCCAGTAAATAAAAAATCAAACAATCCAACTAATGTATTGTTTTTACCTTATGGTGAAATCCACGAATTAGGTTTGTTTTTCTTAAATTATTATTTCCAGCTTGTGGGAGAAAAAGTGATTTACCTTGGAAAAAGCATCCCGTTTAATAATTTATTTTACCTTAATTCACAGGTCAAAAATATTACTTGGATAACTTATTTTATGATTGACAAAACGGTCGAAGAAAAAGATGAGTTTATTTCAAGCATAGTAAAACTTCTGGAACATACTAAGAATAAATGTATTATCGTAGGAAACATTTGGGATGATTACAAAAAAGGCAATACTAACAATCAAATTATATTTAAATCTAAGTTAGAGGAACTAGTATCCGTTAATGAAGTCAAGCTCTCCGTAATTTAAATAAAATATAACCTTAATAAATTACTCAAGGATGAATTATTCATCCTTTTTTTGTTACTATAAAATTAAATTATCCAAACTTAACAGGATTTTTTTAGTTAAGTTTTGCTTTTTTAATATAAAAATGTTTAACAAAAAGTTAAATTTGTTTAACAAAGCATTTTTTGTTAGATATTTGTCAAAAAATAATCCATAAAAAAACTTAAAAATATAAAGAATTGTTGTTAGGTTTTGATTGAAACCCCTCATTGGAAGCAATTTCTAGAGGGGTTTTTTAAATAAATTAATTATCTATATTTGAAACATGAGTAAAACTATAAATATCCTGGGTTCTGGATTTTCATCTTTAGCAGCGTCTTGTTATTTAGCAAAGGCAGGTCACAAAGTGACTGTTTTTGAAAAAAACAGTCAAATAGGAGGTAGGGCAAGGCAATATAAAAAAGATGGCTTCTTATTTGATATGGGGCCAACTTGGTATTGGATGCCAGATGTTTTTGAACGCTTTTTTAATGACTTTAATAAAAACCCATCAGACTACTATCAGTTAGAAAAATTAAGTCCTGCATATGAGGTTTATTTTGGTATTGGTGATTCAACAGTAATACCAGATAATCTAGATCAAATTTATTCTTTATTTGAGAAAGAAGAAAAAGGATCATCGTTGCATTTAAAAAAATTCTTGAAGCAAGCAAAAAATAATTATGATGTCGCAGTGAAAGATCTTGTTTATAGACCAGGCGTTTCCCCCCTAGAATTAATCACACCAAAAACAATAAACAAATTAAACCAGTTGTTTTTTGATATTCGTAGTCAAATACAAAAAAGGTTTAATAATCCGCGACTCATTAAGATTTTAGAATTCCCCGTATTGTTTCTTGGAGCTAAACCAGGTAACACCCCTGCTATGTATAATTTTATGAATTGGGCAGATTTTGGTCTTGGAACTTGGCATCCGGTTGGAGGAATGTTTGAAGTCATCAAAGCGATGGAGTCTTTAGCTAAAGAACTTGGCGTTATCTTTAAAACAAATTCAAATGTTGAGAAAATTAACGTAGCAAAAAATAAGGTTGAAAGTATCCTTGTAAACGGTGAACATCAAAAAGCTCCTGATGTATTATTAAGCGGAGCAGATTATCACCACACCGAAAGATTATTAGACCCTTCATATAGACAATACTCAGAATCATATTGGAATAAAAAAACGTTTGCTCCTTCTTCGTTACTTTTTTACGTAGGGTTCAATAAAAGATTAAAAAATGTTTCTCACCATACTTTGTTTTTTGATGAAGAATTTGACTCACATGCGGAATACATATACGATAATCCATCATGGCCTAAAGATCCTCTTTTCTATGCGAGTTTCCCTAGCATTTCAGACAACGCCTTTGCACCAAAAGAAAAAGAGGCTGCTACATTTTTAATACCTATCGCTTCAGGTATTGAAGATACTCAGGCTCACAGAGAAAAATATTTTGATATTATTATTAATCGATTAGAAAAATTAACCCATCAAAATTTAAAAGATGATGTGTTATTTATAAAATCATATTGTATCAATGATTTCATTGAAGATTATAACTCTTATAAAGGCAACGCTTATGGATTAGCCAACATTCTTACACAAACAGCATTTTTAAGACCAAAAATTAAAAGCAAGAAAGTAAAAAATTTGTATTTTACAGGACAATTAACTGTGCCTGGTCCTGGTGTGCCACCAGCACTTATATCAGGGAAAATAGCGGCAGAATCTATTTTAAAACATTTTAAATCCTGAACTAACTTTAAATAAATTCCGACAAATGAAACAACTATTTGACAGTATATCCAGTGAAAGTTCAAAAATTATCACAAAAAAATATAGTACTTCCTTTTCGATTGCAGTCAATTTATTATCTCCCAATATTCGTGAGGCGATATATAATATATATGGTTTTGTTAGAGTTGCCGACGAAATAGTTGATAGTTTCGAAGATTATCCGAAGGAAGAATTATTAGATAGATTTGAAGAAGAATATAAATATTCCCTCAAAGTTGGTATTAGCGCAAACCCTGTTATTAATGCGTTTCAAGGAACCCTATCAAAATATAACATCGATCATGCTCTTGTGGAATCGTTTTTAAAGAGTATGAGAACAGATTTAGAAAAACAAAAATATGATAACCAGAAAGAGATAGACGAGTATATTTATGGCTCAGCTGATGTTGTAGGCCTAATGTGTTTAAAAGTCTTTGTGCAAGGAGATGAAAATAAATTTAATAATCTAAAAGAGCCGGCAATGAAATTAGGTTCTGCCTTTCAAAAAGTAAATTTTTTAAGAGATTTAAACGAGGATTATGAAAATTTAAATCGATCTTATTTTCCAAATATCAGTCCTAATAATTTTACAGAGGCTGATAAATCAAGAGTCTTACTCGAAATAAAAAATGACTTTGAAGAGGCGTATAAAGGAATTATAAAGTTACCTAAAGAAGCAAAACTAGCAGTTTATGTTGCTTATAAATATTACTTTAATCTTTTGTATAAAATAGAAAAGACCCCATCAAAAAAATTAAAAGAAAAGCGAATACGAGTTTCAAACCCGAAAAAGATGGCTCTTTTGATAGCCTCTTATTTTAATTTTAAACTAAATTTAGTTTAGACCAACTTAATACTCAATAATTATATAATGATAATTGCAAAATACATACTCATAACAATATTTACTTATGCCGGCATGGAAGGAGTTACTTGGTTTGTTCATAAATACGTAATGCATGGTTTTTTGTGGGTGCTTCACAAAGATCATCATCAGCCTAGGTACCAACATGTTTTTGAAAAAAACGATACATTTTTTGTAATTGGTGCAATACCAAGCATTGCACTGTTTTATTTTGGAGTCAATCCAGAATTGAACTATAAATTTTTTATTGGTTTAGGAATTTTATTTTATGGTATCACCTATTTTATGGTTCACGATGTCTTAATTCATCAACGATTTAAATGGTTTAAAAAAACAAAAAACAGTTATTTAATTGGTCTACGAAAGGCACATAAAATACATCATAAACACTTAGGGAAAGAAGATGGCGAATGCTTCGGAATGCTAAATGTTCCAAAAAAATATTTTAAAAAACCTTTTTCAGTTAAATGACACCGCTCTATTTTTATATTTTGCTTTTTTCTATAGCTATACCGCTACTTTATACCATCCTCTTCAAGGACTTTATAAAATTTTGGAAGTATTTTATTATTTCCACAGCATTGGTAGCAGCAATTTTTTTGATATGGGATTATTTTTTTACAGCAATTGGTGTTTGGTCGTTTAACAACGATTACTGTTTAGGAATTGAAATGCTTGGGATGCCCCTTGAAGAATGGCTGTTCTTTTTAATTATTCCCTTTTGTAGTTTGTTTATACATTATTGTGCCATCACCGTAAATCCAAATTTCAAATTCAATAAAAAAGCTTCATTTTACCTTACCTTAACCCTTATCGTTTTAGTTTTTACTGTTGCTATTGCTAATAGTACCAAATATTATACTGCCGTAAATTTTTTTATTTTAGCGATGGTATTATCTCTGGGCTTGTTGTTTTTTAGAAGTCACCTCCAAAAATTTTATGCTAGTTTTATGGTTATTTTAATACCTTTTTTTATAGTCAACGGTATTTTAACGGGCTCTTTTATTGAAACTCCTATTGTTAGTTATAATGATTTAGAAAACCTAGGAATTCGCCTTTTTACGATTCCAGTGGAGGACATCGGCTATGCTTTTTCAATGTTATTTGGAAACCTTATGATTTTTGAAACTCTAAAAAAAAGATTCCATCAAACAACTTAAAATGTCTCTATCTATAAAAAGCCATTCAAATATTTTTACTTTAAAATCGGAAGTTAATTTACCCATGCCAATTTCAACAGCTTGGGATTTTTTTAGCTCCCCCCATAATCTCTCAAAAATTACCCCCCCCGAGATGAATTTTTTAATTACTTCGGGGCCAACAAAAAAAGCATATTCTGGACAAATTATAAGTTACAAGGTCAATGTTTTAAAGTATTTTAGATTGAACTGGGTAACCGAAATAACTCAGGTAGAATTTGAACAATATTTTATAGACGAACAGCGATTTGGTCCCTACAAAATGTGGCATCACGAGCATTTATTTGAGCCTGTAGATGCTAATAATTGTAAAATGACTGATATAGTTAGTTATAAATTACCCTTTGGATTACTCGGTATATTAGGTCACAAGCTTTTTATAAAAAAACAGTTGATTTCCATTTTTGAGTACCGAACACAACAAATACAAAGCCTTTAATAAAAAAAATAAAAGTTAGATAGGAAAGGTTAATACCCCTGAGTGAGTCGTTTAATATATTTGCCAACAACATCAAATTCCAAATTTACGCGAGTACCAACACCAAATTCTTTAAAATTAGTATGATTAATGGTATAAGGAATAATAGCAACAGTGAACTCATTTTTTTTAGAATCCACTACTGTTAAGCTAACTCCGTTTACTGTAATAGATCCCTTTTCAATAGTTACATTGCTATAGTCATCATCATATTTAAAGCTAAAATAGGTGCTTCCTTCTACTTCTGATACACCAGTACATATTCCAGTTTGATCTACATGCCCTTGAACTATATGACCATCTAGGCGTTGTTGCAATTTCATAGATCTCTCAAGATTAACCAAATCCCCAACTTTTAAATCTCCAATATTCGACTTTTCTAATGTTTCCTTTATCGCAGTGACCACATAGCTATCGTTTTCAATCTTAACAACAGTCAAGCAAACGCCATTATGCGCAAGACTTTGATCAATTTTTAATTCTTGGGTGATAGCGCTTTTTACTTCAAGATGAATATTAGTTCCCTCTATTGTTAAGGAAACAATTTCTCCCATTGATTCGATTATTCCTGTAAACATAATTACATTTAGTTACATTTGTAAAACAAAAATAATGATAAAAAAAGAGATCTAGATTAAATGAATAATCAAAATAAAATAGTCGTTGGAATTTCTATTGGAGACCTAAATGGTATTGGCAGTGAAGTAGTTTTAAAAACATTACAGGATCCAAGAATTCTTGACTTTTTTACACCAGTAATATTTGCATCTCTTGAAATCATGAATTTCTTTAAAAATCACTATCATATCGAGTGCAACTTATTTGGAATTGATAAATTAGACGCAATCAATCACAAAAAAATTAATGTTTTTAATACCTGGAAAGAGTCGGTAACTATAAATTTTGGATCAGAGAATCCAAAAATAGGGTCTTATGCCATTAAATCTTTAAGCGCATCGGTGGCAGCTTTAAAAAGTAATAAAGTAGACGTATTGGTCACGGCTCCTATTAACAAATCTAGTATTCAATCAGAAGACTTTAATTATCCAGGTCATACCGATTTTTTAAATAGCGAGTTAGAGGGCGAAAGTTTAATGTTGATGATTAAAGATTCATTGAGAATAGGATTGTTAACAGACCATGTAGCGGTCAAAGATATTTCTAAAAAAATCACCAAAGAACTAATAGAAAAAAAAATAAAGACTGTAAAGGATAGCTTAGTCAAAGATTTTGGAATTGGAAAGCCGAAAATTGCAGTTTTAGGTATTAATCCTCATAATGGGGATCATGGTGTCATCGGGAGCGAAGATGACACGTTATTAAGACCCGTTTTAAAAAATCTATTTGATGAGGGAATTTTAGTTTACGGACCTTATGCTGCAGATAGTTTTTTCGGATCCGGAAATTTCGAGAATTTTGATGCTATCATAGCCTCCTATCACGATCAAGGTCTTGTACCTTTTAAGACGCTATCCTTTGGTAAAGGTGTAAATTATACCTCAGGATTAAACAAAATCAGGACCTCTCCAGATCACGGTACTGCCTTTGATATTGCAGGAAAAAACATTGCAGATCATGCCTCTTTTAAGGCAGCTGTTTTTAACGCCATCCACATATTTAATAAAAGAGAAGAGCATCAAGTGCTTTCTAATAATCCTTTAAAAACATCAACTAATAAGAAGCCGTTTTATAAGAAAAAACAATAATTCGCTTCAAATTTTATGGAGTTCTTAAGCGTAATGTGCTTTAAAAATTAAATACCAAAAAAGATTTGCTAAAAAAGATATGCAGTATAATTATTTTTTTATCTTTGCAGCCGCGTCATTGAAAAGTTAAATGTGCTAACAGCTGTGTGATTATGAAGCAATTAAAAGAATTTATAATCCCTTTTATAGGACTGAAATTAGGAGAGCACTCGTTTGACTTTAAGATAACCAAAACGTTCTTTGAGTATTTTGAGTATGAAGATTTTAATAATTCAGACATTAATCTTGAAGTATTGTTGATTAAGAAAAATACCATGTTGGAGTTTACACTATGCTTTAAAGGCTACGTAAATGTAAATTGTGATGTAACTAATGAGCCTTATGACCAAAATATTGCAGATTCTTTTCATTTTATTGTAAAATTTGGAGATGAATTTAATGATGAAAATGAAGAATTAATTATTATACCTCATGGAAGTTATGAATTTAATATTCAGCAATACGTCTATGAATCAATAGTGCTTTCAGTTCCAAGAAAGAGAACCCATCCAGGAATTGAAGCTGGAACATTAAAATCGGATATTCTTAATAAGCTAGAAGAATTACGTCCAACTCTAGAAGGTAATAAACCTGAAAAGAAAGATGAAAATATAGACCCACGATGGGACAAATTAAAAAATTTATTAACAGACAAATAAAAAAGTAATGGCACATCCAAAGAGAAAAATCTCAAAAACTAGAAGAGATAAAAGAAGAACTCATTACAAAGCGACAACGCCACAAATAGCTACAGATCCTACAACTGGAGAATCTCATTTGTACCACAGGGCCCACTGGCATGAAGGAAAGCTATATTACCGAGGTCAAATTGTTATTGACTCAGTAGAAGAGGTAGCTTAGTAACTAAATACAATATTAAATAAACGTTCACATTAATGTGAGCGTTTTTTATTGCAATACTTTTTTTAAATTTTAAAATAAGATAAAAATTAAGCGTTTTTATCTTGTTTTTGACTAAATTTTAGTAATTTTCGACCGATTTAGAGGAATTTTGCCTCTTTTTGATAAATTAATTCAAAAATATGAGTAAAATCACAGCAGCGATTACAGCTGTAGGAGGCTATGTCCCAGATTACGTTTTGTCCAATGAAATTTTGGAAACGATGGTAGATACCAATGATGAGTGGATTACTGCTCGAACAGGTATAAAAGAACGTAGAATACTAAAAGATAAAGAGAAGGGAACCTCCTTCCTTGCCATACAAGCTGCAAAGGACCTTCTAAAAAAAAATAATACTGATCCAAAGGAAATAGATATGATTGTTATGGCAACTGCAACACCGGATATGCCAGTTGCAGTGACCGGATCTTATGTGGCAACTCAAATTGGAGCAGAAAATGCATTTTCATACGATTTGATGGCTGCCTGTTCTAGTTTTTTATTTGGCATGTCAGTAGCAGCAAAATATATTGAATCGGGACGATACAAGAAAGTGCTCTTGATTGGAGCTGATAAAATGTCTTCTATAATTGATTATAAAGATCGTACAACCTGTATCATTTTTGGAGATGGAGCAGGAGCGGCACTTTTTGAGCCTAACTATGAAGGATTGGGTGTTCAAGACGAACTTTTACGGACAGATGGCTCAGGAAGAGAATCTTTAAAAATTGATGCGGGAGGGTCTTTACTTCCAGCTTCTGAAAAAACAGTTGAAAATAATCAACATGTTGTCTTCCAAGATGGAAAAACAGTATTTAAATTTGCTGTTACAAGAATGGCAGATGTTTCTGAAAAAATATTAGAAAGAAATCAGTTAACTGGAGACGATATTCAATGGCTAGTACCTCATCAAGCAAATAACAGAATTATAGACGCAACTTCAAATAGAATGAAGTTAGCAGAGGAGAAGGTGATGAAAAATATACATAAATACGGGAATACGACTTCAGCAACCTTACCTTTATGTCTTTGGGACTATGAAAAGAAACTAAAAAAAGGAGATAAATTAGTATTTGCCGCCTTTGGAGGTGGTTTTACTTGGGGATCCATGTATCTTACTTGGGCATACGACTCCAAATAAATAGAACACTTAAAACTGAAACCATGAATTTAAAAGAGATTCAAAATTTAATCAAGTTTGTAGCAAAATCGGGAGCTACAGAAGTAAAACTTGAAATGAATGATGTAAAGATTACAATTAAAACAGTTGATGAACAATCAAAAGCTGATACGACTTACATTCAACAAATTCCTGCTTTAGCTCCTTCTCAAGGCGCTTCTGCACCTGTTGTGCCTGTGCCTGAAGCTGCTTCCGTACCTGCTGCTGAAGTATCTTCAGAAACAGCAGAGGACGCAAATTATATAACGGTAAAGTCACCAATAATTGGTACTTTTTACAGAAAATCATCACCAGACCAGCCTGCTTTTGTAGAGGTTGGAGACACTATTAAAGAAGGCGATGTCTTATGTATTATTGAGGCAATGAAACTTTTCAACGAAATTGAAAGTGAGGTCTCTGGAAAAATTGTTAAGTTTCTTGTTGACGACGCAACACCTGTAGAGTTTGATCAACCATTATTTTTGGTAGACCCATCTTAATTAATTAAATCTAAAATAGTCAAAATCTAAATATATTATTTTAAGGTTATGGTTTTGACGCATTGAAATTTATTGAAATTATGTTTAAAAAAATATTAATTGCCAATAGAGGAGAAATAGCATTACGAGTAATTCGTACTTGTAAAGAAATGGGGATAAAATCTGTCGCAGTTTATTCTGCAGCAGATGCTGAAAGTCTACACGTTAGATTTGCTGATGAAGCTGTTTGTATTGGCCCCGCACCAAGTAACGAAAGTTACTTAAAAATACCCAATATAATAGCTGCAGCAGAAATTACAAACGCTGATGCGATCCATCCTGGATACGGTTTTCTTTCTGAAAATGCTAAGTTTTCTAAATTATGTGAAGAGCACAATATTAAGTTTATTGGTGCTTCTGAAGATATGATTAACCGAATGGGCGATAAAGCAATGGCTAAAACTACTATGATTGAGGCTGGGGTACCTTGCGTTCCAGGAAGTGAAGGTGTTATTCCAGATTTTAAGACATGTATAAAAGTAGCTAAAGATACAGGATATCCTGTGATGCTTAAAGCAAGTGCCGGTGGTGGTGGTAAGGGAATGAGAGCTGTTTGGAATGAAGAAGATCTTGAAAACGCTTGGAAATCTGCTAGGGCAGAAAGTAAGGCTGCTTTTGGGAATGATGATATGTACATGGAAAAACTTATCGAAGAACCTCGCCATATCGAAATACAAATCATTGGTGATAGCAAAGGAAACGCATGTCATTTAAGTGAAAGAGATTGCTCCATACAAAGACGTCACCAGAAATTAACCGAAGAAACTCCAAGTCCGTTTATGACAGATAAACTCCGTGAAGAAATGGGACTAGCTGCTGTTAGAGCTGCTGAATATATAAAATATGAGGGAGCTGGAACCGTCGAGTTTTTAGTTGATAAGCATCGAAATTTTTATTTCATGGAAATGAATACACGGATTCAAGTTGAACATCCAATTACAGAGCAAGTAATTATTGATTTTGATTTAATAAGAGAACAAATAAAGGTTGCAGCTGGTATTCCTATTAAGGGGGTTAATTACTTTCCAAAACTCCATTCTATTGAGTGTCGTATCAATGCAGAAGATCCCTTTAATGATTTTAGACCACACCCTGGAAAAATTACGGAATTGCATTCGCCAGGAGGTCATGGGATTCGCTTAGACACGCATGTTTATGCAGGATATACAATTCCTCCAAATTATGATTCGATGATAGCAAAATTAATTACTACAGCACAAACTCGTGAAGAAGCTATAAGTAAAATGCGTAGGGCATTGGATGAGTTTGTTATAGAGGGAATTAAAACTACCATTCCTTTTCATAGGCAATTGATGGACCATCCTGATTTTATAGAAGGTAATTTTACAACTGCCTTTATGGATAGCTTTGAAATGAGTGAAATAGAAGAAGAATAACACGAAACTCCGAACATTAACGTTCGGAGTTTTTATTTAATAAGAGCACTAGTAGACAAAAAGTTTAATGACTCCTCAAGAATTAAAATTTGAATTACAACAGCAGTGTAAAGATCTAATTAAGATCAGGTATGAAAGTGTAAACAAGACTATTGCTAATATTGAGCAGGCGCTAAGAGATGAATCAAAAAGTACCAGTGGTGATAAACATCATACCGAACGTGCCATGTTGCAAATTCAACGAGAGGAAGCTGGTAAGCAGTTAAGGGAGATCGAAAAAGTAATGTTACAACTAGATAAAGTAACTATTAGTGACGTTTCAGAAACAATTCGTTTAGGAAGTATTATCGAAACTAACCAGGCTAATTTTTTTATAAGCATATCGGTAGGCAAATTAAAAGTTAAAGATACCATCTACCTTGGTGTTGCTCCAGTAGCTCCAATAGGTCGTTGTCTTTTAGGAAAAGTAAAAAATGAACAATTCAATTTTAATGGAGTTGTATATAAAATAAAAAAAATTTACTAGTTGATACAGGCAGTAACATATTTAGCATATATTAAAAACTACTTTATGAAATTTATTCTTTGATTATGATTTTAAGAAATTATTTAAAACATATTCAGCAATTTGGATAGCATTAGTTGCGGCACCTTTTCTTAAATTATCACTAACAATCCACATATTTAAAGTATTGTCTTGACTCAAGTCTTTTCTAATACGTCCCACAAAGACTTCGTCTTTGTCGTGCGCATAGATAGGCATGGGATAGGTATTGGTATCTGGATTATCTTGAACGGTAACCCCTGGAGTTTCATGTAGGATCTTTCTAATTTCACTAACCCTAAAACTTTTTCTAAACTCAATATTTACAGACTCACTATGTCCACCAGCTGTAGGGATTCGGACCGCTGTTGCTGAAATTAAAAACGATTGATCATTTAATATTTTTTGAGGCTCACGAGCCAATTTCATTTCTTCTTTAGTATAGCCATTTTCTTCAAAATCATCACAGTGTGGCAATGCATTTTTATGAATTGGATAGGGGTATGCCATTTCGGTTTTTAAACCTTTAATTTCATTTTCTAACTGCTTAACTGCTTTAACACCTGTTCCAGAAACAGATTGATAAGTAGAAACAATGACACGTTTCATTTTATATTTATTATGCAACGGAGCTAATGCCATTACTAATTGAATCGTGGAGCAGTTTGGGTTGGCAATAATTTTATCTTCTTTAGTTAAAACAGAGGCATTAATTTCTGGGACTATTAATTTTTTTGTTACATCCATTCTCCAACAAGAAGAATTGTCAATCACCACAGTTCCTAACTTGGCAAATTTAGGGGCCCATTCTAAAGACACAGCACTTCCCGCAGAGAATATAGCAATTTCAGGTTTTTTTAAAACCGCTTCTTTCAATCCAATTATTTTGATAGAACGATCTTGATAACGAACCGATTTTCCGATAGAATTTTTTGAAGCAACAACAAATAGTTCTGAAATTGGAAATTTTCGCTCTTCTAATAATTTTATCATAATGGTTCCTACCATTCCGGTAGCCCCAACAACTGCTAATTTCATATACCTGTTTACTTGAAAGGTTACTCCTTAACTTTATACAACAACAAAAATAAGGCATTGCCGCCTAAACTTTTTTAAAAGTTAAAAAAGATTTAACTTAAAAGTTATTTTCGAGTTACCACTCGTTTTACTCTTTGTGAGATAGCAGTTAATAATTCGTATGAAATGGAGTTGATACTATCTGTAAGGTTTTCTATACTATTTTCTGCTCCAAATACAATTACTTCATCCCCTTCTTTGCAATCGATAGTTGTTATTTCTATCATTAACATATCCATACAAACATTTCCAATAATAGGGGCTTTTTTACCATGAACCCAAACCCATCCTTTTCCATTACCATAAGACCTACTGATACCATCAGCATGCCCAATGGGTAAAGTGGCAGTAACTATAGCACTTGTACTTTTAAAAGATCTATTGTATCCTATGCTTTCACCACTATGAATATGATGAATTTGAGATATAACGGTTTTTAAGGTGGCTATTGGAGTAAAATTTCTCTGCTCCTCTATAATATTACTAAAACCATACAAGCCTATGCCACACCTAACCATGTCAAATTGTGCTTGGGGAAAGTTTAATAACCCAGACGTATTACACATGTGTAATTTAGGATGTAGGTCAAGTTTTGTAGATAAATTTTTAGAAATAGAAGTAAATAATTTAATTTGAGCCTCTGAAAAACTCTTTTCATCTAAATCTTCACTTGCTGCTAAGTGAGAGAATAATGAGGTGATTTTTATAGATGTAGCTGTTTTTAATAGAGAAACAATTTCATCTACCTCACCTTCATGAAACCCCAATCGATTTAAACCAGTATTAAATTTTAAATGAACAGGATAGTTGGATTGGTTTTTTTCTGCAGCAATTTTTATAAAATGATTTAGGGCTCTTCCACTATATAAACTTGGCTCTAAGCATCGGTCGATAAGTATTTCAAAATTTTCAAGCTGAGGATGTAATACTAATATAGGAGTTTTAATTCCTGCATTTCGTAGGTTAACACCTTCGCTAACATAAGCAACTGCGAAATAATCAACACCTAAAAGTTCTAACTCTTTTGCAATAACAATAGCATCACTTCCATAAGCAAATGCCTTGACAACTCCTAAAAATTTTGTGTCATCGTTTAATTTAGATTTCAAATAACGATAGTTATTACCTAGAGCGGTAAGATTTATCTCTAAAATTGTTTCAGTAGTTTTTGGCATCCCTCAGGCCTTCTTTTTATTAGAAATATCCTCAGGTTCTTGAACATTAATATTTTTGACCTTTTCTCGCAACATTAATTTATAATAAGCAGATCTGCTTAAGGGCTCATATTCATCAACTTCACCCAACAATACCAATTCATCACTCTTAGCCTTACGATAACTATAATTTGCAAGATTTCCAGTACGCGTACACACTGCATGAACTTTTGTAACATACTCAGCGGTAGCCATAAGGGCTGGCATAGGGCCAAAAGGGTTTCCTTTAAAATCCATATCCAATCCCGCAATAATAACTCGAACTCCTCTATTTGCTAGATCGTTGCATACTTTCACGATTTCATCATCAAAAAATTGAGCTTCATCAATACCAACGACATCACAATTATCAGCTAAAATAGGAATATTTGTAGCTGCTGGAACAGGTGTAGATTGGATTTCATTACTATCATGAGACATTACCCTTTTGTCATCATAACGGGTATCGATAGCAGGTTTAAAAATTTCAACCTTTTGCTTGGCAAACTTTGCACGTTTTAAACGTCGAATTAATTCCTCTGTTTTACCTGAAAACATTGAACCAGCGATTACTTCAATCCACCCAAATTTTTCTTTTTGATTTACAGTATTTTCAAGAAACATAAATTTTTTTTAAACTAAAACTAAATTCTTTGACGTTTACATAAAGGTTGTGTAAATTTATAAAAACAAAATATAAAATTTGCTTTATTTTAATAAGTTATGAAGAAGAAAGTCCTTTCCCAAATAAAAGCAATAGCTCAGGGGATTATTAGTTCAGAAAATGAGATCGATATTACCAAACTAAAAAACTCATTAATGCAACTTCATGAAAAGCTAACAATTTTAGAATTCATAGAATCTAGTGTTGAAACCGAATTTGAAAAACCAGAAAGAACTGCAACAGACTCCAAAACATATAGAGAACAAAATTGGTTTAAAGAACCAGATCCCGTTCCACAAACCCCTCATAAAGAAGAACTGGTAGAACCCTTAACTGAAAAAATTAAAGATATTGTTGCAAATATGCCGAACGAAAACGAAAAGGCTATTGAAGAATTATTAAAAGAAATTATTCCATCAAAAGAAATTTTAAAAAATGATCTAGAGGAATTTGCCGCATCTTACTCAGATAACCTTGTTTTTGAGAGAAAACAAAAGGTAGAGGCTGAAGAAACACCAAATTCTATCAATGACAAAATCAATTCAGGTCTTCATATTGGATTAAATGATCGAACAACTTTTATAAAACAATTATTTGATGACAGTACAGACGATTACTTAAGAGTGTTATCTCAAATTAACTCGATGAGCACTTTTGAAGAAGCTCATCTATTTATACAAAGTCAAGTAAGGTTAGATTATAACTGGACTGAAAAGGAAGCATATGTTGATCGTTTTTTGTCGGTTATTCAAAAAAGTTTCAACTAAAAATGGCAAAACTTTATATAGTTCCAACGCCAATAGGAAATTTAAAAGATATTACTTTAAGAGCTATTAAAGTTTTAAAAAAAGTAGATTTAATATTGGCTGAAGACACCCGAACAAGCGGAAAGCTTTTAAAATATTATGAGATTTCAACTCCCATGCAATCTCATCATATGCATAATGAACATAAAACTTTTTCCAGAATCGTAGAGCAAATTCAATCAGGGGCTACTGTTGCTTTAATAAGTGATGCCGGAACTCCTGCGATTAGTGACCCCGGATTTTTACTCACTCGCGCATGTGTTGAAGCTGGCATTGAGGTAGACTGTCTGCCAGGAGCTACCGCCTTTGTACCCGCATTAGTTAATAGTGGGCTTCCTAATAATAAGTTTTTTTTTGAAGGTTTTTTGCCAGTAAAAAAAGGACGCCAAACTCGATTAAAATTATTAGCTAAAAAAGAGAGTACTATGATTTTTTACGAATCGCCTCATAAACTAATTAAAACACTTAGCCATTTCGTTGAGTATTTTGGCACAGAAAGACCTGTGTCTGTTTCTAGAGAAATCACTAAAATACATGAAGAAACAATACGAGGAACGGCACAAGAAGTATTGAATTATTATACTAAGAAGCCACCCAAAGGAGAAATTGTGATTGTAGTTGGCGGAACAAGTTAAACAATAAGTTTTCTATTTATTATTTAAATTTTTACAAAGAATACTATTTTTCTATTTATTTTTACCTATAACTTCCCTTTTAAAAGATTAATCCTAATTTAATGCTTTTATGCGTTGGACGATAAAACCAAAACCAGATTCAAGTAAAGTTGCTCATTTATCTAAGGAGTTAGCAGTAGATTCGACGACTTCCTTTTTACTCGTGCAACGAGGGATTGAGACTTTTGAAGAAGCTAAAAACTTTTTTAGACCCGATTTAAACGACTTGCATGATCCTTTTTTAATGAAGGATATGGAAAAAGCAGTTTCAAGAATTAAAGATGCGGTCAAAAATCAAGAAAATATATTAGTGTATGGAGATTACGATGTAGATGGGACAACAAGTGTTGCTTTAATGTCTTCTTACTTATTGTCATTTTATCCAAATGTTGCCACTTACATTCCAGACAGATATGAGGAAGGTTATGGTATTTCTTATAAAGGAATTGATTTTGCTGAAGACAATAATTTTAGTTTAATCATTGCTTTGGATTGTGGTATTAAAGCCATTGAAAAAGTAGCGTATGCTACTAAAAAAGGTGTTGATTTTATTATTTGTGATCATCATAGACCAGGAACTGAAATTCCGAAAGCAAAGGCAGTTTTAGACCCTAAACAACAAGATTGTGAATATCCCTTTAAAGAATTATGTGGTTGCGGAGTAGGCTTTAAACTCATACAAGCATTGGCATCCCAAAAAGGAGCAACTATCAATGATTTAGTGCTGTATTTAGATTTAGTAGCAACCGCTATTGGAGCGGATATTGTGCCGATAGTAGGAGAGAATAGAATACTTGCCTATCATGGATTAAAAGTTATAAATGAAAATCCTCGTCCAGGATTTGAAGCTATTTTAAAACAAGTAAAAAAAGAAAAGCTAACTATAACGGATGTGGTATTTATTATCGCTCCTCGAATTAATGCAGCAGGAAGAATGAAACACGGTAATCATGCGGTTACGTTACTATGTGAAACAGATATTAATTTAGCAGCTGAATATGCTCTTGACATAGATACTTACAATACCAATCGACGAGATGCAGATAAACGAATTACTATTGAAGCACTTATTCAAATTGAAGAAAATGAGGAACAAGATAGATTTACCTCTGTCGTTTATGATGAGAATTGGCATAAAGGAGTGATTGGTATTGTTGCTTCTAGACTTATAGAAACGTACTATCGCCCTACTTTGGTTTTCACAAAAAGCGGTGAAAGTCTAGCAGCTTCAGCTAGAAGTATAAAAGGCTTTGATGTTTACAATGCTTTAGAGCAATGTTCAGAATATATAGAGCAATTTGGTGGTCATAAATATGCTGCCGGATTAACTTTAAAACCAGAAAAGTATCAAGATTTTAAAGCACAGTTTGAAAAGGTAGTAAAAGAAACTATTGACCAACAAATGCTTATACCTGAAATTACTATCGATACAGAAATTAGTCTTTCGGACATCACTCCAAAATTTTATAGAATTTTAAGTCAGTTTGCACCTTTTGGCCCTGGAAATATGACACCTGTTTTTATGTCTGAGGATTTAAATGATACTGGATTTGGAAAACAAGTAGGTGAAGATAAAACACACCTACGATGTACGGCAATACAGTTTGGAAAAGGTAAAATTGCAGGTATTGGTTTTGGATTGGGAGATCAATTAGAGTTCATTAAAAATAAAAAACTATTTAAGGCTGCATACACTATCGATGAAAATGAATGGAACGGAAATGTTAGCTTACAATTAAAGATAAAGGACATTAAACCGTAAGTGTTTTTTTATAATTTTTTATAAACTATTTTTAATTGAAAAATCCTTTAACATACTTTTTAAGCCTAAATAAAAATTAGCATTACACAATAAATCTTGTACTAAAATTAATTCTTGAATACTCATTGAAAAACTTAATTTAGATATTGGAGTTTCTAATAAAATATAACTAAAAGAATCTTTCTCATTAAAGTTTTTGCAATTTAATGAGTTTGTTAAAGCAATTTGAATGTATTGAATAAATAAATTTATTTCTTTTTTATCTAAATCCAGTATTGTATTCCTAAAAATAAAGTTGATATTTTTTTGGGGATTTAAAACATATTGAGCCCATTTAAAAACAATCCCTATTTCATTTTTATATAAGAGATCTATTTTTGTCATTTGAAATTAATTTTATGATACTTTATTTGACTTCTAGAAATCTAATTCACATAGCTTGAATTTTTATTGTCACTTTTTTATAAAAGCCTTAATGATATCATTAATTTCTTGTTCTTCTTTATATTCTTCTGAAAACAAATATTTATAAAGGGGCTTATTATTTACTTTTTTTTCTAGTAATAAATTATCGTTAAGTGCAAAAACTTGATCCCATTTGTTGCGAACTATTGACCATTTCATTTTATTATCACCCCACCATTTAATTGCTCCAGCACAATCAGTATCATCTAAACGTTTATACACATTGTAACCTTTTTCTTTAGCTATTATAAAATCTTCTGTATCAGCTTTTCTAATTAATTTTTTATTATCCTGATCGTGTATCCATCCACTTGATGTAATTTCATGTCTATTGCCTCTAACAGTTACATTATAGTCGCTTCTTATGGTATACTCCCTTCTGGGAAGTGGCGCATCCGTCGTATTTTCCCAATAGCTTTTCCCATCAACATGCACCCAGGAAGAAGAGCCTTCATACCTTGGGCTATCATCTACTTGATATACTTTTTGAGTCCATTGATTTTTCACATCTTCTTTTGATTTCTTTTTATATATCCATTTATTATTACTTTCATATATATAAAAGTCTTGATTTTCATAGATCCAATCTTGTCGCCAATGTTTGATTATATAAGGCTCATCAGGACTACCCATCTGTAGAATATGCTGTATTGCTATTTTACCTTTTTTATCCTCAATTAGTTGTGCCCATTCAAGCGCTTTAGCAATTTTGTTTTTTGAAGGTTTGTATAACGAATCTTTTGAATAGTTAAAGGTTTCTGCAAAATTAAAGGTTACTTCAAAGCAGCCGCACATATTTTTGATGGCTTCTGCATCTTTTTTCATTTTGCTTTGGGCCGATACTGAAAATACCAGCCCTAAAGCAAATAAAGTGAGTGTTAAATATTTCATCTAAGACATTTATTTTGATTGCAAAAATAGTTATTTTTAATCAATCTAAATAAGAATAATATTGTTTTTTGAATTTATTTTACATTAATTCTATATTTTTTTTAACAAAAAAAAGAATAATAAGTCATCTAAGTTTTTATTTGTCAAAAAATTCAGACATTTACATCAACAAGATTAGCTTATGTTAACGATTGATAATTTTTTATCTCTTGAAAATGGAGATATTACTAAAAAACAATTTTTAAAACTAATAAAGTCTTCTAGCTCATCTGCTAAGCTAGAGAAAATTTTATACGATTTAGAATACAAGGATCACCTTTATAAATTACAATCCGAATTGGTAAATTTTCAGGAATGGGTAACTAAAAACAAAAAAAGAGTTTGTATTATATTTGAAGGTAGAGATGCTTCAGGAAAAGGAGGTGCTATTAGAAGGATGACCGAACATCTAAATCCAAGAGCAAGGCGCGTAGTCGCTTTATCTAAACCCACAGAAGTAGAACAAGGGCAATGGTATTTTAGAAGATATATAAAAGAAATGCCCAACCCAGGAGAACTTGTTTTTTTTGACAGAAGCTGGTACAATAGAGCAGTAGTTGAGCCCGTAATGGGTTTTTGTAACAAAGAACAGTACAATAAATTTATGACTCAAGTTCCTGAATTTGAACACATGCTCTATGAGGATGGAATTATATTAATTAAATTTTGGTTTTCAGTGACCAAAGATGAGCAGCTAAGAAGATTTGAATCTCGTCTTGAAAGTCCTTTAAAAAAGTGGAAATTCAGTCAAGTTGATAAGGAAGGTCAAAATAAATGGGACTTATACACGCAATACAAAGATCAAATGTTTGCACACACCCACACTACCACTAGTCCTTGGATAATTATTAAAACAAACCATAAAAAAGAAGCTCGATTAGAAAGCTTGAGACATGTGCTTTCAAGATTTGATTATCATGGTAAAGGTAGCTCAGGAGTAACTCTTCTGCCTGACCCAAATATTGTTCATCGTTATCATAGCACCTCAAAAAAATGCGATAAAAATGAAAGATAAATTTACAGAGAAAGATATCAAGCTTTTAAATAAAAAAAGAGGTTTAAAGTTATTGTTGGCAAAGGATAAGGTCAATATTACAAGAGCTTTAAGATATATGCGTTATGAAAATAGATTAAAGCAATTGCAAGAAGAATTGATAAAACTTCAAAAATGGGTCAAAAAAAATAATGAAAAAATAGTTTTTGTTTTTGAAGGAAGAGATGCAGCAGGTAAGGGAGGAGCTATTAGGAGAGTCACCGAGCATTTAAATCCAAGAGAGTTTAAAGTAGTTGCTTTGCCCAAACCAACCGAGGAAGAAAGGGGTCAATGGTATTTTCAGCGTTATATTAACTTATTACCAATGGAAGGAACGATGATTTTTTTTGATAGAAGTTGGTATAATAGAGCAATTGTGGAACCTGTAAATGATTTTTGTACTCAAAAGGAGTATCAAACATTCATGAATCAAGTAAATGATTTTGAAAGAATGATTACTGAATCAGGTGTTCGTTTAATAAAATTATATTTTTCGATTTCTAAAAACGAACAAGAAAAACGATTTAAAGATATGATCGAAAGCCCTATTAAAAGGTGGAAATTTAGTGCTATCGATCAAAAAGCACTAGAACTTTGGGATGATTATACAGAGTATAAGGACAGCATGTTTAAAAAAACGAATACTTCAATTGCTCCCTGGAAGGTTATTAAAGCTAACAAAAAAACAAAGGCAAGAATTGAAGCCATTGAATATATTTTAGGTGAAATTCCTTATAAGAATAAGGACTTAAAAGTTATCAAGCCTTTAGATTACCAAGTTTAGTTTTTACTTAGAAGTTTCACATTACTGAGAAGACATAAAATTCCATATATTTAATAAATTTATTTGTTAGTAGAATAGGATACCAATTATTCTCTTTTTATTGACGATTGAAAAATATACTAATTAAAATAAATGGGTTTTTTAAATAGGTCTTTAAGATCTCGAATATTTTTATCAATGATACTCCTAGTTATAGGGGCATCTGTACTTATAGTAGTAGTAACGGTTTTTCAATATCGTGAAAACACAAATGATTATCATCGAGAACGTCTAATTAGAAAAGAAACGGCTATACGAGAAAATATTGACTATGTAATCAAAAATACTACCTATGCAGTAGAGACGAATAAGATTGCGTTAATTTTTAAAAATAAAATACATGAGATTAAAGATATCCATAAAATTGATCTTTTTTTATACGATCTCGAAGGAAATATTCTGATTTCTTCAAAAGCCTCAATTATTAAAGACACAACGTCTTCTAAAATTTCAAGTCAGGTACTTGAAGGTCTAAAAAAATCTACAGACAAACATTTCATTGAGAGGTTTATAGAAAACAAATTAGAATACCAATCTTCTTTTACTTACATAACAGACCATCAATTTAAGCCTATTGCGATATTAAATTTACCCTATTTTGAAGATGATGAATTTTTAAATTACGAACTAAAAGAATATTTGTGGCGTCTAGGGTTTGCTTATATACTAATGTTGATATTTGCGATTATTTTAGCTTATTTTTTATCTAAGTACATTACCCGTTCTCTAAACTCAATTTCAAGCACCATAAAGGAAACAAGGCTAGATAAACAAAATAAAAAAATATTAATTCCTCTTCAGTCACAAGAAGTGTCAACTCTAGTAGAGGCTTACAATGAAATGATTGATGAACTTGAAAAAAGTGCTACTAAATTGGCCTCGAATGAACGTGAAGCAGCATGGCGAGAAATGGCAAAACAGGTAGCTCATGAAATAAAAAATCCATTAACCCCTATGCGATTAACAGTTCAGAGCTTTGAACGAAAATTTGACCCTACAGATCCAGATATTATAAATAAAATGAAAGAGTATAGCCACAGTCTGATTCAGCAAATTGACACTATGAGTTCTATTGCATCAGCATTTTCGACCTATGCAAAAATGCCTGCACAGCAAGATGAAACAGTCAATATTGTAAAGATCACAAAACTTACCTTAGACATTTTCAATGAAAACTATATTTATTTCAATTCAGATCATAGCGAAATCACTATTAAATTTGATAGGACTCAATTGATAAGAGTAATTACTAATTTAATAAAAAATAGTATTCAAGCTATTAACGAAAGTCAACCTGAAGTTCCAAGCATTAAAGTGAATGTTTATAAAGAAGATTCCTTTGCCATGATTACGGTAATGGATAATGGGATTGGAATAAAAGAAGAGAATAAGGTGAAGGTTTTTGAACCTAAATTTACTACTAAAACCAGTGGAATGGGCTTAGGGTTAGCAATGGTAAAAAAGATTGTAGAAACGTATGGAGGAGATATAAATTTTACGGAAAACGTTGAAAGAGGAACTACCTTTACAGTAAAAATACCTCTCGATTAAATGCGTGTTTTGTAAATTTGCCTTGCCCTTTAATAAAATTGAGACTAAAAATCATCTATTATGAAATTCAATAATATTCTTTCAGAAACTTCAAATAATATAACAACAATAACCATCAATAGGCCGAGAAAACTCAATGCTTTAAATAAGGAAACTATCCAGGAGCTTCACATAGCTTTTAAACATGCAGAAGAAAATACTAATACAAAAGTTATTATTATTACGGGTAGTGGAGAAAAAGCTTTTGTTGCTGGTGCTGACATTAGTGAATTTGTAGATTTTTCTGTTTCAGAGGCAGAAAATTTAGCTTTGGAAGGGCAAACGTTACTTTTTGATTTTATAGCTCATTTATCCACTCCAGTTATTGCGGCTATCAATGGATTTGCACTTGGAGGAGGTTTAGAATTAGCTATGGCTGCACATTTTAGAGTGGCTTGTGATCAGGCTAAAATGGGACTCCCAGAAGTATCTTTGGGGGTCATTCCAGGGTATGGAGGGACCCAACGATTACCTGAGTTAGTAGGAAAAGGGCGGGCAATGGAAATGATTATGACTGCGGGTATGATTGATGCTTCAACTGCACTAAATTATGGATTAGTAAACCATATTACTACCCAAGAAGAATTATTACCTTTAGCTCAGAAAATTGCTTCAAAAATAATAAGAAATTCTTCGGTTGCTATTTCTTCTGCAATTATAGCAATTAATGCGGGATATAAGGATGGTCAAAATGGTTATGAGGTCGAAGTATCTCAATTTGGGAAGTGCTTTGAAACTGCAGATTTTCATGAAGGGACAACTGCTTTTTTAGAAAAAAGAAAGGCTAATTTTAAAGGAGAATAATTAAAATTCACCTCCCCATTCACCATAGAATTTTTAAAAACTGTTCCATAAAATAGTATCGCTGTCGAGTATTTTTTTTGCTGTATTGGTATTCATTTTGGTAAAATATCAGATTTAATTTGCATCTCTATTTTATCGATAAGCACATCTGTTTCAAAATCTGAAACTTTCATTAAAGGGTGTAGGATATATTTTATTTTTACCCCCAGAGGCATCGGAAACATTCCGTAACGTTGTAATTTCCAAGAGTTATTTATAGTTAATGGTAATACCAGCGCTTCTGGCATTTTTTTAAATAATAACTCTAAACCTTTTCGTTGGAATCGCTTTGCTTCTCCTTTTCGACTTCGAGTTCCTTCTGGAAAAATAACGCCGCTTCTATTATTTTTTGAAAGATAGTCCGAAAATTTAATCATTTCAGAAAGAGCTTGTTTGGCATTATTACGTTTTATAAGTATAGACCCACCATGTCTTAAATTATAGGACACCGATGGAATTCCTTTCCCTAATTCAAACTTTGAGACAAACTTAGGGTGAAGTTTTCGCAGAAACCATATAATTGGAGGTATATCCCACAAACTCTGATGATTAGAAACAATTATAATAGGAATGTCTTGGGGAATATTTTTAGGTACTTTAAACTCAAATGAAGTGCCTAATACTTTTAGACAAAGTAAAATAAGTAAGTTTAGAATATCCACACTTTTTTTATGCGCCTGATATCCAAAAAAATTCAGACCAACCCATTGAATTCCATGAAAAAAAACTAGGCAAAATCCAAATATTAGATAAAATAAAACAGTAAACGGGTAACTTAGGAAATGGAAAATACGTTTCATAAAAAAGCCCGCTGTAGCGGGCATAATTTTTAACAAACTTGGTTGTATGCTTCCTTTAAATTATCAGCAATCATATCTGCTGAGCGACCCTCTATGTGGTGTCGTTCAAGCATATGAACTAATTCTCCGTTTTTAAATAAAGCCATACAAGGAGA
>SGZH01000016.1 GCA_004214175.1 Flavobacteriales bacterium | reverse complement strand
TTTTTTATCATCACTAGCAAATACTATGATTTCATCTATAGCATCTTCTTCTCCCAAGTATTTAAGCGTTGCCCCTTGCTTATTAGACCCATATTTCATTAACATTTTATACTGCCCTTGATTAAGGATATCATTTAATTCTTGTCTCTTTACTTTATAATCTGCAGCATTTTCTCCCTCAATAGGATAAGCAACTACGTTAATTTTCTTAACGGTT
The DNA here is from genome assembly GCA_004214175.1 of Flavobacteriales bacterium. Classification (GTDB taxonomy): domain Bacteria; phylum Bacteroidota; class Bacteroidia; order Flavobacteriales; family Flavobacteriaceae; genus Marifrigoribacter. The sequence goes on along the minus strand of SGZH01000016.1, from coordinate 29,007 downwards.
TTTAAAATATCCTTTTCTTCTTGAGAAAGATTGTTGTTATCTGTTTGTAATAAACTTGCAGCTATATCGATTTTCAAAAAAGAATTGTCGTCTTGTCTATCTACTAAATATCTTTGCAATGATTTCTCATTACTACAGCTAAATAAAGTAAGTGCTGCTAATCCGATTCCTAAAATAAATTTTATAAGTATCATATTTTAGATTTTCTGTTCAATATTTTTTAATTCTTCACTTCCAGGCATGTTGAGATCGCCTGTTAATTTTGATATTTTTTTCAGATCGATTTTACCCGTGATACTCATAATGATCGTTCTATCTTCTCCATCAATGTTTGCTGTTAAATGCATGAGTAATTCACTTACAAAATTGTCACTTTTCCCTTCCTTTGAGTAAAATTTAATGTTTTTACCATCATCTTTTACTCTCATTAATTCAGATAATTTGGGAGATTTAGATAAATAGGTAGCAACAGCAGCATCCATTCTTTCAGCTACTTCCTTGTTTTCAGTGGAGTATATTTTTATGTTATCTAGATTGTTTACTAACTCTAAATATTCTTTAGCTTCTGGATCATTGGATTCTAAGTCAAGTTGACTCAATAGTTTAAACATATTTTTGGTAACTACTACCGAGCTTACTTCTCGCTCGTCCTCAAATACATCAAATGTATTCTGTGCAGATACAAAAACTGGAGTTATTGCGACTGCTATTAAAATTACTAACTTTTTCATTGGTTTTAATTTATTTATTTTTTGTTATTTTTTATTTAAAAATTCTATTTTTTGTTTCTGTAAATTGACCTAATACTGCTATTTCTTGTGTGCCTTTATTAAAACTCTTAGACATAAGCAATAAAGTCTCTTTTGTTTTATTTAATTCTGCTAAAGCATGTTGCTCTTCAGCTGTGATTTGGTTTCCTGAAAATTGCAAACCAACCACTCCTATTAATACAACTACAGAGGCTGCGATACTTAACCACCATCTTCTCGAATTACTTGAAGCTTGAGGAAGACTAACTTCTCTTTTTGAGACTTCTTTTTGTGTATTTTTCAATCCTACAAATAACCCTTGATAAGCCATTAAATGTGGTGCTACATTCGCACTTGAAAAATAATCACGAAGTATACTTTCTTGGTCTAAGCTTGTTTCTCCTTCAAAATAAGAGTCTAATAACGATTCTATTTTAGCTAACTCCATAATTGTATTGTTTCATTAATTGTTCTCTTACTGCTTTTCGAGCTCTTGATAATGCTACTCTAATAGCAGTTTCATTTATTTCTAATATCTGAGATATTTCAGCAAATTCAAATTGTTCGATATCTCTTAGTTGCATAATCATTTTTTGCTTTTCTGGTAAGGTTTGCATGATTTTGGTAACCAATTCAACTCCTTCATTTGCCTCTACACTTTTTTCAATATTTTCGGTGTTTTTATAATTACTATGAACAATTTTTAAATTAGATGCTTGTCTTGATTTTAATCGATCCAAACAATAATTTTTTGTCATTGTAACTGCAAATGCTTCAGGACTTCTATAATTATTTATTTTATCTCGTCCTTTCCATAATTTCAAAAATACTTCTTGAACAGCATCTTCTGCTTCATCACTAGAAACTAAAAGTCTTTTCGCTAACCTATATAAGGTATCCTTGCAAGGTAATATGGTATTTAAAAACTCTTTTTTTTCCAATTTGGTAGTATTTATTTGCTGTTATATTAAGATGACGAGCTTCGTTTAATTTTGTTACAAATTATTTTCAATTAACAATAATGTCAGTATTTTAGTAGTTTAATTGAATTCCGAATATACTCACTTCTTATGAAAAAAAGAATCTTGTTAATTCTTATTACGTTTTCGACTTTAGCGGTCTCATGTTTTGATGATCTAGACGATAACCTACAAAACTCTTCAAACTCTAGTATTGGAGATTTTATTTATCGTGGATTAAATTATTTCTATTTATATAAGTCAGTTACTCCGGAACTCGCTGATGATTATTTTATGAATCAAAATGAATTAAACTCTTTTTTAGATTCTTTTGAAAACCCCAGAGAAACATTTGACTTTTTAATAGCTCCTCAAGATCGATTTAGTGTACTTGTAAATGACTATAATGAATTGGAAAACGCACTCAACGGAATTACTTTAAGCAATGGTATGGAGTTTGGACTGGTTTATTATCCAAATGGAAGTACGAACTTATTTGGCTATGTACGTTATGTATTACCAAATACGGATGCAGCAACAAAAGGGATACAAAGAGGAATACTATTTAATACCATAAATGGGCAGCAATTAACCGATACGAATTATTTGTCTTTAATATCGTTAAATAGTTACGAAATAGGTCTGGCTACTTTCAATGGAAAGAACATATTACCTACTGGAGAACGTATAGAACTAATCAAACAAGAGTATACTGAAAACCCTATATACATGGCTGAAACACTAGTAATTGAAGGTCAAAAAATTGGTTATCTTATGTACAACGCATTTACAAGAGATTTTGACACTTCCCTAAATTCAGTATTTGCACAATTTAAAGCAGATGGTATCAGTGATTTAATTTTGGATCTAAGATACAATGGAGGAGGTTCTATTGAAACCGCTGTAGATTTATCCAGTATGATTACCGGTCAATTTAATAATCAATTGTTTGCAAATGAATTTTGGAATGATGACCGTCAAAATGAGTATGCCAATCCAATTTTGTTTAACGATAAAATTTTTACAGGTGAACTAATAAATAGCCTTAATTTAAATAAAGTTTACATACTAACAACAAATAGTTCCGCCTCTGCAAGCGAATTGGTAATTAATAGTTTAAAACCTTACATTGAGGTGAAGCAAATAGGTGATCGTACCAGAGGTAAATATCAAGCATCTTTTTTATTATACGATGCTCCAGCTCCAAACTTCAGTAAAAGTCAAGCCAATCCTGGGCATAGATTTGCAATGCTACCTTTAGTATTTAAAACCTCAAATGCTGTTGGAAATACCGATTATGACGATGGTCTCTTTCCTGACCTAATCTTGAATGAGGATTATACAAATTTAGGAACTCTTGGTAATATTAATGAACCCCTATTAGCCGCTGCAATAAACGACTTGTTTTCTTTTACGCAACCAACACAAAGGAATAATATTCAATTTAAGGAATTATCAAACAGTAAAAAAATATCGCCTATCTATCAAAAAATGATTAAAGAAAACCCTTAATTTAATCTATGACAAGGCCATTTATATTATTTTTCATTCTTATAAACTTTATTGGTTGTTCTAAAAAACTTGAAGAATCTAAAAAAATTGAATTGATATTTTTAGATGATTATATTTTTCCAGCAAATCAATTTTTTGAAAATACAAAAATCGGTGGACTTTCAGGAATAGATTACCAAGACGGAAATTATTATCTTGTTGCAGACGATTCAAAATTCCCTAGATATTATAAAGCAACCATAGAAATCGATAAAAAATTAATCGTTCAAATTGATTTTATTGATATGGTTTTATTTAAAGATCACCCTTATTATGAAAATCAAACTTTAGATCTTGAATCCATTGTATTTGACATTAATAATCAAATAACCATGGTAAGCGAAGGGGCAATAAATAAAAATAAAAATCCCCTATTGTTTTCAACGAATTATAACGGTGAATTTTTATTTGATTTTGAACTTCCTAACAATTTTCTGGTTAGCCATGAACCAAATCCTATTCATAATAAAACTCTTGAAGGTCTAAGTCATAGTTTTAATAAGGATGGTTTTTGGACAGCCTTTGAATTGCCAATTATTCAGGACGGAGATGAGCCATCGTATCAAAAGGCGAATTCGCCCATACGAATTACCTATTTTGATAAAGAAACTAGAAAAGCAACCAAAGAATTTGCATATCAACTGGATCCAATAACAAAACCTTACGTAGGAGATTATAATTTAAATGGGCTTACTGATATTTTGGAATTTAAACCCAATCATTTCATCATAATTGAGAGAACCTATCAGAGTGGAAAAGGAACTCAGGGAAACACCATCAATTTATTTCATACCTGGATAGAAAAATCTTCTACCAATACCTTAGCAATTAAATCCTTAAAAAAATCTGATTTTATCCCCTTAAAAAAAGAATTGGTTTTTAGTTTTGACGTTGTAAAAGGTCAGTTAACAGAACAAACAATTGATAATATCGAAGGAATTACACTTGGACCTATTTTAGAAAATGGAAATCAATCCATAATCCTAATTTCTGATGATAATTTTCAATTGTTTGGAAAACAACTCAACCAATTTTTATTGTTAGAAATAAAAGAATAAAGTCATTTTAATTAATCATTAAAATAAACTCCTCCAGGAATAATTCCAGTTTGAACACTTAATATTTCTGAATTGGTAGATAAATCAAATATTTTTAGAGCTCCATTGCTTGCAAAATCTCCAGCATCAGTTGCATAAAGTTTACCTTCTTTTGCGGTCATAGCATAGTAAGAACCCGAAATGACACTCTCTTGAGGTAATGAATCATCAGCTGCATCCTTACTAAAAACTGCTCCATTTAAATTATAAATTAAATGAGATAAATCTACTGATAAATGTTTGGGATGATCGGTTGTTAAAAAATCGAACACTTGAACCACAGAATTATCAGACACATCAATTTTAACTAATTTTCCATTAGTTTCGTTGCCTGTATATTCTGGATTACCACCACAAAGTACCCAAAGATCGTTGTTAAGAGCTACCATTGAATTGGGTACATCACCAACTTCAATAGTAGAAGCTAGGGTATTGTTACTGGTATCTATAACAGACAAGATATTATTTTGACCATATCCTCCCTGATGAGCTACATAGAGAACATCGTTCATAAGAATAAGTTTTTCCGGACCAAATGCTACTGGGATTGTTGAAGTAACTGTGTTCGATAATAAATCAATCACAGCAATATAATCATCGGTATCCACAAGAGGATCTCCCCAATTAGTCACATAACCATTGATTCCAGTGGAGGTAAAGTATCTAGGGTTCATCAAGCCTTCAGTAATAGAACCTAATGATTCAAAACTGTATCGGTTTACAACTTCAATTTTATTAGAATTATTGACAACAATAAAAGCAATGTCATCACTAAAACCAATGGATTGAACGATATTTCCAAGGTCAGATGAATTAACTTGATTAAAAATTTGTTGCTCTATGGTTTCATAGTTCTCAGAAATGTAAGTAATAGTACCGGTACCGTTTTGAAAAGGCCCTTCATTGGTAATAAGTATTCCGTTTTCATACTCTCCTAATGGGGCTGGTAATGTCTCATCATCTGATGAACATGAACTAATAAATAAGAATACAATCAATAAATAAATTAAGTTTTTTAGTTTTTTCATTTTATTTAAAATTTAAAGGTTATAGTGGTTAGTATATTTCTATTTGGCATAGGTCGATAGGCAACATTTTCGTAATACTTATTGAAAATATTATTGAGTTTAAATCCAATTTTTATAGGCATTGTTTTGTATGAGAAAAAGTAATCTAAGCCTATATTAGCAACTAAATAAGAGTCTAAATCAGTACTATTATCTGTAGTCGTGAATACTTTTCCATTGAACAATTGCTGTATATAAGCATTGAATCGTTGGATTCTGTAATCGATAGTTCCTGTTACTTTGTGAAAAGGAACATAAATTAATTGTTTGCCTGTTTCAATATTTTTTGCAGAGGTATAAGCATAATTAATACCTATATTAAACATATTTTTTTGGATTGATTTAGAAAATTTTGCTGCCATTTCAAATCCAATATTTTCAGTTGCAGAAATATTTACCGGAGAAAACATTCCATTCATATCAGGCTGCCAACTTATGAGGTTTTTTGATTGTATGTAAAACAAATTTATATTTAGAATAAAATGATTTAAATAGAATTCATTACTTATTTCACCCTGGTAGGATATCTCTGGTTTCAAATCAATATTACCTCCATTGTTCCAGTATAAATCGTTAAACGTTGGAACTCTATAATTCTTAGAAGCGTTAGCTTTTAGAGAATACCATTGCTTAATATTGTATTTAGTATCGATAGAAACTATTAAGGGATTTTCGAAATCATTAAGAAATTCTTGACGGATATTAATATTGTAACTTAGTTGATCTGATACAAGTTGTTTCCATATGAATATTGCGGATAAGGTGTTACGACTCTCATCACCTATGTTCGAACCTTCTGCTTTTATATGAGTTAAGTTTAAAATAGAGCTTACCGTTATTTTTTCGTTGATATTATATTCTAATTGGTAGTCTCCAATTATGGTGTTAGATTTACCTTCAAAATACAAAGCGTTTTCTCGATTTGGATAATATTGATATTGTTCAAAAATATGGGCTCCTTTTATAGTATTATTCCATTTTTTTGATGTTGAATTCCAAGTCAGCAAGTTTCGAGAAGTCTCATCATAGTAGCTGTCTTTATTCAAAGAAGTTAGAGTACCTGAAAGATTTCTGGACCCACTAAAATAATTAGAATTCCAAATAAGTGAACTATTATCTAACCGAAGACCACCATTCAAAGAGATATTTAGTTTATTAAATTCTCCATTTTCATTTTTTCTATTTAAACCAATATATTCATAATCGTTGTCCGAGGAAATAAAATTAATTGCCATATCTAAATATTTTTTTTCAGTAGCCATTTTTCTTTTAAAAATACCACCAACGGAAGCATAACTACCATAATACATAGTAAGTTCATTACTGGAATTCTCTGTAAAATCAATAGTATTATTTAGATGAATACTTCCACCCACAGCGCCACTTCCATATTGAGAACTTCCTCCTCCTCTTCTAATAATGACATTGTTCAAGGAACCTATGACAATAGTATTAAAATCAGTTTGTCCAGTAAGATTTGAATTGATAGGAATACCATTCCATATAACAGCCGTTTGTGAAGCATTGGTGCCTCTAAATGATGGAGAGGCTACCATACCATAGCCGTTTTCTTTAATATAAATATTGGAATTAAAGTTTAATAGATTACTTAGAGATAAAGGGTTTCGAGAAATTATAGTATCCGAAATTTTAGTTAGCGTATAACCTTCTGAAAATTCTTCTAATTTTGTATCAATGATTAAAACTTGATTTAAATATTGGATAGAGTCTAGCTGAGCATGCAGTGATACTGAATATATAAATAATATTATAATTAGATATATTCCTTTCATATGGTCTTACTTTTATCCCGAAAGTCCGATTATTATGATTGAAATAAGGCAGGTCTCCTGGCTTGTCTAGTGTATAACCTTCCCGCGTTAGCAGTGGTTTTAAGAAATACATTTTTGAATAAAAATTCAAAAAAGACTTACAGTTGCGGGAACAGCTTCGGATTTATACCGAATTCCCTTTTAAGAGGTCGTTTTGCTAATGAAAACTTCCTCACCAAATTCAATGCAAAAATAAGATTTTAAAAATTGTTACAATCAAAACAAATACTATTATTTTTGAAAATGCAAAAAATAGTTTTTATAGCATCGCTTTTTTTTATTTTTATTTCTTGTATTGAACGAGAAGATATTAAGATTCGTGAAAATTTTAACCAGACTCCTAAAAGTATAAAATATGCGCAAGGATTTGATATTGCGTATCATGATGGATATAAAGTTCTTACTGTAAAAAATAGTTGGCCTGGAAGTCAAAAAGAGTTTAGATATGCATTAATAGAAAATGGTCATCTACTTGAAAAACCAGAATCATTTGATGAAATCATCACCATACCTATCAATAAAATAGTAGTAACATCAACTACACATATTCCTTCATTAGAAATGTTGGAGGTTGATACAACTTTAGTTGGATTCCCAAGTTTAGACTACATCTCATCACAAAAAACAAGAAAGAGAATTGACCAAGGACTTATCAGAGAATTAGGTAAAAATGAAGATTTAAATACTGAATCATTACTAGATTTAAATCCAGATATCATTATAGGTTTTACTATCGATAACCATGATAAAACTTTAAAAACAATAAAAAAAACTGGGATTCCACTAGTTTATAATGGAGATTGGACAGAGAGCTCTCCTCTAGCAAAAGCAGAATGGATTAAATTTTTTGCAGCATTTTACAATAAGGATACTTTAGCCAATCGATTGTTTTCAAATATTGAAAATGAATATTTAAATGCTAAAAAAATCGCATTCAATGCAAAATCAAAACCGACGGTATTAAGTGGTGCCATGTACAAGGATATCTGGTATTTACCACAAGGTAAAAGTTGGGCTGCTCAATTTATAGCAGATGCTAATGGAGATTATCTTTGGAAGGAAACTAAAGGTACTGGGAGCCACTCTCTGAGCTTGGAATCTGTTTTAGAAAAAGCGGAACATGCCGAGATATGGATAGGCCCTAGTTACTATACAAATTTATTTCAATTAAAGAAAGCTCATGCTGTATATCAATATTTTGATTCTTTTAAAAATAAAAAAGTGTATAGTTTTACTAATAAAGTTGGAGAAACAGGTGGCCTAATTTATTTTGAATTAGCACCAAACCGACCAGATATTGTACTAAAAGATATTATAAAGATTTTACATCCTGAATTATTACCCAATCATAAATTCTATTTTTTTGATCAACTAAAATAATTGAAAAATCAAAAAACATATCGCTTTTATTTTTTAGTATTGATTTTAATACTAATAATCACTTTTATTATAAGTATTAGCCTAGGAACGGTACCTATTCCTCTTAGAGAAGTTATCATTAGTTTATTTGGTGGAGAACCTTTAAAATCTTCTTGGAAATTTATTATTATGGATTATCGCTTGCCTAAAGCAATAACTGCTATACTAGCGGGAGGTGGATTAGCAGTTTCCGGATTATTGATGCAGACACTTTTTAGAAATCCATTAGCAGGACCCTTTGTTTTAGGATTAAGTAGTGGAGCTAGTTTAGGTGTTGCCATGTTAATTCTTGGTGCTGGTTTATTTGGAGCTAGTTTTGGAGGTCTTTTAATGGGTTCCTGGAGTCTAGTTATCGCCTCTGCATTTGGTAGTTTTTTAGTTCTACTGGCAGTTTTATCAGTAAGCTTTAAATTAAAAGATACCATGACCATACTTATTATTGGTCTTATGTTTGGAAGTGTAACGGCTGCAGTAGTCTCCGTCCTTTCCTATTTTAGTAATGCAGAACAATTACAGCAATTTGTATTTTGGAGTTTTGGAACTTTAGGAAATGTTTCTTGGGATGGAATTTTAATATTGTTTTCTTGTATTACAATTGGTTTATGGATAAGTATTCTTGCTATAAAACCACTAAATGCATTATTGTTAGGAGAAAATTATGCAAAAAGTATGGGTATCAATTTAAAATTAGCCACATTTTGGATTATCGTAGCCACTAGTCTTTTGGCTGGTAGTATTACTGCCTTTGCAGGACCAATTGCTTTTGTAGGTTTAGCGGTTCCTCATTTAACAAGGCAATTTTTTAACTCATCGAATCATATGGTATTATTACCAGCTGTCTTTTTAAGTGGTGCAGTTTTAATGCTAATTTGTGATACAGTAGCACAATTACCTTTTATAGAATTGACACTACCAATTAATGCTATAACTTCTTTATTAGGGGCACCTGTTGTAATTTGGTTATTAGTAAGAAAACGGAAATTATTTTTTTAAAAAACTAATTAATGTCTAACAATTATTCAAATATTATAGAAGTAAAAGACGTATCAATTGGATATTCAAATAAAAAAGATACGTTTATTGTATCTAAAAATATTAATTTTTCAAGTAAAAAAAGTGAATTAATAAGTATTGTAGGTACGAATGGCATAGGTAAATCAACACTGCTAAAAACTCTTGCGAGAATACAGCCACAAAAAAAAGGGACCATATTATTAAATAATAAAAATTTTTATGACTACTCTACTTTAGAAATAGCAACTCAACTTAGTATTGTTCTTACAGAATCACCTTCATCAAAAAATTTAACTGTCAAAGAATTAGTATCATTAGGAAGACATCCTTACACCAATTGGATAGGGATATTAACAGTAATAGATGAAAAAATTATTGAGGAATCTCTCATAGATACAGACACATTGAGCTTAGTTAATAAGAAATGTTCTGAATTAAGTGACGGACAGCTACAAAGAGTAATGATAGCTAGAGCTCTGGTTCAGGACACTCCTATAATATTATTAGATGAACCAACCACACATCTGGACATTTATCATAGAGCATATATTTTAAAACTATTAAAAAATTTAGCCGACAAAAAGAAAAAAACTATCATATTCTCGACACATGAAATCGATTTAGCAATTCAAGTTTCTCATAAAATGATCGTTATGACAAAAGAAAAAACCTATTTTGACAAACCAGAAATGTTAATCAAATCAGGATGTTTTAAAAATTTATTTCCCTCTGAAACAATTGAATTTGATAATGAATTAAAACAATTTATATTAAAAAATAATAACGTCAGTTAAGGTACTAAACATTAATTAAATAAAAATACATACTAAAATCAATACTATTAAACAATCCTGCTTTTTCTAATGACACATAATTATTTACTTAAATACATCTTCCTTCTTGAGTATAAATCATAAAATTGATCATCTTTTAGACTATCAATAAATAATATACTTTCCCCCGTACTTTTCATTTCTGGTCCTAATCGTTTATCTACATTTGGAAATTTATTAAAAGAAAAAACAGGTTGTTTGATTGCATAGCCGTCAAGTTGGGGATTGAAGTTAAAATCAGTTACCATTTTTTTCCCAAGCATAACTTTTGTGGCATAATTAACATAGGGTTCTTTATAAGCTTTCGCTATAAAAGGAACTGTTCTTGAAGCTCTAGGATTTGCTTCTATGATATATACCATTTCGTCTTTTATTGCAAACTGAATATTAATTAATCCAATAGTTTTGAGTGCTCTAGCTATCGTATGCGTATGATCAATAATTTGCTGCATCACTAAATCTCCTAGGTTAAAAGCAGGAAGTGTAGCATTTGAATCACCTGAATGTATACCACAGGGCTCTATATGTTCCATAATTCCTATAATATAAACATTACCATCTCCATCACAAATTGCATCTGCTTCGGCTTCAATAGCACCATCTAAATAATGATCTAAGAGTAATTTATTATTGGGTATTTTTCTTAATAAATCGACAACGTGTTCAACCAATTCTTCCTTATTAATGACAATTTTCATCCCTTGTCCACCAAGAACATAAGATGGTCGAACCAATATTGGAAAATCTAACTGATCTGCTAAAAGTAATGCTTCGTCAGCATTTTCAGCAACACCAAATTCTGGAAAAGGAATATTATTTTCTTTTAAAAGTTCTGAAAAACTACCTCGATCTTCAGCTAAATCTAAAGACTCAAAACTAGTACCAATAATTTTTACTCCATATTTGGTTAATTTTTCAGCTAATTTCAATGCAGTTTGTCCACCTAACTGAACTATAACTCCTTCTGGTTTTTCATGTTGGATGATATCGTAAATATGTTCCCAAAAAACAGGCTCAAAATATAACTTATCTGCTGTATCAAAGTCAGTTGAAACTGTTTCAGGATTACAATTGATCATAATTGTTTCATAACCACACTCTGCAGCAGCTAAAACTCCATGTACACAACAATAGTCAAATTCGATCCCTTGCCCTATTCTATTTGGCCCCGAACCTAAAACAACAATCTTCTTCTTTTTAGAAAGAATACTCTCGTTATCTGCATAACTTTTACCATCTTTATTCTCCATTTTATTTTCAAATGTAGAATAGTAATAAGGTGTTTGAGCCTTAAATTCGGCAGCGCAAGTATCAACTAATTTATAGACTCTATTAATATTTAATTCATCTCTTTTTTTATAAACTTCACTTTCTAAGCATCCCAACATATGAGCAATTTGTCTGTCACCATAACCTTTTTGTTTAGCCTCTAATAATAAATCACTGCTAATAGAACTAATCTCATAAGTTGAAATTTCTTTTTCTAAATGAAACAATTCTTCATATTGCTTTAGATACCACATGTCAATTTTTGTAATATCATAAATCTGACTTAATGGAATACCCATTGCGATAGCATCATAAATTACAAATACACGATCCCAAGACGCATTGGTTAACTTATCAATTATTGTATTATAATCTTTATAACCTTTACCATCTGCTCCTAAACCATTTCGCTTGATTTCTAGTGATTGGGTAGCTTTATGAAGAGCCTCTTGAAAAGATCGACCAATACCCATGACTTCCCCTACTGCCTTCATTTGCAATCCTAATGTTCTATCAGATCCTTCGAATTTATCAAAATTCCATCGCGGAATTTTTACAATAACATAATCTAGAGTTGGCTCAAATAGCGCTGAAGTAGATTTTGTAATCTGGTTATCTAACTCGTCTAATGTATATCCTATAGCTAACTTAGTTGCAATTTTTGCAATTGGATAACCTGTAGCTTTACTGGCTAAGGCAGAAGATCTAGAAACTCTTGGATTAATTTCAATAGCAATAATATCTTCTTTATCGTCAGGACTTACAGCAAATTGAACATTACATCCCCCTTCAAAATCTCCAATACTACGCATCATTTTAATCGCCATATTTCGCATCTTCTGAAAAGTACTATCACTTAGTGTCATGGCAGGAGCAACAGTTATAGAATCTCCCGTATGAATTCCCATAGGATCCATATTTTCAATTGAACAAATAATTACTACATTATCATTTTTATCACGTAATAGTTCTAGTTCGTATTCCTTCCATCCCATCATTGCTTTGTCTATCATTACTTCATGAATTGGAGATATTTCTAATCCCCTGCGAAGTAATTTATCAAAATCTTCTTCTTCATAAACAATTGCTGCTCCAGCTCCGCCTAGAGTAAACGAGGATCGAATACACAATGGAAAACCAAAATCTTGTGCAATCTCTTTGCCTCTTAAAAAAGAAGTAGCGGTAGCTTGGGGTGCCATAGCTACTCCTATCTTACCCATTAATTCCCTAAATTGTTCTCTGTCTTCAGTAATATTGATAGCATTAATATCAACACCAATTAGATCTACTCCAAAATCTTTCCATATACCTTTTTCATCAGCTTCAATACATAAATTTAAAGCAGTTTGACCACCCATAGTAGGTAATACTGCATCGATTTGAGGATGATCTTTTAAAATTTGAATTATTGATTTTGTGGTAAGAGGCAACAAATACACATGATCTGCCATTGAAGGATCAGTCATAATTGTTGCGGGATTAGAATTAATTAAAATTGTTTCAATACCATCTTCGCTTAAAGATCGTAAAGATTGTGAACCTGAATAATCAAATTCACACGCTTGGCCAATAACTATAGGACCAGAACCTATAATTAATATTGATGAAAGATTTTTATTTTTAGGCATAATCCGGTTTTTTAGAATTTAGTAAAATTACATACTATAGGATATAAAAAAAAGGTGTTGCTCTTAGAACAACACCTTTTTTTTATATATTTATTAACATTATTTTTTGTGACGAGTTTCAGATGATACAGAAATCTTCTTTCTACCTTTTGCTCTTCTCGCGGCTAACACTTTACGTCCACTAACAGAAGCCATGCGTTCTCTAAAACCATGCTTATTTCTTCTCTTTCTTTTTGAAGGCTGAAATGTTCTTTTACTCATTACAATATATCTTTAAAATCTAAATATTTAACTATTGGAGCGTTCTGAAACTACATGCCCCAAAACTGAGCGCAAATATACAATCATTTTTTACTTACACAAACCATAATATTAAAATATTTAGAATTGTTTTTATACATTTGCATCCTATATATAACCAATATGTTCAATAAAAATTTAAAATTAGTTTTAGCAGTTTTAATAGTTTTAGTAGCTGTTTGGCAATTCTATGAAGAAAATATAGGTAATGGTATTATGTATATTTTACTTTCTGCTATATTTATTTTTCTATATTTTAAAAATGAAATTATACTCTTATCCTTCTTAAGATTGAGAAAAGAGGACTTTCCTGGGGCAAAAAAATGGTTAGATAAAATAAAAAATCCAGAATCATCGTTGGTGAAAAAACAACAAGGATATTACAATTATCTCAATGGTTTGATGGTTTCCCAAACAAATATGAATGAAGCTGAAAAATATTTTAAAAAAGCAATAAGTTTGGGTTTGTCTATGGATACTGATTTAGCAATGGCTAAATTAAATCTTGCAGGAATAGCTATGTCTAAAAACAGAAAAAGGGAAGCACAAACACTTTTGACAGAAGCTAAAAAATTAGATAAGCATAATATGTTGAACAATCAAATCAAAATGATGAAAGATCAAATGAAGAAAGTTGGTCAACCTCAACAACAATTTGGGCGTAGTGCTCGCGGTGGCAGAAGATTTTAAAAAAATAATTAAAGTGTTTGATTAAATACTTCTTTAAAAGTTTTAATAAACATTATTTTCCAAAGAACATCTTAATAGCAGCAATTAAAAGAATAACTCCAAATATTTTTTTTAACAGGGATTGATCTATTGAAATAGCCCATTTTGAGCCAAAATATCCTCCAACAATAAATCCAATGGCTATAATTAAAGCAAATTTCCAACTAATATATCCTTCAGAATAATAATTATATGCCGCTATAAATGTAACCGGTATAGCTAAAACCGCTAAGCTTGTTCCCTGAGCTGCATGTTGGGAATAACCCAATACAAATACCAGTAAAGGAATCATTATCACACCTCCTCCTACTCCAATTAATCCACTTAAGGTACCTGCTAAAAGTCCAATAATCAGAAGCGATATTAAAATTGTTGATTCCATTTTCATCTTAAATTATTATAATAGCCTTCCTCAGGTATTTCTATAAAATACTCTTTACCAGAGGCATTTTTTAAAAAATTTTCCCGTAACCAGGGATTATGGATTTTCAATATTTTATAATTAATATTAAATTTTTTCGCAAAAACTGCAAAATTAGTAACAGCGGTATCTACTTTTACTTTATAGGTTGAAATGGGTTGGTACAAATCACTTTCTCTATAATTAAATCCATATTTATAGGGATTGGATAAAATTTCTTTGAGAGCCATAATTCTAAATAAATAACGACTTGTTTCATCATTTAATAATAAATCATAATAACTATCATAAATAAGTTGTCGTTCTTGCTGTCTACTAATTCCTGAAATACCAGCATTGTAGGATGCTGCCGCTAAAGTCCAACTTCCAAAACGTTTTTTTGCTTTTATCAAGTACTCAGCAGCTACACGAGTTGCAATTTCAATGTGATAACGCTCATCTACGTATGAATTAATTTCTAAACCATACTCTTTACCTGTAGTTTTTAAAAAATGCCAAAATCCTGCTGCTCCTGCTGGAGAACTATTGTTTTGTAGACCACTTTCAGCCACTGCTAAGTATTTAAAATCATCAGGAACACCATATTCTTTCAGTAAAGGTTCAATAATTGGGAAATATTTATTTGCTCTTTTTATTAATAATAATCCATTGGATTGCCAATAGGTATTTACTAATAATTCTCTGTCCATTCGTTCTTTGATATCAGGATTGTTCAAAGGCACCTTTTCACCAGCAAAATCCATTTTTTCAGGAATAGGTATTGCATAAATATTGTAATCGTTTATCAACTTTCTTTCAATAACTGCATCATTCAAAGGTCTTTGCATCGCTTGGATTAGCGACACTACTATTCCCAATAAAAAAAGTAAAATAAAATGTTTTGGTAAAAATTTCATAGTTGATATAATGGAGGGTAAAATTGTTAAAAAATTAAATTTAAATATAAGAGGAAATAATTTTTAAAAATGAAAAAAGAACTTGAAATTATGAAAAACTTTTTAACCATCATTCATTATAATCTCCACTAATAATACAAGGAAGATTATCGTTTAACCACTTAAACTTAACAATAAGCATGATATGTGTTCCTCCAGGAACTACAATACAATTATTTATTTTTTTAATAGGAAATATAGGATCTTTGTCTCCATGAATATGAATAACATTCTTAATTACATTTACTCTTTTCCATCCAACCATTTGTTTTATGGCCCACTTGAGGTATTGAGTATCTTTTACAGAAAGATATTTTTGATACAACTGTAATTTACTTTTGGTCTTTATTCCTAGACCATATTTTACGATATTTTTTGTATTATCAAGAAATCTATTTGGAATAAGTTTATATAAAGGAATTCTTTTTAAAATTTTTAATTTGTATGGAATTTCATGTTTAGACTTTACACTAGAGATTATAATTATTTTTTTTGTCTTTAAAAAAAAACTCATTTCCTGAGCCATGACTCCCCCAAAAGAAACTCCTATTAGAATTATATTTTTTTCAATTATCAAATTGGCCATTCTTTTTGCGTATTGTTTTATGGACTCATTCTTGTGAGGTTTAATCCACTCTAATACGCGAACATCATAAAGATAATTTGGTAAAGAAATATCCTCAAAAATCTCTTTTCCAGCAGCCAATCCTGGTATAAAATAAACAACGGTTTTTGTGGTGTTTGCCAATTGGATAGAGTTTAGCTCAATAATTATTTGTAAATTTACATTTTAAAGGATTATAATCCTAAAAAATTAAATTAGAGTTAATATCAATGACTACGGGATTTAAGATATATCCTCGCTTAGTATAATTTAAACAAAAAAATCAAATTTTATGATTGAAGATGTAGAAATTAACGACAATGAATTTTTACGACAATTTGAATTAGAATTTGAAGACCACATGGCCCGTATTGAATATGCCCTTCAGGAGCGAAAAATTTTTCTTACTAAATATGTAATGCCAAGTGATATGGAAGATCAAGGATTTAGAGAAATTTTTATTAAGGCTGTTTTTAAAATTGTAGAACATCGTGGAATTCATTTGGTTCCCACAAGTCCTGAAATCGCATCATTTTTAAGAAAAAACCGAAGAAAGTATAAAAAATTATTACCCGTAGGTATTAATATTTAATTAATTTCCTGATTCAAAAATTTAAAACGAACCAAGCCATCATCATCTATTTTAGTGAGTGTAACTTCCTGTTTAGTATTTACTAAAATTGGATTCCAAGGTGCTTTTACTTTTACGTAATTCTCAGTAAAACCGTTTATGTATCCTTTTTTATTTTCACCCTCAAATAAAACAGAATGTGAAGTTTTTAATTGACTCTCATAAAATAAACGTCTTTTTTTTACCGATAAACCTCTTAACATTTTACTCCTTTTTTTTCTAACATTTTGCGGAATTACTCCTTGCATTTTAGCAGCTGGTGTATTTTCTCTTTCAGAATAAGTAAAAACATGTAAATAAGAAATATCCAATTCATTAAGAAAATTGTAAGTCTCTATAAACAATTCTTCTGTTTCTCCAGGAAAACCAACAATAACATCAACTCCGATACAAGCATTTGGCATATATTTTTTAATCTCAAGGACTCTTTCTTTGTATAATTCACGTTGGTATCTACGTTTCATTAAACGCAACAATTTATTACTCCCACTTTGCAATGGCATATGAAAGTGTGGGACAAACGTATTGGATTCGGAAACAAATTTTATTGTTTCATTTTTTAATAAGTTAGGCTCAATCGAAGAAATCCGGATGCGTTCAATACCTTCAACCTTATCTAAAGACTGAATGAGCTCCAAAAAAGTGTGTTTATGTTTTTTATTTCCAAATTCACCTTTTCCATAGTCGCCAATATTAACCCCAGTTAAAACAATTTCTTTAATTCCTTGATCAGATATTTCCTTCGCATTAAATAAAACATTTTCTAGTTTATCACTCCTAGAAATACCTCGTGCAAGCGGTATAGTACAAAAGGTACATACATAGTCACATCCGTCTTGAACTTTTAAAAAAGCTCTTGTTCTGTCTCCAATGGAATACGAACCTACATAAAAATTCGCTTCCTCAATCTCACAAGAGTGTATATCACCAAAATCGTTTTTAGTTAAATCATTTAAATAATCAGTAATCTTAAATTTTTCAGTAGCTCCCAAAACCAAATCGACACCACTTACGTTTGCCAATTCTTCTGGTTTTAGTTGTGCATAACATCCTATGGCTGCAACAAAAGCATTTGGATTGGACTTTTGAGCCAGTTTTACAATATCCTTAAATTTCTTGTCAGCATTTTCAGTTACCGTACACGTATTAATGACATACATATCTGCTTTTTCAGAAAAATCTGTACGTTCAAATCCTTCATCTTTAAAACTTCTTGCAATAGTAGAGGTTTCACTAAAGTTAAGTTTACAACCTAATGTATAAAATGCGACTTTTTTTCTAGGATTCATTCTTGTACTTTTGACAAATGCCCATATTAATTTTGGACTGCAAAAATACAAACTATTATCCATTTCAAAAAAGTAGATGAAAAACAAAACCATTAAAGGATTTTATTTAATTACAGTGTTTAGTATCGTAATGATTTCATTTTCATGTTATAATACACATGAGACAGATAATAATCATCTAGTTTTTAGGTATAACGAACATAGTAATATAAGCACATTGGATCCTGCATTTGCTAGTAACCCTCAGTTAATCTGGCCAACTAATCAAATTTTTAACAGCTTAGTGCAATTAAACAGTCAATTGGATATAAAACCCGATATAGCTAAAAGTTGGGATTATAATGATAGTACTCTAACCTATACATTTAAATTAAGAGAAGATGTTTATTTTCATAAAAGTATCGTATTTACTAAGAACTATAAAGACTCTACAAGGAATGTGACGGCTTACGATTTTGAATATAGTTTTAATAGATTGCTAGATGATAAAGTAGCAGCAAGAGGAAGATGGGTTTTAAATAACGTCAAACAATTTTACGCCAAGAATGACTCAACATTTATCATACAATTAAAAAAACCATTTCCGGCCTTTTTAGGATTGTTATCCATGCGTTTCTGTTCTGTACTACCTAAAGAAGCTATTGACTATTATGGAAATAATTTTAGATCAAATCCTATTGGTACTGGTCCTTTTGTCATGAAGCTTTGGGAAGAAAATGTAAAATTAGTATTAAGAAAAAATCCAATTTACTTTGAAAAAGATGAAGAAGGCAAACAGCTCCCATATTTAGAAGCTATTGCAATTACTTTTTTACCAGATAAACAAAGTGAATTTCTTCAGTTTGTTCAAGGGAAATTAGATTTTATTTCAGGCTTAGATAATTCATATAAAGATGACCTTATAACTACTAAGGGAGAGCTACAAAAAAAATATGAAAATAAATTTAATATGATATCAAGTCCCTATTTAAACACTGAATATCTAGGTTTTTTTATGGGATCTAACTCCTCAGAAATTCAATCAAAAAAAATACGACAAGCTGTCAACTACGGTTTTAATCGAGACGAAATGATAACTTATTTAAGAAATGGAATTGGAATACCTGCTAAACATGGTTTTATTCCAAAAGGATTACCAGGTTTTAACGAATTAGATGGGTTTACCTATCAACCTATTAAGGCCAAAGATTTGGTAAATCAATATATCAAAGAATCCGGAAATAAAAATCCATCTATTATCATTGGAACTAATAGTCAATATCTAGATTTATGTGAATATATTCAGAGAGAATTAGAAAAAATAGGCATTAAAGTAATTATTGATGTGGTGCCTCCCTCTACACTACGACAATTAAAATCATCAGGAGAATTAGATGTGTTTAGAGCCAGTTGGATTGCTGATTATCCAGATGCTGAAAATTATTTATCATTATTTTATGGAAAAAACTTTACTCCAAAAGGTCCTAACTACACCCATTTTAAGAATAAATTTTATGACAGTTTATATCTGAAATCTTTATCTATTTTGGATATAGATCAACGTAAGTTAGTTTATGAGCAAATGGATTCCATTATTATTAATGAAGCTCCAGTGGTTCCTTTGTACTATGACATGGCAGTGAGGTTTGTAAATAAAAAAGTGACAGGGCTTGGAATTAATCCACAAAACTTTCTGGTTCTTAAACGAGTCAAAAAATCTAATTAATCCTTACGCCAACGCTTTGTTTCCTGATAAATATGTTCTAATATTTGGCGATCTACAGCTGTAAATATCTCATTTCTTCGTTCCATTACGACTTTTGCAACTTCAAATGCTTTTTTAGTTTTGTAAGTAATCATTCCTGAATAACCTCCCCAACTAAAACTAGGTATAAAGTTTCGAGGAAAGCCGCTGCCAAAAATATTGGCACTTACTCCTATTACGGTTCCCGTATTAAACATAGTATTTATTCCACACTTACTATGATCGCCCATCATCAAACCACAAAACTGTAGTCCAGTTTTAGCAAATCCTTCAGTTTCATAATCCCAGAGACGTACCTCTGCATAATTATTTTTAAGATTAGAGTTGTTGGTGTCTGCACCAAGATTGCACCATTCTCCTACAACTGAATTCCCTAAAAATCCATCATGCCCTTTATTAGTATATCCAAAAATCACACAATTATTAATTTCTCCTCCCATTTTAGAATGAGGACCTATAGTAGTGGGTCCATAAATTTTAGCCCCCATCTTAATAGTAGCATTATTACACAAGGCAAATGGTCCTCGAATCAAAGAACCTTCCATAATTTCTGAATCTTTTCCTATGTATATAGGACCATCCGTTGCATTTAGAGAACATAAAGGTAAAACAGCACCTTCTTCAATAAAAATTTGTGATTCATTTAATACATTCGTAGTCTCAGGAATTGGTTGAGAATCTCTACCAGAAGTTAATAATTGAAAATCTTTTTTAATTGCTTCTCCATTAAATTTAAAAATATCCCAATTGTGTTCAATTTTGATAAGATCCTTGAAGCTGTATTCTATAATATCATACGTTTCAAAATTTACCTCTTGATCTTTTTTTGCAAAAAAAGCAATAGGGTCGTCATTTAAAAAGATCGCTTTATTTTCAGAAAGGTTGCTAACCATAGTAACTAAATTCTCTGAAGGAATAATAGAAGCGTTGATAAATACATTATCATTGAATTCTACCATTGGAAATTTATCAACCAGGTAATCTTCAGTAATTGAAGACGTAGTGTATCCTAACATTTTCTCCCATTTTTCACGAATAGTTAGTATCCCTACCCTTAGGTCTGCAACAGGACGGGTATAGGTAAATGGTAATAGTTGATTACGAACGCTTCCGTCAAAAAGTATGTAATTCATAAAATAAATTAAAAATAGAGATCCTAATAAAATCCCTGATTACAAAAATCAAAGCTAAATAAAAAAGCCTTTGATTTCTCAAAGGCTTGTAAAAATATTATTTAAAGAAGTTATTTCTTAAATTTTGCATATTTGGTTTTGAACTTATCGATACGTCCAGCGGTATCAATTAATTTTTTCTTTCCAGTGTAAAAAGGATGTGATGTTCTTGAAATCTCCATTTTTACCAAAGGATATTCGACACCATCTACTTCAAGTGTTTCTTTAGTTTCAGCAGTAGATTTAGTAATAAACACGTCTTCATTAGACATATCTTTAAAAGCTACCAGTCTATAATTTTCTGGGTGAATTCCTTTTCTCATAATCTTTTTGTTATTTCAGTTTGCAAATTTAATCATTTAAAGATAACCTACAATAAAATTATTATTTTTTTTACGTAGCAACTAAAACTCTTTAAACCCCTTAATTTATCTTGCTTAATAGATGATTATCACAAACTATTTGACAATTTATTTGTAACGTTTTCATATATTTGTTAACTAACTTCCTGATAAATTAACTTAATCTAAAAATCATAAAATAGAAACTCATGGAAAATCAAAAAGTATCAATCAAAAATATTGCACTAAATTATGGTGGTATATGGGGAATATTAACTATTGCGCTATCAGTTATTGCTTATGTTACAGATAACTATTTGGAAAGACCCACGTGGCTTACCATATCAGGAGCAGCTATTATGTTGGGTATTATTGTTTATGGTTTAAAAGCCTTTAAGCTAGAAAATGAGGGATTTCTATCTGTTTCAGAATCTCTGAAAACAGGTTTAGCAATTTCATTAATTGCTGCAATTATAGGCACTGTTTACAATTATGTCTTTATGACTTTTATTGAGCCTGATTTTGTGAACCAATCTATTGAAATAGCTAGAGAACAAATGCTAACCCAAAATCCAGATATGACACAAGAACAAATGGATATGGCAATGGGAATTACTGAAAAAATGATGACACCTACTATAATGGCTGCTATGGGTATTATATTTACCCTATTTTTAGGCTTTATAGTATCTTTAATAGCTGGTTTGTTCATGAAAGAAAATCGTCCGGAGCAATAGTAAATATGAATATTTCTATTATCATTCCTCTTCTTAACGAAGAAGAGTCCTTAAATGAGTTACACCAATGGATTACTAAAGTAATGCAGTCCAATGGTTATTCATACGAACTCATTTTTATTGATGATGGAAGTAAAGATCAATCCTGGAGTATCATTACTAAATTGGTAAATGAAAATTCTGAAGTTAATGGAATTCGTTTTTTAAAAAATTTTGGTAAATCACAAGCCTTACACGCAGGTTTTGCAAAAGCACAAGGAGATGTAATCATTACTATGGATGCTGATTTACAGGATAATCCTGAGGAAATAACAGCCTTATACAAAATGATTCATGAAGAAGGTTATGATTTGGTTTCTGGATGGAAAAAAATAAGATATGATTCTAAAATAGCTAAAAACTTACCTTCTAAACTTTTTAATTTTGCAGCTAGAAAAACTTCTGGAGTACAACTGAATGATTTTAATTGTGGTTTAAAAGCCTACAAGAATGAGGTAATAAAAAGTATTGAGGTTACTGGAGAAATGCACCGATACATACCTGTTCTTGCCAAAAATGCAGGATTTAGTAATATTGGTGAGAAAATTGTTAAACATCAAGCTAGAAAATATGGAGAAACAAAATTTGGTATGGAACGCTTTATAAGAGGGTTTTTAGACTTAATAACCATATCTTTTATTTCAAGATTTGGTAAAAGACCAATGCATTTTTTTGGAGCTTGGGGAGCTTTTATGCTGATAGTGGGTTTTCTATTTGCTTTCTACCTAGGTATTGATAAGCTATTTCTAAACCCTTCAGGAAGGTTAATTACAGAGAAACCTCAGTTCTACATAGCATTGACTTCCATGATATTAGGTTCACAATTTTTTGTTGCAGGTTTCCTAGGAGAATTAATTTTACGCAGTAAAAAAAATACTAAAAATTATATCATCAAAGAGAATATTTAACAACTAAAATCGTTAAAAGTCTTATGATATAAATCGTTGTGACTCCTTAAAAAAAACATTTTTATACAAAGAAAAATTTGATAATGATTTACATTGATCCTAAAATACTTAAGCGAGTAAACGTTTGGCTTACTCCTACATTCGATACCGAAACGCAGAATACCATAAAAAATTTAATTGCTCATCAACCCAAAATACTAGAAGAAAGTTTTTATAAAAATCTTGAATTTGGAACCGGTGGAATGCGAGGAATTATGGGTGTTGGTGATAATCGAATTAATAAATATACTCTAGGAAAAAATACTCAAGGGCTATCCAATTATCTAAAAAAACAATTTCCAAAACAAGAGATTAAAGTTGCAATAGCCTATGATTGTAGAAATAACAGCAAAACGCTTGCAAAACTAGTTGCCAATGTATTTTCTGCTAATGATATCCAGGTCTATCTTTTTTCTGATCTACGGCCTACTCCCGAATTGTCGTTTGCTGTAAAACATCTTAATTGTAAATGCGGTATCGTATTAACGGCTTCACATAATCCTCCAGAATACAATGGATACAAGGTGTATTGGGAAGATGGTGGACAATTAGTACCTCCACAGGATAAAGAAATCATCACAGAAATTAATCGTTTAAAATATTCAGAGATTAAATTTGAGATTAACCATAATTTAATTGTCTATATAGACGAAGAAGTAGATGAGGCTTTTGTGAAAGCCTCTATTAAAAGTGGAAGTTTTGGAATTCCACAAGGCATTAAAAATAATTTAAATATTGTTTTTACTTCTCTTCACGGTACTTCAATAACTATGGTTCCAAAAGTATTACAGGAAGCCGGTTATAAAAATGTTTCAATAGTGAAAGAGCAAGCGCTTCCTGATGGAGATTTTCCAACAGTAAATTCACCTAATCCAGAAGAACCTGAAGCCTTAAAAATGGCTATAGATCTTGCCATAAAAGAAAATGCAGATATTGTAATAGGTACTGACCCTGATTGTGACAGACTAGGAATTGCAGTTAAAAATGCCAATGGAGAATATACTTTGCTTAATGGCAATCAAGCAATGCTTATTATGACTCATTTTTTGTTAGAAAAATGGAAAAAAGAAAATAGACTTAATGGGAAACAATTTGTAGCCTCAACGATAGTATCAACTCCAATGATTCAAAAAGTTGCTGAAAATTATAAAGTAATTTACAAAGAAGGGTTAACTGGATTTAAATGGATTGCGAAAATGATTAAAGACTTTCCTGAACTCGAACACATTGGTGGCGGAGAAGAAAGCTTTGGTTACCTTGTAGGCGACTTTGTTCGTGATAAAGATGCGGTAACAGCAACACTATTAATTTGTGAAATAGCAGCACAAACAAAACAAAATGGAGACAATCTACTCTCCTACCTAGATGAACTATATTTGAAATATGGATATTACCAAGAACATCTAATTTCTATTGTAAAAAAAGGAAAAAAAGGGGCTGAAGAAATATCCCGTATGATGAAAAACTTCAGAGAAAATCCATATACTGAAATTGCAGGTCAAAAAGTTGTTCGTATCGAAGACTATCAAAAAAGTGAATCTAGAGACTTAGTTAATAATTCTATTATTCAAATTGATATACCTAAATCTAACGTTCTAATATTTTATACTAAAGACGGTAGTAAGATAGCGATGAGACCAAGTGGAACAGAGCCGAAAATAAAGTTTTATATTAGCGTAAATTCACAAACTAAAAATTGCGTAGTTGCCAAAAAAAATAATCAAGAAAAATTAAAAGCAATTATCTCAGTTTTAAAGAATAATTAATGCAGTATTTTAAAAAAATAATTCAATTTGCTTTACCCTACAAAAGGTTTGCATTTTTAAACATTATTTTTAATGTTTTTTATGCATTGTTTAGCGCTTTATCATTCATCGCATTGATACCTATGTTGGATGTATTGTTTGAACAAGATAAAATTAAGGCTATCAAAGAACCAACTTACACTGGTATACTGGACATTAAAGATTACTATAAGGATTACTTATCATTTAAAGTCCATGAATTTGCTCAAGATGATGCGTCAAGGGCCTTGTTATTAGTAATTTCCTTAGTTATACTTTTATTTCTTCTTAAAAACATATTTAGATACCTTGCAATGTATGCAATTACATTTTTAAGAAATGGTGTTTTAAAAGATATTCGGAATGAACTATACAAAAAAACCATAAACTTGCCCATTTCTTTTTTTTCAGAAAAAAGGAAAGGTGACATTTTAGCTAGAACTGGAACCGATGTTTTGGAGATACAGCACTCATTTTTATCGGTACTAGAATTACTATTCAGAGAACCGTTAACTATCATTTTTACAATAATAATGATGTTAATAATTAGTCCTAAACTTACACTATTTGTTTTTATTTTTATTCCTATATCAGGTTTTATTATTTCCAGAATTGGAAAAACCTTAAAAAAGAAATCTGATCAAGTTCAAAAAGAACAAGGCGTATTTTTATCTACGTTAGAAGAAACTTTAGGTGGATTAAAAATCATTAAAGGTTTTACCGCAGAAAAACTTTTTGGAAAAAAGTTCGAAGAATCTACCTTAAAATTCTATAGATTTTCAAACACCCTTTTAAATAGACAAAATCTTGCCTCTCCTACCAGTGAATTTTTGGGTATTTCTGTAATAGCCATATTATTATGGTATGGAGGAAAAATGGTTTTAATAGATGGTACGCTAGACAGCAGTTCATTTATTGCATATATGGGGCTAGCATACAATATACTAACCCCTGCAAAAGCAATTAGTAAAGCTAGTTATTCAGTAAAAAAAGGGAATGCAGCAGCAGAAAGAGTTTTAGAGATTTTAGAAACAGAATCCAATATTAAAGACCTACCAGATGCGCAAAACAAAACAAAATTTAAGACGGAGATAGAAATCAAAAATATTTCTTTTAAATACCAAAATGATTTTGTTTTGAACGAGTTTTCGCTTAAAGTACCTAAAGGTCACACCGTTGCTTTAGTAGGTCAAAGTGGTAGTGGAAAAAGTACGATTGCTAATTTAATTACTAGGTTTTATGATGTAAACAAAGGCTCTATTAATATCGATAATTTAGATATTAAAAAAATCACTCAAAAATCGCTTCGTAAGTTATTAGGCCTAGTTACTCAAGACTCCATTTTGTTTAATGACACCATTAAGGGTAATTTATTGGTTGCTAAAAAAAATGCAACAGATTCTGAGATTATCGATGCACTAAAAGTTGCCAATGCATGGGAATTTGTTGAAAATTTAGCAGAGGGTATATATACCAATATTGGAGATTCAGGAAATAAGCTTAGCGGAGGACAAAAGCAACGCTTGAGTATTGCAAGGGCTGTTCTTAAAAATCCTCCTATCATGATATTAGATGAAGCTACATCAGCACTAGACACTGAAAGCGAACAACTTGTACAAAAAGCTTTGGAAAATATGATGAAAAATAGAACTTCCATAGTAATTGCCCATCGGTTGTCAACCATTCAAAAAGCAGATAACATAGTAGTTTTAGCTAAAGGTAAAATCGTTGAGCAAGGTAAACACAATGAATTACTCGAAAATAAAGGAGTCTATTACAATCTTGTTAAAATGCAATCTCTTTCTTAATAACTCTTACACACAGATTCAAGAAGAGTTTTTTTATTTCATTCTTTAGTTTAAACTATTTGAATAATAATTAGTCTTACATTTAAACAAACCCAATAAATGATTGATGAAGAAGAATTAATCATAGCCTTAAAATCACCAAACGAAAGCGAAAAAGCATTCCGAGTATTGGTAGATCAATATAAAGAGCGTCTTTTTTGGCATATCAGAAAAATAGTTTTAAATCACGAGGATACTGATGACATACTTCAAAATACATTTATTAAAATCTATTAAAACATCCACAAATTCGAGGGAAAAAGAAATAAATAACTAAATAGATAGTTTTGGTCTATTTTTATTTAAAAATCAGTTTTGAAATTTTATTTTTACCGGAGGCAAATGCTAGGGTATCATTTACAAATTCAATGGCATAAAAGCCTTCTTTAGATAATTCTACCCAAGAATTACCAATATCATTACTGTAAGATATACCTGGAGACCCAACGGCAACAATATCGTTACCATTAGTTCCTGGAACAAACTTAACCGAGGATCGATATCCAGGTCCTCTCCCATTACTTAATAGTCTCCAAGTTTTTCCACCGTCATTTGTAATAGCCTTATTTCCTTCATTAAATTCTTTGCGATCCCAATTTCCGCCAAAAATTATTCCTGTTTGGTCATCGTAAAAATCAACACTAAAAATACCCATCATACTCCCACCTTGAATGATAGGAGTTTCATAAGCTTTCCAGGTAATACCTCTGTCAATAGAATGAAATACTCTTGCTTTTTTTCCACCTGTTGCTATCCATACATTATTTTTGTAAATAGAAATATTAGAGTTACTAGCAGCAAAAGCAGCTTCACCAAGGGCTGTTTTGGGCAAATGATCACATGATAATTTCTTCCAAGTATTACCCCCATCGTATGTTGTGATTATAGATAAACAATCATCTGTTGGGTCTCCGATTGCAATACCCTCTTGATCATCCCAAAACTTAATGGCATCATAAAAAACATGTGCTCCATTTTCTACATATACTTCTTCAATATTGGTGGCTTCATTTCCATTAAATCCAATTTTATACAAAACTGCAGGGTTTTCTATACTCAAAACAAATATCGCATCTTTTGTAACTGAGATAGCTCTAAAATTTAATAACTTATCCTCATATTTTATGTTGGTTATTTTTGGAGTTTTGTGATCAATAAAGCCAACTCTTCCATTATTCGCTGCAAACCAAATTTTATCTTTGGTGACAGGTGCAATAGCTCGAATACTTAAACTGTCTGAAAACACCTCTGTAATAGTAACCGAACTAAATCCTTTTGATTTATCAGAATTACAACTAATAAACAGAATTAGAAATAGGGTTATTAGGTAAACTCGCATCATTATTTTTTTTCAAAAGTAACAAATCTATACAGCTTAAAACAATACCTTTGCAAACTATAACAGAATTATGAAACTACACCGTAACCTTGTATTTGCTACTATTGATTCACTTCATTTAATTTTTAATGAACACAAGCAGGCAGATAAAGTATTAAAAAATACGCTAAAACGCGATAAACGATGGGGAGCAAGAGATAGAGGTTTCATTGCTGAAACTACTTATGACATTGTTCGATGGAAGCGACTTTATTCAAAAATTGCTGACGTAAAAGAGCCTTATAATAGAGCAAATTTATTTCGGCTTTTTACTGTTTGGGCTACTTTGAAAGGTATTCAAATTCCAGATTGGCCTCAATTTGAAACTACCCCAACAAGAAAAATTAAAGGAAAATTCGATGAACTATCAAAAATCAGAAAATATAAAGAATCAGTTCCAGATTGGTTGGATGATTTAGGGCTTAAAGAATTAGGAAAAAAATGGGATAAAGAAATTCACTCTTTAAACCAACTAGCCGATGTGATTCTTAGAGTGAATACATTAAAAACTACTAAAGAAAAATTACAAAATAATTTACAAGAACTTGAAATTGAAACAAAGAGTATAAAAGGGTATCCACAAGCGCTAAAACTAGTTAAAAGAACCAATGTTTTTATAACGGAGGCATTTAAGAATGGATGGTTTGAGGTTCAAGATGCTTCTTCACAAAAAGTAGCTAAATTTTTAAAT